>NZ_CP025086.1:0-308333 GCF_004135935.1 Methylovirgula ligni | reverse complement strand
CTCGACAAGCGCGCGCTCGAATCATTTCTGAAAGCGCTGGCGCTCAATCCGCATCAGCCCGAGATCCAGTCCATCGTCGAGAAGCTGCGCAGCGAGGTCGAGGGGCGGGATATCTAGAGCCTCCGACCGAAAAGTGCGCAGCGGTTTTCGGGCAAACCGATTCTGTTCTTGAGCCGTCATTGCGAGCGAAGCGAAGCAATCCAGAATTTAAAGACCGGATTGCTTCGGCGCGATGCGCCTCGCAATGAGCGCGCTGATCTACTTCTCGATGTAAGCGATCCGCACCATATTGGTCGCCCCCGGCGAGCCGAAGGGCACGCCCGCGACGATGATGATCCGCTCGCCGGGCACGGCGAAGCCCTCCGACGCGGCGATGACGCAGGCGCGCGCGGCCATATCGTCGACATCCTGCGCATCCTCGGTGACGACGGCATGGACGCCCCAGACGAGCGCGAGGCGCCGGGCGGTGTCGCGGTTCGGCGTCAAGGCGAGGACGGGCGGTTCCGGCCGCTCGCGGGCGATACGAAACGCGGTCGAGCCGGACGAGGTCCAGGCGACGATCGCCTTCAAATCCAGCGTCTCGGCGACGTCGCGCGCGGCGGTGGCGATGGCGTCGGGGACGGTCGCTTCCGGCTTCGGCCGCTGGGCATTGATGATCTGTCGGTAGAAGGAATCGCGCTCGACCTCTTCGGCGATCTTGTTCATCGTCGCCACCGCTTCGACCGGATAGCGGCCGGAGGCGCTCTCTGCCGAAAGCATGACCGCGTCGGCGCCCTCGAACAGCGCCGCCGCCACATCGGAGACTTCGGCGCGCGTTGGCACCGGCAGCGAGATCATCGATTCCAGCATTTGCGTCGCGACGATCACCGGCTTGCCGAGACGCCGCGCCATGCGATTGATGCGCTTCTGCAGGCCGGGCACCTTTTCGAGCGGCATCTCGACGCCGAGGTCGCCGCGCGCCACCATGAAGGCATCGGCAACTTCCATAATCTCGTCGAGCCGCGAGATCGCCTGCGGCTTCTCGATCTTGGCGAGCACGAGCGCACGGTCGCCCGCGACTTTCTTGACGTCGGCTACGTCTTCGGCCTTCTGGACGAAGGAAACGGCGATCCAATCGACGCCGGCCTCGAGCCCCGCTTCAAGGTCGTCGCGATCCTTCGGCGTCATCGAGGCGACGGGAATTTCCGTATCCGGTAGGCTGACGCCCTTGCGGTTCGAAACACGCCCGCCGATGTCGACCAATGCCACGGCGCGCTCCGGGGACGCCTCGCTGATATGCAGGCGCACCTTGCCATCATCGATCAGAACGACATGGCCCGGCTGCAACGCCAGCAAGATTTCCGGATGTGGCAGGTTCACGCGCGTCGCGTCGCCGGGCGTCGTGTCGGAATCGAAGATGAAGCTGTCGCCGCGCTTCAATTCCACCGCGCCGTCCTTGAACAGCCCAACGCGCAGCTTGGGGCCTTGCAGATCGAGCAAAATCGCGATCGGACGGCCGAATTCCGGCTCCAGCGAACGGATGATCTGGACACGTTCGCGCATGTCATCATGGCTCGCATGGCTCATGTTGATGCGGAACACATCCGCGCCGGCGCGAAACAAATCGGCGATGACGGCGCGCTGGGCGGTCGCGGGACCCAAGGTCGCGACGATCTTGCTGCGGCGAAGCCGTCGCATCGGTTAACTCCCTTTCCTCAATCTTCGAGCTTCGCTCTTAGGCGATCGGACCGGCATTTAATACGGAATACGGCCGTAAGTTAGATGAAATTTTGTGCGCTTTAGTGAAGGTCCAATGCCGGGAAGCCATCGGCGTTCCGAATTGAATCAGGGGCCGGAATGGACCGGCGCCGGCGCCGGGTCGGTCAATTGCACCGTCCAATTGCGCGCCTCACGCCCGGTGTCGACTTCGAAGAAGCCGGTCCGGTCGAAGCCGCGGACGAAACAATCCTGCCGTCCGGTAATGCGGAACTCATGGTCGGCCGTGCACATAAAGGCCTTGCCCTTCCACTCGGAGCCGCGCTCGTCCATGGCATAGACATAATAGAATTCCGCCGCCAAGGGGCCGCGCACGAGATTGTCGCAGGCACCGGCCTTGATATTCCACCACCCTTCGCTCACCCAACTGGAGCCGTTCGTATAGGCGATGGCGACGCTCACGCGATTCGTGCTCATGTTGCAAAGCCGAAAATCGGCGCGTGCCGGATGGGCCGCAACCAAAGCCGCGACGAACAGCAGCGGTGCCAGCACCCGCACGAGATTATGACGTGAATGGCTCATCGGATCGGAGATAGTCCAAGGCGAAGACTATGTCGCAACAAAGGCCAAGGAGAGGGCCAGACGCATCGCACCGGGCCAGAATAAGCGGGCTTGGGCCAAGTGGTGCAAGGGAAATCTTCTCGTCGGCCCCGATCATCCCAAAGTTCCGCCAAAAAATCCGTCCAAGAGCAGCGAAACCCGACGGCAGCGAAAAGTTGACTTCGGCCCCTCCGTATCTTTGAAGATTTGTCATGGCAGAGGCGTCCAGGCCGGATCAATTCGAAGCGATCGAGCGAATCGACGGACGCCCTGAGGCCGGCGTCCTGCTGCTCTGCGATCACGCCAGCAATGCCTTGCCGGAGACGTATGGCACGCTCGGGCTGCCGGCCGTCGATCTCGAGGCGCACATCGCCTATGACATCGGCGCCGCCGATCTCACCCGCCGGCTCGCGGTCCAACTTGGCGCCCCGGCGCTGCTCACCCGCTTTTCGCGGCTGCTGATCGATCCCAATCGCGGCGCGCAAGACCCGACCCTGGTGATGCGCCTGTCGGACCGCAGGCTGATTCCCGGTAATGCCCGCGTTGACGCGGCTGAGATTGGCCGTCGCCGCGCGCTTTATTGGCAGCCTTATCGCACCGCCATTGCCGAGACGATCGCCGCGCTCACAGCCAGGGGGCCGGTTCCGGCCGTTATTTCCCTGCATACGTTCACGCCCAATTGGCGCGGCACGGAAAGGCCCTGGCAGATCGGCATTCTGTGGGATGCCGATCCGCGCCTGCCGCTGCCGCTGA
Organism: Methylovirgula ligni; assembly: GCF_004135935.1. Classification (NCBI taxonomy): domain Bacteria; kingdom Pseudomonadati; phylum Pseudomonadota; class Alphaproteobacteria; order Hyphomicrobiales; family Beijerinckiaceae; genus Methylovirgula; species Methylovirgula ligni. The sequence continues at coordinate 305,285 of NZ_CP025086.1, read as the reverse complement.
TCGCGGCGCTGAAAGCCCGTGGCCTGATCGTTGGCGACAACGAGCCCTATGACGGCGCCCTGTCAGGCGACACGCTGCATGAGCAGGTCACCTCGCGCGGCCTCGCCGGACTCCTGATCGAGGTTCGTCAGGATCTCGTCGCCACACCTGAAAAAGCGCATGGCTGGGCCGACCTTTTAGCCGAAGTGCTGGCGCCGATTCTGGCGCGGCCGGAGATGCACGAAATCGCTTTTGGTCCAAGCCGTGCCGGCGGCGCCGCCGGATAGGCCAGAATAGCGGGGATTTCGCGCTCGGATGCTTGATTTTGGGTGGCCGGAGCCGCAACGAAGCTCAAAATCGCGGGCGCGCCAATGCGTCCGGCCCAATCAAGGTAGCGTAAAATGACGGCAGTAGCCAAAACCGATAGCGGCGTCGCGGCAGGGGAATTGAAGCAGTTCGTCGAACGGATCGAACGGCTGGAAGAAGAAAAGAAAGCGCTGGCCGACGATATCCGCGATGTTTACGCGGAACTGAAGGGTCGCGGCTATGACACAAAGGCCGTGCGCCAGATCGTCAAGATCCGCAAACAGGACCACGCCGAGCGCAAGGAGATGGAGGCAATTCTCGATCTCTATATGCAGGCGCTGAATATGAACTAAAATTTTCGCGTCTTACGCGGATTTGAAGATTTCTATCTCGGGCGCAGACCCGGGTTTGATCGAAATCAATCCCGCGTTATCTCAATCTTACAAAATGCGCGCCGCCTTCCTATTTTGGGCGTGTGCGGCAGCGGAATAAGTCTGTTCCGCGCCGCATCGCATTTTGTTAGGGGTTGTGGCATGACGCAGGACGCAAGCATTCTTTTCTCGCCCTTTCGTTTGGGCGATATCGAACTGAAAAATCGTATCGTCATGGCGCCGCTGACGCGCAATCGCGCGACACACGGCACCGACGCGCCGAACGACCTCAACGCCGAATATTATCGCCAGCGCGCCTCGGCCGGTCTCATCATCAGCGAGGCCAGCCAGATTTCGCAGCAGGGCCAGGGCTACATCTGGACGCCGGGTATCTATTCGCAGGCCCAGATCGAAGGCTGGAAGAAAGTCACCGATGCCGTGCATGAAGCCGGCGGCAAAATCGTCATCCAGCTTTGGCATGTCGGCCGCATTTCGCATGTCTCGCTGCAGCCGCACGGCAACGCGCCGGTCGCCCCATCGGCGATCCGGGCGAAGGGGCAGACCTTTATCGAGGGTGGCTTCGTCGATGTCTCCGAGCCGCATGCACTGACCATCGACGAGATCAAGAGCGTTGTCCGTGATTATGTCGCGGCCGCCGAGAATGCGAAAAAGGCCGGTTTCGACGGCGTCGAAATTCACGGTGCCAACGGTTATCTCATCGAGCAATTCCTGAAGGACAAGACCAATCACCGGACCGACGAATACGGCGGCTCGGTCGAGAATCGATTGCGCTTTGCGCTCGAAGTCGTTGATGCCGTCCTTAGCGTCTTGCCGCGCGAGCGCGTCGGCATAAGGCTCTCTCCCGTCACCCCCGCCAACGACATTTCCGACAGCGATCCGGCCAAGGTCTATTTCCCCTTGGTCGAACAGCTCAGCGCCCGTGGGCTTGCCTTCATCCACGTCATCGAAGGCGCGACTGCCGGCCCGCGTGATTATGCGCCATTCGATTATGTCGCTCTGCGCAAGACGTTCTCCGGCGCTTACATCGCCAACAACGGCTATACGCGCGATCTGGCGATCGAGGCACTGCGGGAGAACCGCGCCGATCTCATCGCTTTCGGTATACCGTTCATCGCCAATCCGGATCTCGTCGAGCGTCTGCGCCGTGATGCGCCGCTGAACAAGCCGGATCAGCCGACCTTCTACGGCGGCGACGCGCATGGCTACACCGACTATCCGGCGCTCGCGAGTTAGAGAGTTCGCCGCATATATTTTTCGACGCGCCACGGCCTCTCGAATTTATATGCGCCTATGTGCTGATACTCCCGCCGGAACACATTCTGGCGGGAGCGTCATGAGCACCAAGCGGAGTCGGGAGCCGGAGCAGGGCGCCCGCGTGATGTTCGAATTCGGCGTCATGCTTGCCATTCTTCTGGCGGTGGCGCTCGCCTGCGAACTTGGGTTACGGATTTCGGGCTTGGGCTAGACGCGATGGCCTGCGAATAGTCGCGGCCTCATTATCCAATCCATTGCATCGGATTTATCGGAAGCCGCGTATCTTTCGTCGACCGCTTTGGAAATCATTTTTTGCAAATTATTTTTGTTGCGCTGTAACGCCGCTGACTCCCCCTGCGTAGAGGTAGACGTCGCGGGTCCACAAGAGAGGACCGCGACCCACATCGAAGACAGATGGCCTCGAACGACCCTGTTATCCGCAGGGCGAAGGAGTACGAACATGCGTGTTAAAGCCACTTTCATCGCCCTTGCTGCTGCGCTTCTCTTCGCGACCAGCGCCGGTGCCGTTGATGTACAAGAGACAGTCGAGATGATTACGCACACCGATCTCATCATGAAGGACGGCGGCACCATGCATGCCGACATCGTCAAGATGAATGGCAAGACCTACATCATGATGTCCGTGGATGACCTCCCGGACTATCTGCACCAGCAGATTTTGAAGGCGATGCCGCAGTAATTGCGATGACTGGTTTTCGGTAAGTTTGGTCCGATTTCGCCGGCCACATTTTGAGATTCATGACGACTTGCCCCGCGGCGCGTCAATGCTGCGGGGCACCTTGGAAGCAGCCGCAACGTGTTGCGCGCGCTAATTAGGTAAATGTTTTCTAATTTCTGGATCGTGCAAATTCGCGAAATCCGATTTCCCCAGCGTAAATGTCTAAGGGAGATGATCCAGCCGATTTCATGAGGGTCCCGCCATGTTTTGGGACGCATATTTAGATTTCGTCAGAAACGCCCTTTCGAATGACCTCGGCGAATGGTTCCTCGCCTCGCTTCTGGTCGCTGTCTTTGTCACGAAATTCATTTCGATCGCGGGCCTATCGTTGGGGTTCCGGCAAGAGCTTCAGTGCTGCGTCGCCGTCTTCCTCGTGCTCGCCGGGCTCTTCTACCTGCCTTAGAGTGCGCTGCGCAGGCGCAGCCACGTCCCGTTTCGGGACGCAATTTCGCCGATGCTAATATGACGTTAACCATGTTTGCCTAACTCTCGTTGATCGCAGCCTTCGGGCGGCTGCGACAGCGAGGGCGTGTGCCGGTTTTAGCCAAATTCTGCCGGGCAGCGGTCGTGGCCGCGATTTTCGCCGCCGCAACGGGCGCGTGCGCCTTCGCCCAGCAGATGACGACGCCTGCTCAGGTAGCGCCGGCGCCGGACGATGCCAGCTCTGGCGACGGGCCGGTCCTGCAGGCGGCGCCGCTGCTGTCGCCGGAACTGCGCGGCACCGAGCCGCCACCGCTTAACGATCTCTCCGCCGAGCAAGCCGCCCCGGATCTGGGCGACACCAATCCGGTTGCCGCTCAGCCGCCGCAATATGGGCTTCCGCCTCCCGTCAGCTCGACCGGCCATGTCATCAATTACGGCCGGCGCAAACTGAAGAAGTCGCAGCTCTATCAATTGCCGCAGATCAAGCGGCCGGGACAGACGCTGTTGCCGGCGCTCGCGCCGTACGCGACGGCGCCGGGTATGAGGAAGCGCGGCAACAATCCGCCCGCGGCGAACCTGACCGATCCGGGACCGACCGTCGCCGTCATTCCGACGCTGCCGCGGCCCTTGCGGCCCAAGCCGGATTCGGCGCCCTTCGATCCGATCGGCGTCGATGTGGGCGGGCTGCGGCTCTTTCCCTATGTCGAGACCGATACGGGCTACGATACCAACCCTAACCTTCTCTCCGTGGATGTCGTGCCCTCGGCCTATATCTATGGCGGCGCCGGGATGAAGGTGCAGTCGGATTGGTCGCAGCACAGCCTGACGGCCGATCTGCGCGGCGGCTATTATGATTATTTCAGTGTTCCGACGGCCAACCGTCCGAATGTTTCCGGCACGATCACGGGCCGTGTCGATGTTACCCGCCAAACGCAGATCAATTCGCAGACGACCTTCAGCTTGTCGACGGAGCAGCCGGGCTCACCGATCCTCGCCATTCCCAATGCCGTATTCGTCACCAACCGGCCGCTCTACGCGACGGTCGGCCAGATGCTCGGCGTGACGGAGAAGTTCAATCGCCTTTCGGTCAGCCTGTCGGGCGCGTTCACGCGCTATGCCTTTGGTGACGCGACGCAATCGGACGGCACGATCCTGGAGCTCTCGCTCGAGGACAACAATGTCTATGCCATCGCCGGCCGCCTCTCCTATGAAGTGACGCCGACGCTCATCCCCTATCTGCAGGTGACGGGAAACCATACCCAATATGACTCGGCTGCCGACGTCTACGGGTTCGACCGCACCTCGAACGGCATTCAGGCGAAGGCTGGCACGACCTATCAGGTCACACCGCTCATCACCGGCGATATCGCGGTGGGCTACGAGAACGGCGTCTATGTCGATTACAGGCTGCCGGTGGTGAGCACGCCGACGGTCGATGCGAGCCTCATCTATACCCCGACGCCGTTGACGACTGTGACCTTCGCCGTCGCGACGGACGTTGCGCAAACCACGCTCGCCGACGCCTCCGCCGCCATCGCGCATACATTCACGCTGAAGGTTTCTCATGAGCTTCTGCGCAACGTCACCTTGTCCGCGACGGGCACCTACCAGATCAACAATTATGTCGGCCAGCCGGTGACCGAGAACTATTATTCAGGTCTGTTCGAGGCCGACTATCACATGACGCGTTCGATCCTCATTACCGGCTCGTACCAATATCAGCGCTTCATCAGTTCCGAAGCGCTGACGAATTACACCGATCAGGTGTTCCTTGCCGGGTTGAAGTTCCAGCTCTGATTTACGGCTTGGCAATGAGCGTCTTAAGCAGCAGGCGAAAATCCGGAGCGATGTCGGGGTTCGCTAGCGCGAAGGCGACATTGGCGCCGAGGAAGCCGATGCTCGAGCCGCAATCGTAGGTGCTGCCGTCAAAGATGACACCGTGAAATTCCTGTTCCTGCGCGAGCGTCTTCATGCCGTCGGTGAGCTGGATTTCACCGCCGGCGCCCTTCTCGCCCTTTTCGAGGATTTTGAAAATTTCCGGCGAAAGCACATAGCGGCCGGAGATGATGAAATTCGACGGCGCCGTGCCTTGTGGCGGCTTTTCGACCATGCCGTTGATCTCGAAAGTCGAGCCGGATTTCTTGCCGACCGAGACGATGCCGTATTTATGCGTCTCCTCGGGCTTGACCTCTTCGACCGCGATGATATTCCCGCCGTGCTTGTCGAATGCCTCGATACATTGCGCGAGGCTGCGCTTGCCGCCGCGCTGGGCGGCCATGGTCAGCATGTCGGGCAGCACGACGGCGAAGGGCTCATCGCCAACGATATCGCGGGCGCACCAGACGGCATGGCCAAGGCCGAGCGGCGCCTGCTGACGGGTGAAGCTCATCGCGCCGGGCGCCGGCAGATCGGCCTTCAGCGCCTGCCATTCCTTGGTCTTGCCGCGTTTGAGCAGGATATCTTCCAGCTCGTAGGCCAAGTCGAAATAGTCCTCGATGGCGGCCTTGTTGCGGCCTGTCACGAAGATGCAATGTTCGATCCCTGCCTCAAAGGCTTCCTCGACCACGTGCTGCAAAATCGGCCGGTCGACGACGGTCAGCAATTCCTTCGGGACGGATTTGGTGGCAGGCAGGAACCGCGTGCCGAGGCCGGCGACGGGGAAAACAGCTTTGCGTACGCGTTTGGTCATCCGAGAAGGTTCCTGAAGGTTTCAAGCCAGGTTTTGGAAAAAATCGATCAAAGTCTTTCCACTAGGACGCAAAGGATTGCAGCGTCAACTTGGCGGAAAAGGGTGTTTCACAGGCATTTTTCGCCGTACATGACCTCATCCTTGGTCTCATCGGCGCAAAAACGGGAGCGGAGCGGATGGCAATTCTGGTAACTGGCGGGGCAGGCTATATCGGCGGCCACATGGTCCTGGCCCTGCTCGACGCCGGTGAGCAGGTCGTCGTCCTCGATGATCTGTCCACGGGCTTTGCCTGGGCGGTGCCGGCGGCGGCGACGCTTGTCGTGGGCGATATCGGGGACGAGGCGAAACTGCGGGCGATCGCCGCGGCGCACCAGATCGATACAATCGCGCATTTCGCGGCAAAGATCGTGGTGCCGGATTCAGTCTCCGACCCACTGGGATATTATCTCAACAATACCGTCAAGGCCCGCGCTCTCGTGGAATTCGCCGCAAGAAACGGCATCTCGAATTTCATCTTCTCCTCGACCGCCGCCGTTTACGGCGAGCCCGCCGTCAACCCGATTTTTGAGAACTCGCTGACGGCGCCGATCAATCCTTATGGACGATCGAAACTCATGGTCGAGTGGATACTTGAGGATGCCGCTCGCGCGCATGGGCTCTCCTATGTGGCGCTGCGCTACTTCAACGTAGCCGGTGCCGATCCCAAAGGCCGCCTTGGCCAGTCAGCCTCTAACGCAACACATCTGATAAAAGTTGCAGTCCAAGCCGCGCTTGGCGTGCGAAAGGGGCTCGATATTTTCGGTACCGATTATCCGACTCCCGACGGAACCTGCCTGCGCGATTATATCCAGGTCAGCGATCTCATCGCGGCGCATGTTCTGGCGCTCAAGCATTTGCGCGGCGGCGGCGGGAGCCTCGTGCTCAATTGCGGCTACGGGCACGGCTATTCGGTCAGCGAAGTCGTGGACATCGTGAAGGATGTGTCGGGCGTTGATTTTGAAACGCGCCGCGCCGGCCGCCGCGCGGGCGATCCTGCCGCGCTTGTGGCCGGGGCGGAGCGCATTCGCGTGGAGCTCGGCTGGGTGCCGCGACACGACAATCTGCGCGAGATCGTCACCCAGGCCTATGAATGGGAGCGCAAGCTGCGTGACGGCACGGTGCCGAAAGCCCGCGCTTCATCGTCTCATTTCTGATCGGGAGCCGGGGCGCTCGTCTCGGGCGTGGACGCTGCGGGAGGGGCGGCTGCGGGGCTTGTGGCTGCAGGGGTGGTCGTCGACCCAGCCGGCGGCGCGCCGGTCACCGCGCTGTTCTGCTCCTCGATCTGCTTTTGCTTGGCGGCCTCTTCCTTTTCGCGCTCCAGCTGCTTCTTGTACTCATGCCGCCGCGCCATGCCGGCGAGGCAGCCTGCAAGAGCGCCCTTGAAGGCATGATGGCCAGCGTAATGGCCGGCTACGGCGCCCGCCGCGCCATATTTGAGACAGCCGCCAGGCTTGGCTTCGACATGCGGCGCGCCGAGAAGCGCGGCGGTGGCCAGGGCGCCAATGGCGAGTTTTGCAGTCCTCATCAAAATCTCCTCGGAGGCAATTGCAGCAGCCATATCGACCGCCACGGGAATATGGGGGGATTACTCAAACGCGGCAAGCGGATCGCGTGCGTCGGCGCACGCGATGGAATTCAACCGATCAAGTCCAGCCCTGAAGCTCGCGCGCGACGAGATGATAAATCACGCTCATTCCTTCCACGCTATCGTTGAGACAGGGGACGGTCGCGTAATTCACGCCACCCGCCTCGCGGAAGAAATGCCGGTTTTCGATGTCGATTTCCTCCAGCGTTTCGACGCAATCGGCGGCAAAGCCCGGCGCCATGACAACGAGATTTTTGCGGCCTTCACGCGCCAGGCTTTGCACCATATCGGCGGTATAGGGCTTGAGCCATTCGGCGCGGCCGAAGCGTGACTGGAAGCTCATTTTCGTGAGTTTTACATCATTGGCCAAAGCCGCCGCCAAAGCCGTGAAGGTCGCCGTGCATTGCTGCGGATAGGGATCGCCCCTGTCGGCATAGCTTTGCGGCAGGCCATGAAACGAGACAAGCAGCGTATCGGGCACGAAGCTGAGCGTGCCGGCGAAATCGCGATAGGATTGTGCCAGCGCGGCAATATAGACCGGGTCGTCGGGGTAGGCCGGAACGATGCGCAGGGCAGGCTGAACCCGCATCTTCTCCAGCGCCGCGAAGACGGCGTCGCCGACGGTCGCGGTCGTCGTCGCAGAATATTGCGGATAGAGCGGGAAAATCAGAATCCGGTCGCAGCCGACCGCGGTCAGCCGGTCGAGCTTTTCGGCGATGCTTGGCTTGCCGTAGCGCATGCCCCATTCGGTGATCGGCTGCGCGCCAAGATTGCCGGCCGCGACCCATGCCGCGAGCTTTTTCGCCTGCGCTTGGGTGACCGCGCGCAAGGGGCTGCCCTCGCCGATGCGGTTCCAGATCGAGGCATAGGCCTTGCCGCTGCGCGCCGGGCGCGTTGTGAGGACAATGAGGTTGAGGATCGGCAACCAGAGCCAGCGCGGCGCTTCGATGACCCGCGGGTCGGAGAGAAATTCCTTCAGATAGCGTCGCACCGACCAGAAATCGGTCGCGTCGGGCGTACCGAGATTGACCAGAAGAATGCCGATTTTGGGCTCTGACGGAGCGTTCACGAACGGCCTCTCGTGCTGAAGATCCGCCCTCCATAGAAAGAATCCCTCGCCCGATCCAGAGTCGTCATGAGATATGAAGATAGGCTTTGTAGTTTACCTTCATATGTGCTAGGAATATTTCATGAGTGAGAAACCCATCCCCCCGCGTTCGGCCGAGGCCGCGACCCTGGCCCGGGAGCTGAGAATCCTGCTCGGCAATTTCAAGCGCCGGATGCGCGACCAGACGCGGGCCGGCGATCTTACGCTCGCGCAAATTTTCGTGCTCGCACGGCTCGAACGCGAAGGGCCGGCGACTGTTTCGACCCTGGCCCGTGAGGCGGGCGTGCGGCCGCAATCCATGGGGGCGACGATCGCGGCGCTGGAGGCGGCGGATTTCGTTCGCGGTGCGGCAGACCCCGCCGACGGGCGCCAGACCCTCCTGTCACTCACCGACGCATGCCGGGAAGTGATCCGGGCGAGCCGCCTCGCCCGTGAGGATTGGCTGCTGAATGCCATCGAAACCAAACTGACGCCGGAGCAACAGGCCGAGCTTTCCCGTGCCGTCGTTCTCCTGCAGCGACTTGTCGAATAACCCACCAGGAAAATCCATATGACCGTCACCACGCTTGACCCGAAAAGCGCGCTCATCGTCGTCGATTTGCAAAAGGGGATCGTCACACTCCCGAGCGTCCATCCCATCGCCGGTGTGATCGCCAATGCCAGCGCGCTTGCCACGTCCTTCCGCCGCCACGGCCTGCCGGTGGTGCTGGTCAATGTCGCCGGCGGCGCACCGGGCCGCACCGAGCGGGCACATGCGCGAGGCACCCTGCCGCCGGACTGGGCCGACCTGATTCCCGAACTGAACGCCCAGCCCGGCGACTACAAAGTGACCAAGCTAACCTGGGGCGCCTTCGCCAACACCGATCTCGACGCGCTGCTCAAGGAGCTTGGCGTGACCCAGGTGGTGCTCGCAGGCGTCGCGTCGAGCATCGGCGTCGAAACGACCGCCCGCGAAGCCTATGCGCTCGGCTTCAATGTCACCATTGCGACCGATGCGGTGACCGATCTCGATGCGGGCGCGCACGAGAACAGCGTGACGCGCATCTTTCCGCGGCTGGGCGAAACCGGCACGAAGCAGGAGATCATCGACCTTCTGGACAGAAGCGCCTGACATGGATTGGCTTCACGACCTATCCTACCTGTTCGGCGGCGCTTTTCTCGCGAATGCCATTCCGCATTTCGTCAGCGGCACGATGGGGCGGCCTTTTCAGAGCCCGTTTGCCAAGCCGTCAGGCAGAGGTCTTTCGTCCTCGACGGTGAACGTGCTCTGGGGATTTGCCAACTTCGTCTTCGCCTACCTTCTCATCGCCCGAGTGGGGAACTTCGATGTCCACGCCGCCGATCATGTCGTCGCCGTGGGTGTGGGCGTTCTGCTTATGGGCGTGATTGCTGCGCGCGCGTTTGGGCGGTTCCACGGCGGCAATTCGCCCACAGGCGCATGACGGCATGGCCAAGGGCACGTTCCGCTCGCTGCGCTTTCATAATTTCCGGCTCTGGGCGGGCGCGTCGCTCGTCTCCAATGTCGGATCGTGGATGCAGCGCACGGCGCAGGATTGGCTGGTGCTCACCGTACTCACCCACAACAATGCGACGGCGGTCGGCGTCGTCGTGGCGTTGCAATTCGCGCCGCAGGTTCTGCTCCTGCCGTTGACCGGCTTCGCCGCCGATCATTTCGACAAGCGGAAACTTATTTTCGCGACGCAAACGGCGATGGGCCTGCTTGCGCTCGGGCTCGGGCTTCTCGTCTATACCGGGCTCGCCCGGCTCTGGCAGGTCGATGTTTTCGCGCTTCTGCTTGGCTGCGTGGCCGCCTTCGATATGCCGGTGCGGCAAGTCTTCGTCGGCGAACTTGTCGGCGAGGCCGATCTTGCCAATGCGGTCGCGCTCAATTCGACGCTGTTCAACGCGGCACGGATGCTCGGCCCGGCGGTGGCGGGCATTCTGATTGCCGCGGTCGGAACCGGCGCGGTGTTTCTCCTCAACGCGGCGTCCTTTGTCGCGGTCCTCGCGGCGCTGGCGCTGCTGCGCGGCGAGGCGCTGCACAGGCATCCTCGGGCGGAGAAACGCCGTGGCAGTCTCGCGGAAGGCGTTCGCTACATCTGGCAGCGGCCCGATCTCAAGGCCGCTCTCTTGATGCTGCTTCTCGTCGGCATGTTCGGGCTCAATTTTCCGATCTTCATTTCGACGATGTCGGTTGCGGTCTTCCATTCCGGCGCGAGCCAGTTCGGAGTCCTGACGTCGATGATGGCGATCGGTTCGGTCGTCGGTGCACTCCTGGCGGCGCGGCGCGGACGGCCGGATATGGGCGTGCTGCTCGTAGGCGTGCTGATCTTCGGCATCGGCTGCGCGGTTGCGGCGGTGATGCCGAACTATCTGCTCTTCGGTCTGGCTCTCGTCGTCGTCGGCGTCGCGACGCAAATCTTTACGACCTCGACCAACAGCCTGGTGCAACTTTCGACTGCGCCGCACATGCGCGGCCGGGTTCTCGCCATACTTCTCGCCGTCGCTTTGGGTGGCACGCCGCTTGGCGCGCCGATCGTCGGCTGGGTCGCGGATCGGTTCGGCCCGCGGGCCGCGCTCGGTGTCGGCGCAGCATCCGGCTTTGCCGCGGCGATCATTGCCGTGATCTATCTTACCAGGCGCGCCTCCGTCGGGGTTACGGTGGGTGCCGATAAACCACACGAAGCGTGATCGTCAGAGCGAAGTCTGAACTGTCTTCGTCTCGACATGGCGTAATTCTGCGATCGCCTGATCGAGGCTGTCGCGCTGGCGTTCGAGATGGTTGATTTGAGCGCGGATCTGATCTGGAGCCAGATGGAGCTCGGGGCCGCTGGCATCCGCCTCGGAGAGCAGAGTGCTGATCTCGGTCAACGTGAAGCCGAGACGGCGTCCCTTCAGGATCAATTGCAGGTGCTGCCGGTCGCGGTCCGAATAAAGCCGGGTAACGCCGTTGCGCAACGGGTGTAGAAGCCCCCGATCCTCATAAAAGCGCAGCGTCCGTAAGCTGACTTTAAATTCACGGGCCATCTCACCGATGCTCGTCAGCGGCTCACGCTTGGCGTGGGCCGACTCAAAACCTTGGTTCTCCTGCATCCGCGCCCGCCCTCTCTCACCTAAGGACAGCTCTCATGTTTAACCGATCTGCTGCGGTATACAACTATAAATTGTATCTTAAGACGACTCCCTCTTAAGTTGTCCAGATGTATCAAAATCAATCAGAATTAACCCGCTGTTTACCGAGGTTACGGAAATTCATTCAAACAGCGCGTCGCGACCGAGGGCATGATTCGGTGCCGGCGCCTTGAAGGTTCGGCAATCAGGGCGATCCCTCCGGAGCGATTATGATCAAAGCGTTTCCGTGGAAAAACCGGGATCACGCCGCGACGAATTCTGGCCAGACACCTGCACGGGACACTCCGCCAGCTGCGCCGGAGGCCGATGCTCCCGCCCGCGTCTATGGCGCGCAGCTCAGCCGGGTGGAGGCGACGCTTAACACGCTTTTGGCCGCGGTCGCCGCATCTGCGGGGCCGCAAGCTCCCGCCGCACCGCCCGCCCGCCCCGCGCCGCGCCGTCCCTCGCTCGGCGCCGCGATCGCCGAAGTTTCCCGCCGCCAGCAGGAGCTTGAAGGCTTGGCGCCGACGTCCGCGACACGTCAGGCTGTGGAACAGGCGGCCGGGCAATTCGGCCAGGCACGGCCGCGCGCGACCTCGCTCGCAAGCTTGCAGGACGACATCGCCGGGCTCGCCGCCAAGCTCGATTCGATGCAGCGCGAGCAGACGACGCGCTATGCAGCCCCGCAGGCTTGCGACCTCGATAAATTGCGCTCCGAGATCGCCGGCATGTCGGAGGCGCTGCGCGACGTCGCCTCGCGCGGCTCGGTCGCCACGGTCGAGGCCGCGATCCGCGGCCTGTCGCAAAAGATCGAGGAATCGCGCAGCGACGGCATCAAGGAGACGGTGCTGCGGCCGATGGAAGAGCTGGTCGCGGAATTGCGCCAATCGCTCGCCGAGATCGATCCGCGCATGACGATCAAAGGTCTCGACAGCGAAATCAAGAAGCTCGGCAGCAAGATCGAAGATCTCGGCCGCAGCAGTGTCGATCCCGCGGCTTTCGGCCATATCCAGGCGCAGACCCGCGAAATCCGCGATCTTCTGACCGCCGCCGCCGCGCATCCTCTTCCCGTCGAGCGGATCGAGCTGCAGGTTGCGCAGCTCGTCCAAAGCCTCGGCGAACATCGCCCGGCGCCACACCTTTACGACGAGACTCCGCTGCTGGAGCCGCGCCACGACAAGGCGCATTTCGATGCGATCGAAGCGCGTCTGGCGGAGATCGCCGGAAAGGTCGAGGAATCGCTCCAGGCCACGCGCGATCACAGCCGCTATCGCGATCTCTCCGATCGAATCGAGACCGTCCACACCGGACTTTCCGAACGCATTGCCGAGGTGCAGCGCACCGCGGTTCCCGACACGAGCGGGTTGGAAGAGCTGGTCCGCTCGCTTTCCGACAAGATCGAACGCGCCATGGCGCCGCAAGCGGACCATCGCGCGATCGAGGCGCTCGAACAGCAGATCGTTCAGCTTGCGGAGCGGATGGATCATTCCACTACCGCCGCGTCTCTCGGCTCGCTCGAGCGGGCGATCAGCGAACTCTTCGGCGAACTCGAGCGCACGCGCGTTGCAAGTCTCGACGCAGCCGAACAAACCGCGCGCGGCGCGGCGCGCGACGTGCTGGCGGGGACGCCCGACCATGCCGCCGCGCAAGAGAAAATTACCGAAGAGCTTCTTGAACTGCGCGCCCGGCAGGATCAGGCCGACGCGCGCACGCTCTCGACCTTGAACGCCGTGCACGAAACCCTGGAGAAGGTCGTCGACCGGCTTTCGACGTTTGAAGCGGGAATGGACGACCATCAGGGCGGCGATCCGGGCGCAACTTTAGCTTCGGGGCCGGCGCCCGTCTTCGCGCCGCCACGCGGCGACAATCCGCCACCCCCGCCGCCGTTCGCCGAGCCGCGCGGCAGCCGTGGCGGAGAGGACGCGTCCTCTAGTGCGGCGGAAGACTTTCTGATCGAGCCGGGCAGGGGCTTCCCCGGCCGCCGCGAGAACGGCGGCTCCGGCCCGCAGGGCTCGACCCTCGATTCTCTCGAAGCGCCCAGCCCGCGCTCCGATTTCATCGCCGCCGCCCGCCGCGCCGCTCAGGCGGCACAGCGCGAAACCGCCGCTGCGGCCTATGCGGGGGCCGGTGCGGCGCCGCTCGCCCAGGGCAAGGGCGGGCTGCTCGACACGACGCGCGGCTTAATTGCCCATTACAAGCGGCCGGTGGTTCTGTCGCTGGCAGCGATTTTCGTCGCCGTCGGCGCCTATGCCGTGCTGAAGACGCTCGGCCATCCAGACCGTACGAAGCTCTCCTACAACGTCGAACCGCCGGCCGCCGTCGCGGTGGTGATGCCCGACGCACCGGTCATGTCGCCGTCCCCGGCGCAGCAAAATGCCTTTACGCAGATGACCACCGCGGCCAAGGTCGACGACAGCGCCCTGTCACCCAATTCGATCGTCACGCCGCCGTCAGCGCCGCCGCGCGCCGCCGCGCCGGCCGCCGGGGTCGATCCGGTCGTGACCGGATCGATCGCGCCGAAACCTCCCGTCACGGCGGAGCAACCGCGGCAAATCTCCTTCGCTGATCTGCGCAGCCAGGCGCGGGCCGGTGACGCGAGTGCGCAATTTGCGCTTGCCGCCAATTATGCCGAAGGGCGTGTGACCGCGCGCGATCTCCAGGCGGCGGCCGAATGGTATGGAAAGGCGGCGGCGCAGGGTCTCGCCCCGGCGCAATATCGTCTCGGCTCGCTTTTCGAGAAGGGCATCGGCGTGCCGCGCGACCTCAGCAAGGCGCGGTCGCTGTATCAGAGCGCGGCCGAGCAGGGGAATATCCGCGCGATGCATAATCTCGCGGTGCTCGCGGCCGATGGCGGCGACAACGGCCGGCCGGATTATGTGACCGCCGCACATTGGTTCAAACGGGCGGCGGAATTCGGCGTCCGCGACAGCCAGTACAATTACGCCGTCCTCCTCGCGCGCGGCCTTGGCGTGCAGCAGGATTTCGTCGCCTCTTATGTCTGGTTCGCTGTCGTCGCGGCGCAGGGCGATCAGGACTCGGCGACCAAGCGCGACGATGTTGGGGCGCGGCTCTCACCGGATCAACTGGCGACGGCCAAGGCGGTCGCGGCCAGCTTCCGTCCGCGCACACCCGCGGTCGATTCCAACAATGTGGCGCTGCCGGTGGTCGTTGGCGCGACGCGCGCTTCTCCGCCACCGTCACCGCCACCGAGCCTGAGTTTCAGCCAGCGTCCGAAAGTGTCGATGCTGTAATCAGCGGAATCGGCAGGTCGTGAGCGGCTCGGATTGATTGGGTAGAAATACCCGCAGCGTCCAGCCGGCGCCGCGCGGATCGGCGCAGATGCCGTGCGCCGTTTCGATCGTCACCTTGCGGATGACATCCTCGCTAATCCCGTCAGGCTGGGCGGCGGTCGCGTCCATCACCCGCTTGCTCTCATCCAAAGTATAATGCTGGATGAGGCGCGATGCTTTGTTGGCGTCGCCGATGTTGCCCATCGTCGTGACGCTCGCCGCAGCATAGGCGGGGGACGCCGCGCCAAGCGCCAAAGCCAGTACCGCGGCAGCCGTTTTACGCGATCCGAAAATGCCTCTTTGCCTCGCCATGAGTCTCTTCCCCGCCGGAACGCAACTTTCATAGCTAGGATTACGGAGGCGCGCAATTCGTTCGCGTTCCGCAGCAACGCTTGCGCCAGCGGCGGGAAGTCAAAACGCGCGCGGGGATTTTGGGTTAATCCGGCAAGCACTGCCGGTGCGAGATTCGATAGACGCGCTCGCGGCCCATGACATGGGCAATGCGTTCACGGCCGCCGAACAATGGCGCGAAGGCGCGGTCGTGCAGGTTGAGGCCGCCGGCATAGGCGCCGAAGGCGGGAAGAATGCAGCGCGTCCTGTCGCTCAGAAAACAGCGCCGCCGAACGGACCCCGTGCTGCCCACGACGCGCGCGACCGGATGCAGATGGCCGGCGATCTCGAATCCGTCATGCTGCGCGCTGGGCTCGTGGCGAAGGGTGATGCTGCCAATTGCGAGTTCGTCGTGCCGCGCGCCGCCGAGATCCTCGGGCAGGACCGGATCGTGATTGCCGGCGATCCAGATCCAGTGCCGCCCGGCCTGCAATTGCCGGAGCGTGGCGCGGAATTGCCCCGGCAGCCGCTCGCCGCCGTTCACGTCATGGAAGGAATCGCCGAGCGCGACGATGGTGCGCGGCGCATAGCGGGCGATCAACGCGGCGAGTGTGGCGAGCGTCGCGGCCGTGTCGTAAGGCGGCAGAAACACCCGCCGCGCTGCGTAGGCCGATCCCTTTTCGAAATGCAGGTCCGCCACGATCAGCAGTCGCTCTTCCGGCCAATAGAGCGCGCCGAGAGAGTCGGCGACGAAGGCCGCGCTGCCGAGGGCGAGTATGGTGACGGGGTGTTTCACCTGGATATTCATCTCTCTCTGTCGTGCCCGTCATTGCGAGCGAAGCGAAGCAATCCAGAGACTGCAGGACTGGATTGCTTCGCTTCGCTCGCAATGACGCTGGCGACACTAGCCAATCCGGTCACTCTTCCGCCGCTTCCCGCGCCAGCGCAGCCGATGCCTCGGCCAGGATGGCCTCGCGCGCCTCGCCATAGACGGCCTCGCGGCCGATTTCCAGCAGGATCGGCACCGCCAGCGGCGACACGTGATCCAAAGCTTTATGCATGATTCGCCCCCGGACACGCGAGAGCATAGCCGCGATCCGGGGCAGGTCGAGCAGCCCGAGAGCGGCGTCCTGCCGGGTTGCCCGCAGCAGGATGTGATCCGGCTCGTGCCGGCGCAAAACATCGTAGATGAGGTCGGTCGAGACGGTGATCTGGCGTCCGGTCTTCTCGCGGCCGGGAAAATTGCGCTCGATCATCCCCGAAATGATCGCGCAATTGCGGAAGCTGCGCTTCATCAGAGAGGATTCGAGCAGCCAGGCTTCGAGATCGTCGCCCAGCATGTCTTCCGAAAAGAGGCTGGCGAGGCTCACGCGTTTTGCCTTGATCCGCGCCGCGATGTCTTCCGCGCCCCAGACGCCGATCGCATAATCATTGGCGACGAAGCCGAGCGGCTTCAGGCCGGCGCGCTCCATGCGCCGCGTCAGCAACATTCCCAATGTCTGATGCGCCAGCCGCCCCTCGAACGGATAGGCGACGAGGTGGAAACGGTTGCCGCGCGGAAACGTCTCGACCAGCAGATGGCCGGACGGGGGCAGCGCCGAGCGTTGCGCCTGCAGGCCGAGCCATTCGGCGACAGGCTCCGGCAATTCATGCCATTGCTTGGGGTTCGCCACCATATGGCGCACCCGCGCCGCGAGATGCGTCGAGAGCGGAAATTTGCCGCCATCATAGGAGGGGATTTTCGGCGCCTCGGCACGGGCGCGAGAGACAAGCGCCTCATCCTCGACAATGCCCTGCAGGGCGAGGATTTCACCGCCGAAAAGAAAAGTGTCGTTCGGTGCCAGCGTCTCCAGAAAATATTCCTCGATCTGGCCGAGCACACGCCCGCCGCGCCGCAACGGCCCGGTATAGGCCGCGCCGCGCTCGCTCGCGGCACCGCGCACCAGCCGCACCTTCAGCATATCGGCTTCGACGATCGTGCCGACATTCATGCGATAGGTTTGCGCCACGCGGCCGTTGGCGATGCGCCAGGAGCCGTCCTTCTGCTGTTTGATCTTGGCGAAACGTTCATAGGAGGCGAGCGCGTAGCCGCCATGCGCGACGAAGGCGACGGCGGCGTCGAAGTCCTCGCGTATCAGATTGCGATAAGGCTCCGCCGAGGTGACTTCGCGGAAAAGCTCGTCGGCGAAGAACGGCTCGGCGCAGGCCATGCCGAGAATATGCTGGCAAAGCACGTCGAGCGCGCCGCTGCGCGCGATGGCGGTATCTTGCTCGCCGGCATAGGCGGCATCGACCGCCGCGCGGCATTCGAGCACCTCAAAACGATTTGACGGCACGAGGATCGCGCGCGAGGGCTCATCGAGCCGATGATTGGCGCGGCCGATGCGCTGCAACAGCCGGCTGGCGCCCTTCGGCGCGCCGAGGTTGATGACGAGATCGACATCACCCCAGTCGATACCGAGATCGAGGGTCGAGGTGCAAACGACGGCCCTCAAGCGGCCTTCGGCCATGGCCGCTTCGACGCGGCGGCGCTGGCCGACATCGAGCGAGCCGTGATGCAGCGCGATTGGCAATTTCTCCTCGTTGATCCGCCACAGTTCGGCAAAGGCAAATTCGGCCAGCGCGCGCGTGTTGACGAAGACGAGGCTCATATGCGCCTGCTTGATGAGCCCGTAGACCTCCGCGATGGCATGGCGCGTCGTATGGCCCGACCAGGGCAGATGCTCGGTCGTGTCGAGAATCGAAATGTCTGGCTTCGCACCGGGCGGGGCATTGACGAGATGCGCTAGAGCGGGCTGCGAGACGAGCCAGCGGCGCAATTCGTCCGGGTCGCGGACAGTCGCGGAAAGGCCTGTGGTGCGCATCTGCGGCGCGATTGTCCGCAGCCGCGCGAGATCGAGGCTCAGAAGATCGCCGCGCTTCGAGGCCGCGAGCGAGTGCAATTCATCGATCACGACGCGCTTCAGGTTGGCGAAGAAATGGCGCGCGTCGGCGCTGGCGAGCAGAAGCGCGAGTTGCTCGGGTGTCGTCAAGAGAATGTCGGGCGGATCGCGCCGCTGGCGTTGGCGTTTCGACATCGATGTATCGCCGGTGCGCGTCTCGGCGCGGACGGCGAGGTTCATCTCGTTGATCGGTATTTCGAGGTTGCGCGCGACATCGGTCGCGAGCGCCTTCAGCGGCGAGAGATAGAGCGTGTGCAGGCTACGCCGGTTGCGCGGCCGGTCGAGATCGATCAGCGTCGGCAGGAATCCGGCGAGCGTCTTGCCCGCGCCGGTCGGGGCGATCAGCAGCACGTCCTCTCCGGCTTCGGCATGTTTCACCAAGGCGAGCTGATGCGCGCGGGGCGTCCAGCCGCGCCGGGCGAAGAAGGCTTCGAAGCGCGCGGGCAAGAGGAGGCGGTCGTCGTCGTTCGCGGTGCGTGCCTTGGTCCGGCGCCCCGCCATCAGGATGCGGCCGCGCCGGATTTTTCCGCTTCTTCCAAAACCAGATCCTTGCGGCTGATTTTGCCGATATTGGTTTTGGGCAGGCTCGCGCGGATTTCAATCACCCGTGGCAGCGCGATCCGCGATAGATGCTCCGAGAGGAAGCGCAGGAGTTCCCCCGGCGTCGCTTCGGTGTTCGGCATCAAAGTGACGAAGGCCTTCGGCACTTGTCCACGCACGGCGTCCGGCAAGGCGATGGCGACCGCCTCGGCGACGGCAGGGTGCTGCAACAAGGCTTCCTCGATGAGACGCGGATAGATCTTGAAGCCGTTGCAGATGATGATGTCCTTGATCCGGTCGACAAGAAAGAGATCGCCGTCCTTGTCGAGATAGCCGACATCCCCGGTTCGCAGCGCGCCGCCGATGAAGGCTGCTTTCGTCTCCTCCAGATTGCGCCAATAGCCGGCCATGATCTGCGGTCCGCGCAGGCAGACTTCGCCGCGTTCGCCGGCGGGGAGGATTTTCGCCGGTTCGTCGAGCGAGCGGATTTCGACGATCGTGTCCCGTAGCGGCGGCCCGACGGATTCGTTTTTGTATTCCCGATCGAGCGGATTGGCGGCGACGACCGGCGAGGCCTCGGTCAGTCCGTAGCCTTCGACAAGTTTGCATCCGGTGAGGGACTCAAACTGCTGGCGGGTGTCGAGCGGCAGCGGCGCGCCGCCGGAAATGCAATAGCGGATCGAGGAAAGATCGAAATTGCTGTGTGCCGCTTTGTGGCTCAGCGTCGCGAAAAGGCTCGGGACACCGGGAAATAAGGTCGGCTTTTTGCTGGCGATGAACTTCAGTACTTGTACGAGGTCGAAGCTCGGCAGCAGCACGATTTCCGCGCCGAGAGAGATGCAGAAATTCATCCCCGCCGTCATGCCGAAGATATGAAACAGCGGCAGCAGCATCAGCGCGCGCTCGCGCCCCGGCTGCAGGTTCGGCACGCGATCCTTGATCTGCGCGACATTGGCGGTGAGGTTGGCGTGGCTGAGCATGGCGCCCTTCGGCACGCCGGTCGTGCCGCCGGTATATTGCAGCACCGCGAGATCGATCACCGGATTGATCGCGACCGGCGTTATCGGGCTGCGATCGGCGAGGAGGCGCTCGAAGCGGATGTGCCTCGCGTCGCGTGGAATCCTGGCGAGTTCCTTTGCTTTGAACAGACCGAAGAGCAGCCCCTTCAGCGGTGGCAGCGCCGCGCGCAGCGAGCAGACGATGATTTTTTCGAGGCCGCTCGCCTGCGGCACGGCGGCGACCTTGGGATAGATCTTTTCGACATCGAGGGTCACCATGATCGTCGTGCCGGAATCCTCGACCTGCCGGGCGATTTCGCGTGCGACATTGAGAGGGTTGAAGGTCACGACAATGCCGCCGGCTTTCAGCACGGCATAATAGGCGATGACGAAATAGGGTGAATTGGGCAGACAGAGCCCAACCCGCGTACCGTGGATCACGCCGATCTTCTGGAAGCCGCGCGCGGTGCGGTCAACGAGGCGTCCCAGTTCCGCGTAGGTGAGCTTGCGTCCGAAAAAATCGAGGGCGTTTTGGTGGCCAAAGCGCACCACTGCTTCATCCAGCAGGGCTGGCAGGGAGGAGATCGCGAGGGGCTTTTGCGCGGCGCTTGGCATGGCTGCAATCTAGCGCAGGTCCGTTGGGGACACATCCATGCCGTAGGTCCGCGTCGGAAAAAAGCTCAAGCGGCGTTCGAGGCGGGCTCCTGAGTCAGGACCGCATAAAGCGCCGCAGGATCGCGAGTCGCGCGCAATTTGGTAGCGATCGCGATATCGCGCAGAACCCGGGCGACACGCGCCAGCGCCTTCAGATGATCAGCGCCGGCAAGCTCCGGCGCGACGAGCATCAACACGAGATCGACGGGTTCGCCGTCGATGGCGTCGAAGTCCACCGGCTTTTCGAGCCGCGCGAATACCCCGAAGATCCGCAGGCATTTCTTGAGTTTGGCGTGTGGCAGGGCAACGCCGCTGCCTGTGCCGGTCGAGCCCAGCCTCTCGCGCTGCAAAAGCGCGTTGAAGATTTCGCGCGGCGGCAGGCCGGAAATCCGCGCCGCCCGTTCGCTCAACTCTTGCAGGACAAGTTTCTTCGTCCCGGCGCGCAGAGACGGGACGATGGCGTCGGGGGCGATGAGATCCGTGAGCCGCATGGGAAGACTGACTTCCAACTTCCGGACGCTCGATAAAAGAGCCATGTTGTGCACCGCGCAGGGATCCGCTCGGCGAGAGGCCATATGGCCTCTTCCGCGCCTAAGGTCCAGTGTTTAGAGAGATGACGCTTTCGCTGACGGGGTGGAGAGATCGATCCACCCGATGTTGCCGTCGGTACGCCGATAGACCAGATTGATATGGCGATTGCCGGGATGACGAAAGAACACGACGGACGCATCGCCGATGTCGAGTTTTTCCACCGCGGCTGAAACGGATAGTTCCGCGACATCGCCGATGGCTTCGGCGATCACCACCGGATTGGCTTCGTCCGCCTCGTCCGCTTCGCTGGAGAAGTTGATCGCATGGGGCACAGGAGCCGCCGTTGCGATGGCGGATTCGGCAGGATTGTTCGTGCGCGCGCGGCTGCGATCTTTCTGCCGGCGCAGACGGTTCTCGATGCGGTCCGCGGCTTTGTTGAAGCTCGAATAGGCGTCGGAGGCTTCCGCTTCCGCCTGCAATGTGACACCTGAGTCGAGATGCAAGGTGCAATCGGTGCGGAAGCCGGAGCCTTCCCGTTCGATTGTCACATGACCACCGGTCGGTTCCGCCGCATATTTCAAGACCACGAGGTCGAGCCGTGCGCCGACATAGGTGCGTAACGAATCCCCGATATCGATGTTCTTTCCAGAGACGCGCAATGTCATTGGTTTACCTCCAATCCACTGTCGCTCCAACGCGATCCGCTGTTCACCGGCGGTTGCTTCAGGGTTAGGAGCCTCGCGTCGCGAAGTCAATGGTTTGACGCGACGCCTGCGGTGAC
This sequence comes from Methylovirgula ligni, assembly GCF_004135935.1. Taxonomy (NCBI): domain Bacteria; kingdom Pseudomonadati; phylum Pseudomonadota; class Alphaproteobacteria; order Hyphomicrobiales; family Beijerinckiaceae; genus Methylovirgula; species Methylovirgula ligni. Next base: position 283,594 of record NZ_CP025086.1, on the reverse strand, counting down.
AGCGGGGAAAACACGCTTGAGCGGAACCGCGTTTGCACCATGCAAGCTCTACAATCGTGAAAGGATTCAAGCTTTTGTAGAAGAGTTACAGAATCGCGCTGGACAATCTCGCGTGTTACACAATTCAATCAATGCAAGCCGCGCATGCGTCGGCGCTCGACCGACGAGGGGATGCGCAGGCTCTCGCGATATTTGGCGACAGTGCGCCGGGCGATCTCGACATTCGATTTCTTCAACTGTTCCACGATCGCATCATCGGAGAGAATGTCGCTCTCGGATTCATGCTCGATCATCTGCCGGATGCGGAATCGCACCGCTTCCGCTGAATGTGCATCGCCGCCATTGCGCGAGGCGATCGAGGCGGTGAAGAAATATTTCAACTCGAAAAGCCCGCGCGGCGTGGAAATATATTTGTTCGAGGTGACGCGCGAGACAGTGGATTCATGCATGCCGATGGCGTCGGCAATCGCCTTGAGATTGAGCGGGCGCAGATGTTCGACGCCATGCGCGAAGAAAGCATCCTGCTGGCGAACGATTTCGCTGGCCACCTTGAGAATCGTGCGGGCGCGCTGTTCGAGGCTCTTGGTCAGCCAATTGGCCGTCTGCAGACAATTGGAGAGGAAGGAGCGGTCGATATCGCTGGCCTTGGCGCGGGCGACCCGCGTCGCGTAGACCTGATTGACGAGCAGCCGCGGCAGGACCTCGGAATTCAATTCGACATGCCAAGAACCGTCGGGCAAGGCCCGGATGATGACATCGGCGACGACCGGCTGCACGATGCCGCCGCCGAAGGCGCGGCCGGGTTTGGGGTCGAGCCGTTTTATCTCGGCGATCATGTCGGTCACGTCTTCGGCGCTGACGCCGCAGAGCTTGCGCAGGGCGGCGTAATCGCGCTTGGCGACGAGGTCGAGCCGCGCGACGAGCGCCTGCATCGCCGGATCGAAGCGGTCTTTTTCCTTCAACTGGATCGACAGGCATTCGGCGAGATTGCGGGCGCCGACGCCGCTGGGCTCGAAGCTCTGGATGGTGGCGAGAAGCTTTTCTACACGCTCCACCGGCGCACCGAGGCGCAAGGCGACCTCCGCCACGGGCTCCGTGAAATAGCCCGACTCATCGATCGAATCGACGATCGCATGGCCGATCACCCGCTCGATCGGGTCTTTGGTCGCGAGCGTCAATTGCGCGGCGAGATGGTCGCGCAGGCTTAGCTCGGCGGCGACATAGGCTTCGAGATTGGTCGCCTCGCCGCCGTCCGACGCAGGCGAGGGGGCTCCGGACCAGGAGGTCGAGGAGAGCCCCAGCCCTTCGCTGGCGGCTGGATGTTCGGCCGGCGTCGGGGCGCGATCATCCTCGAACGCATTGGAAAGCTCTGTGCCGAGGCTGGCTTCGAGGGCACCGCGGTCGGTGGCGAAGGATTCCGAAGTCCATTCGGTCTCGCCCGCTTCGCTTGAATCGTTTTCGGCGGAGGCGTCGCCATAATCGCCGCCGTCACCTTCAATCGCCGGCTCGTTGTCCGGTGCTTCCTCGGCCCGTTCCAGCAAAGGGTTACGCTCAAGCTCGTCCTGAACGAAGGCGGCGAGTTCCATGTTTGAGAATTGGAGAAGCTTGATCGCCTGAAGAAGCTGCGGCGTCATAACCAGGGACTGGCCCTGGCGAAGGAGGAGTTTGGTGGTTAGCGCCATTACTCTATACACCCCCAACAAGGGAAAACTGCACAACGGCCCGTTTTTTGCTTGTTAGGATCTATAGCACGATTAAAGGGGCTGTCTCCTCCCAAAACCGGCCGAGATATAAATTTTTGTCACTTTGCACCGGTTTCGGAGAAATCTTCTCCGCGGGGCAGACCGCTGCCCGGCTCCGGGTAATCCACCGACAGAAAATACAATCCTGCCGCGGGCGCGACAGTGCCGCAACGGCTGCGGTCGCGTGCCTCCAGAGCCGCGCGCAAATCTTCGCGCGACCATTTCCCGGCTCCGACATGTTCGAGCGAGCCCACCATCGAGCGCACCTGATGGTGCAGGAACGAGCGCGCGCTCGCATAAATTTCGATCACATCTCCTTGCTGGACCACGTCGAGACGCTCGAGCGTGCGCACCGGGCTCGCGGCCTGACAATCGGCATCGCGGAAGGTCGAGAAATCGTGCCGTCCGACCAGCACCTGCGCCGCCTCGTGCATGGCTGCGGCGTCGAGTTTGCGTTTCACCAGCCAGGCGCGGCCCGATTCGAGTGTAAGCGGCGAGCGCCGGTTGACGATCTTGTAGAGATAATGACGCCGGATGGCGGAAAAGCGCGCATCGAATGTGTCGGGAACCGGCTCCGCCCGGACGATGGCGATGCGGCTCGGCCGCAGATGCGCGTTGAGCGCGTCGCGCAAGACGTCCGGCCGCCAGTCGCGCGCGAGGTCGGCGTGCGCGACCTGGCCGACGGCATGGACGCCGGCGTCGGTACGTCCCGCGCCCCGGATCGGCGCCGCGGCGCCGGTGATCGCGGTCAGCGCCGTCTCGATTGCCTCCTGAACGGAGGGGCCGTTCGCCTGCCTCTGCCAGCCGACGAGGCCCGCGCCGTCATATTCGATGGTGAGTTTGTAGCGCGGCATTAATCTGGTTGCCGCAGCAGCGCGCCGCGCGCCAGCCGTGCGCCGCGCAGAAATTCGGCGGCGCTCATCGGTGCGCGGCCAGCGCGCTGCACTTCGAGAAGCCGCAGCGCATCGCGGCCGCAGGCGATGGTCAAGTCGCCGTCGAGAATGGTGCCGGGCACGCCCTGCATCGCGACGGTGTGGCTGCGCAGAACCTTGATGCGTTCAGCGCCCTTGCCGAGATCGACAAAGAAGGCGGCTCCCGGAAACGGCGACAGCCCGCGCACGAGATCGTGCAGAGCGGCTGCATCGCGCGACCAGTCGATCACCGCCTCGGCCTTGCTGATCTTTTCGGCATAGGTGACACCGGTGGTGGGCTGCGGGGTAAAGGTCAATTCATCCTGCGCCAGAAGATCGAGCGTGCGGGCAATCAGATCAGCACCGATCGACGAGAGTTTGTCGTGCAATTCGCCGGCGGTCATCTCCGCGCCGATGGCGACGCGCTCTTCGAGCGCGACGGGCCCGGTATCGAGGGTTTCTTCCATCCGCATCACCGCGACGCCGGTTTCGCGGTCCCCAGCCATGATGGCGCGCTGGATCGGCGCCGCGCCCCGCCAGCGCGGCAGCAGCGAGGCGTGCAGGTTGAGGCAACCCCTAGCCGGCGCGTCGAGAATGGCTTTCGGCAGGATCAGGCCATAGGCGACGACGATCGCGATATCGGCCTTGTGGCTGGCAAAGAGCGCCGCCGCTTCGGGCGTACGCAGACTCGTCGGAGTGAGGATAGGAAGACCCAGTTTCGTCGCGGCGAGCGCCACTGGCGAAGGCAGGGTCTCAAGCCCGCGCCGGCCGGCCGGCTTTGGGGCGCGCGTATAAACCGCGACGATGTCATGGCCGCGCGCAGCGATCTCGGTCAAAACCGGCACCGAGAAGTCGGGCGTGCCCATGAAGACGATGCGCAAGGCGCTCAGCCTTCCAATCCTGCCTGTCTGGTCTCGGCCTCGTCGTCGTTGTCGTGCCTGGCGTCGGCCGCGCCGCGCTTGGCCGCCTTGCTGAATTTCTTCGAGATCATCTCCCGCTTCAGCCGCGAGATATGGTCGATGAAGAGAACGCCGTTCAGATGGTCGATTTCATGCTGGAGACAGGTGGCGAGTATGCCCTCGGCCTCGATCTCCTGGCGCTTGTTGTCGCGATCGAGATAGCCCACCCGGATCCGTGCCGGGCGCTCGACCTCCTCGTAAATCTCGGGGATCGAGAGGCAGCCCTCGTTGTAGGTCGAAAGCTCTTCCGACGCCCAGAGGATTTCCGGATTGGCGAAGACCAGCGGATTGGCGCTCGCGTCTTCGTCCTGCCGCTTGGCCACATCAAGCACCAGCACGCGCTTGATCTCGCCGATCTGCGTCGCGGCAAGGCCGATGCCCGGCGCGGCGTACATCGTTTCCAGCATGTCGTCCATCAGCGCGCGAATCTCGTCGTCCACGGCGGTGACCGGAGCGGCTTTCTCGCGAAGCCGTTTGTCGGGCAGAATCAGGATCGGTCTCAAGGGCATGGCAGACGTCAAATCCGGGGAACTGGCCCCAGACATAGGCATCAAGAGCCCCCGGGTCAATTTCCGGCCGGTTAGGCCGCCCCGACCATCCGCAGGAAGTCATGCACCTGTTTTGACAGGAGCTCCGACTGGCGGTTGAGCCGGGTGGCGAGTTCGAGCACCTGCTTGGCGGCGGAGTTGGAATTGCCCGCCGCTTCCGTCACGCCGAGAATATTCGTCGCCATCTCATGCGTACCGACCGAGGCCTGCTCGGCGCGGCGGGCGATTTCGCGCGTCGCCGCTTCCTGCTCCGCGACGGCGGTTTCGGCGGCTATGGAGATGGAGCTCACCCGCTGCGTCGTCTTGGCAATGCTGGCTATGAAGGAGGCGACGTGCTCGGTCGCATCCTGGATGCCCGCGACCTGCGCATTGATCTCAGCGGTCGCCTTGGAAGTCGCGAGCGCCAGATTCTTCACCTCCTGAGCGACGATGGCGAAACCGCGGCCGGCTTCGCCGGCGCGTGCCGCCTCGATCGTCGCGTTGAGCGCCAGCATATTGGTCTGCGCGGCGATGTTGCTGATGAGCACGACGCTGCCGCCGATTCGCTCTGCCGCTCCGGAGAGGCTGCGCACGGCTTCCTGCGTCTGGTCGGCCGCCCCGGCGGCATGGCCCGCGACCTGATTCGATTCATGGACACGGGCGCTGACTTCGCCGATCGCCTGCGAAAGATAATGTGTCGCGCTGGCGACGGCTTGAACATTCGTCTCTGCCTCGCGCGAGGCCAGTGCGACAGCCATGGACCGCTCGCTGGTCTCTTCCGCCGATTGGGTCAGCGCGTCCGCCGTATTGCGCAAATCCTCGGCCGCGGTCGTCACGCCCGAGACGATCCCGCCGATCGCGTGCTCGAAGGATTTCGCCAGATGATTGAGGGTGCGCAGCCGCTCGTCCTGGCCAGCCTGCAGATAGCTGTCCATCGTCATGACGATATCGAGCATCGAGACGCGGAAATAGGCGAGCTGAACCTTCGTGCGCCGGCGCGTCGGAAAGATCTCCAACGGCTTGCGCGGTAGACGCAGCGCGATCGCTTCGAGAACAGAGGCAAATATGAAACTGCGCCCAGCGGTCGAGAGCCGGAAATCGATTCCGAAGTCGTTGCGAAGCCGATAAACGTCGGCAACCGAAGCGTCATATTGCGCGTCGAAACGCCCTTCCATCAGCACGCGCCAGTGGCGCAGATATTTTTCGCGCGCCAGGGCGATGCTGGCAGGATTGCCGACGTAGGAATCACCGCCGAATGATTTCGCCGCGACACGATAGAAGGCATCGAGCGCGGAAGAGAATTCGCGGAAAAGGAAATCGAAGTTCTGACGAATGATCCCGATACATTCGTCGTCGATCGCGTAAATGCGCCTGAGATCGGCGAGGTCAGTTTTCGAGGTCATGATTGTACCCGTTTCGTCGATGGAGAATTTAGGCGAATTTTATTAGCGAGCCGTAACTTAGCGACGAAAAGCCTGGTCGTTGCAGCGAATTGCCGCGCCTTGCCTCTGGAAAATCCGTTCCGCCTATGTTCTCTCGGGGCGAATCTGCTAGAAGGGGATATGGACAGAATTCTCTTCACAATCTTTGCTATCCCGGTGACGGCCTTGAATCTTGCGTTGGGTCTTGCCGGATTCGTGTGCCTGCTGCTGGTCCTCGGCCTTTTGCTCGGTGCAAGCGCGCGACGGCGCGAAGTCACTGTGGCGGCCGGACGCCAAGCTGATCTGCAGGAGAAGATCGCCGAGCTTGCCCGTTCGCATGCGGAGGTCACTGGCAGGTTGCGGAGCATGGGCGAGATTCTCGGCTCGCGTCAGGCCGATCTCGCGCGCATCGTCGCCGAGCAACTCGATTCGGTGGGCACGCGCGTCGGTCGCAGCCTTGAGGATCAGTCGCGTACCGCGAGCGAAAGCCTGGGCAAGCTCAACGAGCGACTTGCGGTGATCGATGCGGCGCAGGCGCGACTTACCGGCCTCACCGAGGAAGTGATCGGCCTAAAAGATATTCTCGCCAATAAGCAGGCGCGCGGGGCTTTCGGCCAAGGGCGGATGGAAGCCATCGTCCGGGACGCTTTGCCGCAGAATGCCTATGAGTTTCAATACACGCTCTCGAATCATTGCCGGCCGGATTGCGTGATCCGCCTGCCGGGCGATGAGCGCGTGATGGTGATCGACGCGAAATTCCCGCTGGAATCTTTCGTCGCCTTGAAGGACGCAGCCGATGCCGAGGCGCGCAAGGTGGCGGCGGCGCGCGTGCGTAGCGATGTCGGCCGGCATATCGCCGATATCAAGGAACGCTATTTCATTTCCGGCGAAACGCAGGATATCGCTGTTCTGTTCGTCCCGTCCGAATCGCTCTACGCCGATCTTGCCGAACATTTCGAAGATGTCGTTCAGAAGGCGCATAAGAATCGGATCGTCATCGTCTCGCCGTCGCTGCTGGTGATGGCCGTGCAAGTCATGCAGGCGCTCGTTCGCGACGCGCGGGTGCGCGAGCAGGCGCATGTGATTCAGATAGAGGTGCGCCGGCTTGTCGAGGACGTCGTGCGGTTGCGGCAGAGGGTCGGCAAGCTCGGCGGCCATTTCGGCCAGGTGCAGGAGGATGTTTCCGGCATTCTGATTTCCGCCGACAAGATCGCCAAGAGCGGCGAGCGCATCGACATGCTCGATTTCGGCAAGCCGGACGCGGGCGCCGAAGCGCAGCGGCCGATCCCGTTCGGGGGCGTCGATAAAGCAGCGGAATGATCGGCCGGCACTGGGAGCCGGAACCTGTCGTTCGGAATGCTTTCCCGAGATTCCGCCCGAGAACCCGGCACAGCTCTCTCACCTGTCATAGCCGCGCCCCAGTCGCACCGATCCGCGCAGCGGCACCGCCACGCCATCGCAATCGTTAAAGCAATATCCCTGCGTGAATGGCCGGGACTAAGCCCAGGCCGTGAGGCCGAGAGGTTTGGGCGTCGCTTCGCGCCGCTATTTCCCTACGATTCATATCGGCGAAGCTCGCCACGGCACGCTGGTGGCGCGAAGCCATCGATCTGCGGCAGCCCAAACAAAAACGCCGGCCCGAAGGCCGGCGTCTGAAAGTCAATCTCTGGGAGATCAGAACTTCAGGATGATGTCGCCGCCGAGAGTGACCTGGCTGGTCTTCAGCGGGATACCATTATAGTTGTAGTCGAACGCCGCGACATTGTTGAGCGTCGTGTCGTAGCGAACTTCCGGCCGGATGATCACGCCCTTGAGCAGCGGAATAGAGGACGGAAGCGTCGGCGTGATGTTCAGGCCGGCCGTGAACTCGAAGTAGGTCGCGGGCACATCCGCGCCGTCGAACGAGTAGCCGAAGCCGTGCTCGGCATTCACGAAGTCGAAGTTGCCCGGGTAGTCGCCGACGTAGGTGACAGGGCCGTCATCACGGAAGACTTCGGCGCGGCCATTGATCTTCAGCCAGTCGATCGGCGTCTGATATGAGGCATAGCCCACCACACCGTAAGTATCGGAGTCGGTGAGGTCGTTCTTCGTATAGTTACCTTCGCCGATGATCGTCAGCTTGTCGGTCGCGGTCCAGGTCACGACGAGATCGTTCTCGTACACGAGAGCCGAGTTCGCCGCCGGATTGAAGCCGACATAAGCATTCTGGTCCCAGGGCCGGCCAGCGCCGTTCTCCGGGCCGATATGGGTCGTGGCCAGCACGGTGACCGCGCCGCCGAAGAGCTTGTTGAGGCCGATACCGCCTTCGAAGGCCGGCGCGTCGTTATTGTCGCCGACATACGGCACAAGCGTCGTCTGCTGGCCGCTGGTGACGCCGGTGTAGATGTCCAACGTCGGGTTGACGTGGGTGATCGCCAAGACGCCGAAGTCTTTGAACGGCTCCGGATAGTTGAAGATATAGGAGTGCGAATAGAACAGGTTGCCGGCCGGGTCGATGACCTCGGCACCCTCAAGCGTCGACCATTCGCCGAGCTTCCAGTCGATACCCGCGGAGGTGAGCCAAGGCGTATGGACCTGCACGTTCGCCTGCAGGACGTCGAATTGCTCGCGAGAATCGAGCCAATATTCGCCTTCACCAAGGTAGTGGGTGAAACGTGCGTCCGAGCCGTATGTGCCTTGCAGTGTGAAGCCGACGTCATAGCCCGTTGCGTTCGGGTCGGTCGGCCGGGAGATCGTCAGGATCGTCGCATTGAGCGTCGGTTCGTTCGCCTTGTCGGTAAACAGGGCGGCGCCGTTCAGGCCGCTCTCCGGGCTATCCGGATTGCCGGTGATGCCGGCGTCGACTTCACCGGTAACAGTCAAAGTCGACCACCAAGACGGCGGCGGTGCAGGCGGAGCTTTGCTCGTCGGCAGATCGGCGGCCGCAGCGACCCCGCCCGTCACGCCGAGTATCGTGCCCGCACAGAGCGCCGATAAAAATGAAGATCTGCGCGAAAAAGCCATTTCTTGTGCCCCCAGTAGGTACCCGTGTTCTAACATGACAAAAGTACACGGCAGCTTCGGGCAAGCAACGGGAGATCGCTGTTTCCGCTTGCTTTTCAGGGGGGCGGTGCTTTCCTGCAACGGATAGTCGGTTCTCGCGCCATGTTGCCTGAGCAATTGGCAGATTTTGAACGGTTCTTAGTCGCGGCGGAGCTCCAGCCAGCCCGAAACTCGAAGCTTTCCGGCGGCGTCAGCGTCTGATTCGCGAATCTATTTGATTCGCGACTCGCGCGGTGATGGCGGTCACACCGCTTTGTGTCTAACGATGGATACTTGAAGACCGGCGCGTAGGCCGGGCGGCAATCAAGCGCTATGGTGGCATCGCGCCGATGGCGTGCCGGAACCTCACTCGGCCAGGTAAGCTATGGAAATTCGCGAATTTCTCGATCTATCCCACATCATCCCGCAGCTCTATTCCACCGACAAGACGCAAGCCCTGCGTGATTTGTCGCGGCGCGCGAGCATCGCGCTGGGAATTCCGCAGGAAACGATTTTCAATGCCATCACGGCGCGGGAAAAACTCGGCTCGACCGGTCTCGGCCAAGGTTTTGCGCTGCCGCATGCGCGAATCGAAGGGCTCGATCGCTTCTTTGGCCTTTTCGCGCGGCTCGGCCGGCCGATTCCCTTCGAGGCGGCGGATGAAAAGCCGGTGGATCTGATCTTCTTCCTGCTGATACCGGCGAGTTCAGTCGTCAATTACGTCACCGTCCTCGCTTCGATCGCGCGGCGAATCCGCGACCAGGACATCGCCAAGCGGCTGCGTCAGACAGACGACCCCGCCGTTCTCCACGCCCTTCTGACGAGTGGTCCCGAGGAAGTTTAAGCCGAAGCTTCAGGCGCGCCCCAGCGCCGCGACGATGGCATCCAGCCCATCGGTCAGCGCGGCGGGGCCGGGCTGGAGAATCAGCGGCGATTTGATTTCGACGATCCGGCCGTTGCGCACCGCCGGGATGTCGGCGAAGCCGGGCCGCATCTTGATCTTCTCGGGCACGACCTTCTTGCCGCACCAGGACGCGAGGATAATGTCCGGCGCGGCCTCGGCGACGGCTTGCGGGGTGACGATCCGGTCCGAAGCTGCCGCCCGCGTGCTTAGGCCCGCGAAAACATCCACGCCGCCAGCGATTTCGATCAATTCCGACACCCAGCCGATGGCGGAAATCATCGGCGCGTCCCATTCCTCGAAATAGACGCGGGGCTTTTCCCGCCCTTGCGCAGCGGCGGCGACATCGACGAGCCGCTGGCGCAGGCTTTCGGCCAGCGCCACGGCTTTGTCCGCCGCGCCGACCAGCGCGCCGAGCGTGCGGATCATCGCCAGAATCCCGGCAATGTCGCGCTGGTTGAAGACGTGGACAGCCACGCCTACCGCGATCAATTCGGCGGCGATCCCGGCTTGCAGGTCCGAGAAGCAGAGAACGAGGTCGGGCTTGAGCGCCAGGATTTTCGGAATATCGGCGGAGGTGAAGGCCGAGACCCGCGGCTTCTCCCGGCGCACGCGGGCCGGGCGCACCGCATAGCCGGAAACGCCGACGATGCGATCTTCCTCGCCGAGCAGATAGAGCGTCTCGACCGTTTCCTCGGTGAGGCAGACGAGGCGCTCGGGCGGGAAGCTCCGCACTGGGCGGGCTGGAGGCGCCTAGGCGCTTTCCTTCGCCCGCACGGCGCGCTTGCGGTCGGTCGGGTCGAGGATCGCCTTGCGCAAGCGAATCGACTTCGGCGTCACTTCGACCAGCTCGTCGTCCTGGATATAGGCCAAAGCGCGTTCAAGCGTCATCTGAATCGGCGGGGTAAGCTTCACCGCCTCATCCTTCGAATGGGTGCGGATATTGGTGAGCTGCTTGCCCTTCATGACGTTGATTTCGAGATCGTTGTCGCGCGAATGCTCGCCAACGATCATGCCGCGATAGACCTTCCAGCCGGGCTCGATCATCATCGGGCCGCGATCTTCCAGTTTCCACATGGCGTAGGCGACGGATTCGCCCTGGTCGTTGGAGACGAGCACGCCATTGCGGCGCCCCATGAGTTCGCCCTTCCAAGGCGCATATTCATGGAAGAGGCGGTTCATGATGGCCGTGCCCTTGGTATCCGTCAAAAGTTCGCCCTGGTAGCCGATAAGGCCGCGCGTCGGTGCGTAAAAGACCAGCCGCAGACGGTTGCCGCCCGACGGCCGCATCTCGATCATCTCGGCCTTGCGCTCCGACATTTTCTGAACGACGACGCCGGAATGCTCTTCATCGACGTCGATGACGACCTCTTCTATCGGCTCGAGCAGATCGCCTCTTTCGTCCCTTTGAAAGACCACCTTCGGACGCGAGACGCCAAGCTCAAAGCCTTCGCGGCGCATGTTCTCGATCAGGATTGCCAACTGCAATTCGCCGCGTCCCGAGACGATGAAGGAATCCGTGCCGGGCGAATCTTCGACCTTCAAGGCGACATTGCCTTCGGCTTCCTTATAGAGACGCTCGCGGATGACGCGGCTCGTGACCTTGGCGCCTTCTGTGCCGGCCAGCGGCGAGTCGTTCACCATAAAGGTCATCGACAGGGTCGGCGGATCGATCGGCTGCGCCTGCAAGGGCTCAGTGATCTCGGGCGCGCAGAGCGTATCGGCGACGTTGAATTTCTCGAGACCCGCGATGGCGACGATATCGCCGGCTTCGGCTTCCTCGACCGGCACGCGCTCAATGCCCCGGAAGGCGAGAATTTTCGATACCCGGCCCTGTTCGACGACATTGCCTTTGCGGTCGAGCACTTTCACGGCCTGGTTGGGCTTCACGCTACCCGCAAACACGCGGCCGGTGATGATGCGGCCGAGATAGGCATTGGCCTCGATCAAAGTGCCAAGCATGCGGAAACCGCCTTCTTCGATCGTCGGCGGCGGGACATGTTTCAGGACGAGATCGAACAAAGGCGCCATGCCGTCCTGCGGACCGTCGGGGCTATTGGCCATCCAACCTTGCTTCGAGGAGCCGTAGAGGATCGGGAAGTCGAGCTGTTCGTCCGTCGCATCGAGCGCCGCGAAAAGATCGAAGACCTCGTTGACGACTTCCTGGATGCGGGCGTCCGGCCGATCGACCTTGTTGATGGCGACGATCGGCTTCAGGCCGATCTTCAGCGCCTTGCCGACGACGAATTTCGTCTGCGGCATCGGGCCTTCCGAGGCATCGACGAGAACGATGGCGCCATCGACCATGGAGAGGATGCGCTCGACCTCGCCGCCGAAATCGGCGTGGCCAGGCGTGTCAACGATGTTGATGCGCGTGTCCTTCCAGGCAATCGACGTGGCCTTGGCCATGATCGTGATGCCGCGCTCTTTTTCGATGTCGTTCGAATCCATGACCCGCTCCGCCACCTTCTGGTTTTCGCGGAAGGCGCCGGATTGCTGGAGCAGACGGTCAACAAGCGTGGTCTTGCCGTGGTCGACGTGGGCGATAATAGCGATATTGCGCAAGTTCATGAATCAGGTCCGCGTTCAGGGCGAGCGCCGCGCTGCGGCAAGGTCGCGCATGGGTATGACACAGGTGTCTCTACGGGGGCTACAGGTGCACAAAAGGCCGCCTTGTCCCCAACATATGGTGGCGGCCTTTCGCAATTGCAGCATCCCATATACGAATTGAATTGATTTGAAAACCGGGCTCGGGAGCGCGTTCCGTAGAAGTCGCGTGACTTTTCCGATCGGAACATTGCTCCAACGTTTTGAATCGGCGTGATTTTTGTCGGTCAGGCGATTCCATCCGGGCCGAAAATTGCGTTGGGCAGCCCGGTGCGGCGCGGTTGGGGGTTTTGTGGTTAATCCGGAAACGCTGGCCGTTCTGGCGGCCGGGGCGGGCATCGCCGGCTTTGTCGACACATTGGCAGGCGGCGGCGGCCTCATCACCGTGCCGCTGCTTTTGCTGACCGGCCTGCCGCCGCTCCTGGTTCTCGGCACCAATAAGCTTCAGGGGACGTTCGGAACCCTCTCGGCCACGGCGACGCTGCTGATCCGGCGGCAGATATTCTTCGGTCAGATCGAGGCCGGCTTCGCTGCTGCCTTTGCTGGCGGCCTCCTCGGGGCGCTGGCGGCGCGAATCATGGGCGCCGGGATGCTGGATATCCTGATCCCCTTCGTGCTGGCCGGGATTGCGGTCTATTTCCTCTTCGCGCCGACAGCGGCGGAGGTCGGCGGCAAGGTGCGGCTCTCGCGCCCCGCCTATCTTGCCAGCGTGGTTCCGGCGATCGGCTTCTATGACGGGTTTTTCGGCCCCGGCACCGGCTCGTTCTTCGCGCTCGCCGGAGTCGGACTGCGGGGCGAGACCCTACTCAAGGCCACGGCCTTTGCCAAAGTGCTCAATTTCGGCAGCAATCTCGGCGCGCTGGTCCTTTTTCTGCTCGCCGGGAAAGTGGTCTGGGCCTATGGCGCGGTGATGATCCTGGGGCAGATCGTCGGCGCGACCGCCGGCTCGCATGTGATGATCCGCGGCGGTCCGCGGTTGATCCGGCCGCTGATTGTGGTTGTCTGTCTGGCGATGCTCCTGCGCTACCTTTGGCAAAAGGGCTATCTGGTCTGGCTTTGAGCACCGGCATTGACGCCCGCCGGGCGCCGGGCGAATAGTGGGGGCGGAACACGAGCGATGCACATCCTTCCGGCCGATAAAGAGAAATTGACGAGCCCGCCCGCGCTGGAGACGACCGTCTTCGCGCGCATCCTGCGGCACGACCCGGAATTGGCGCTGACCAGCCTGCTGTTCGACGATGGCGAATTGCGCCTGCCGATGGTGAATTATCCGGTCGGCTCCAGCGTGATCGTCAAGATCGACGCGCGCGACGTTTCGATTGCACTATCGCGGCCGATGGATGTTTCGATCACCAACCGTTTGCCCGGGACGATCGACGAGATCGAATATCTGACGTCGCCCTATGTTCGCGCGACGCTCAGCCTGGGCAAGACCCGGGTGCATTCGCTCATCACGCGCGAATCGGTCGTCCGCCTTGCCTTGCAGCCGGGTATCAAGGCTTGGGCGATGATCAAGGCGGTAGCGATCTCCGGACGCGGCGTCAGGCCAGATCGCGCTCCGCAACCGCGCTCCTGGCCTTCGGATCGAAGCTCCAGTCCAGAGACGCGGTAATTTCCTCGAGCGATTTTTTCGAGGCGCTGCCGGCGTGCCGCTCGATTGATTGATAGAGGGCAACGAGCCGTTCGCCGAAAGCGGTGATTTCGGCCCCGCCGCCGCGCCGTCCCGGATAGGTCGCCACGACCGGGCTCTCGAACGTCCGGTTCAACGCGTCGACGCAGAGCCAGCATTTACGATAGGAGAGGCCAAGTGCGCGGCTGGCACCGATGATCGAGCGCTGCGTGCGGATGGCATCGATCAGCTCGATCTGCTCGCGTCCAAAAATCCCGCCGTTCGGAAAATTCATCTCTACGGTCACATACGCGACGGGGGAAAGCTGCTTGGCCATGGGTGTGTTCCAAATCTCCCGCCGGGAGGTTACCCCAGGCGAGACGTCACACACAACCTATCAAGCGCCTTTGGCCTTGTCGCCGGGCAACCTTTCCCGCGTTGTGGCCAGCCGGTGCGAAATTGCACAGAAATTCGCCCGCGAAGGCTATCTGGGTTCCCGCGCACGGGAGTTTGCCCATTGGCCATCGAAGCGCTTTACCCCAGCAGACGCCATCCCAACCGCAACAATCCGCTGCTTCGGCGCGAATGCCGCCGGAGCCGTCTGATGGTTGTACTGGCGGTCGCCTTTTGCGCGCTGGTCCTGGCGGCGTTTCGCATTTCACCGAACGAGGCGGCGGCGGAGGGCCGGTCCCTGACCCCGTCCCGGATGGCGACGACCGCGTCGAAGCCTGCGCCGCATATCCGCGTCATCCCGCTTTACAAGATTCCGCCGGAGCAGGGCAGCCTCTTCGCGTATCAATACTAGTTTTCGCCCGCATCCGGGAGGGCTATGTTCGGTGGGAGCACTTGGGAAAGCCGATGACCGCCATCCTGCAAGACGCCGCTCAGAGCGCGTCGCTCGACAGACTCTTCACCGCGGCGCACGCGGCGCGTGAAAATGCCTACGCACCTTACTCGCATTTCGCGGTCGGCGCCGCCGTGCGCACGCCAGACGGCGCGATATTCTCGGGGGCCAATGTGGAGAACGCCGCTTATCCGGCCGGCTGTTGCGCCGAGACGGGCGCTATTGCCGCGATGGTCGCCGCGGGCGGCCGCCAGATTGCCGAGGTTCTTGTCGTCGCGGATTGCGGCGAGGGGATTTGGCCGTGCGGAGCCTGCCGCCAGCGTATTGCCGAATTCGCTACGGAAGATGCCGTCGTCCACAGCGCCGGCCCGGAAGGCGTGCGCCAGAGCATCAAATTCGCCGCGCTTCTGCCACGGGCCTTCGACCGCCAGACGCTTGAGAGCGAATCCGGGTAGAGCGTTTTCGAGCGAAGCGGATACCGGTTCGCGTGAAGAAAACGCGTCAAAATAAATCTAGATCCGCTTGATCGCGGTGATCTCCCCGGCGCCCCTGCGCAGGATACGCGCGCGGGCCTCGGCCAAAGGCTCGAAGCTGACGAGCATATGATGGCCGTTGGCGTGCAGCAGGATTTCCGGATCGCGCATGATGCCGACATGGCCCTTCCAGAAAACGAGATCACCCCGGCGCAAATGTCCGAGCGCTGCATCGACCGGCAGGGCCTCACCCAGTGCCGCCTGCTGCAAATCGGTGTCGCGCGGCGCGGCGAGTCCAGATTCCGCAAGCGCGATTTGGACGAGGCCCGAGCAATCGATCCCCAGGCTCGATTTGCCGCCCCACAAATAAGGGCTGCCGACGAAGCTTTCCGCGACCGCCACGAAGTCCACCGCCCGGCTCGCGAGCGTGTCGAGATGTGCCGCGAAGACGAAGCCGCCGCCCGCGAGCTGCGCGAAATCGCCGCTCTCGCCCGCGACGGCGACGCGCGCGCCACGCGTCAGGGCGCCGGTGATCGGCAGCTTCATGTTCGCGGCGGGATAGATGAAGGTATGGTTGACCGTGACGCGATGCGTCGGCGCGGCCGGCCCTTCGGCAAGAGCATCCCGCGACACGTAGCCGACATAGCCGTCGCTCGCGAGTTGAACCCAGGCCCAGCCCTCGTTTTCATCATAAAGCGTGACGGTTTCGCCGAACAGAACTTGCGTGTCGATCGGCGATTCGAGCGAGGGCGTGCGGCGCAGATCGGCGATTTCGGCGCGCAGATGCATTGGCCGGCCCTCGACGAAACGCAGGGCTGCCACTTGGCCACGCAACTGCGCGGCGGCGAGGTCCGGCCGCGCCGGCGTCAGCCGTGGATCGCGAGTCGGATGGCTTGTCACGGCGCACCCGTCCCGTAGCGGCTTTCGAGCAAATCGAAGATAAGCCGCGCCACCTGCACCTCGGCGCCCTCCGGCCGGCCGGGTTTGGCGCTCGGCGTCCAGGCGTAGATGTCGAAATGCGTCCAGGCCCGGCTCTTCTCGACGAAGCGCTTGAGAAACAGCGCCGCGGTGATCGAGCCGGCGAAGCCGCTTGCCGCATTATTGGTAATATCGGCAATCTTGCTGTCGATCATCTTATCGTAGGGCTGCCAGAGCGGCAGCCGCCAGACGGGATCGTTGGCGGTGGCCGCATGTTCCGCGATCGCCGCCGCAAGCGGCTCGTTTTCAGTGTAGAAGGGCGGCAGGTCCGGGCCGAGTGCCGCGCGCGCCGCCCCGGTCAACGTAGCGAAGTCGAACAGCAACTCCGGGGCGTCTTCATCCGCCAGTGCCAGCGCATCGGCGAGGATCATCCGGCCTTCGGCATCCGTATTGCCGACCTCGACGCTGAGACCTTTGCGGCTCGGGTAGACGTCGCTGGGCCGCATCGCGTCCGCCGAGATCGCGTTCTCGACAATCGGCAGCAGCACGCGCAGCCGCACCGGCAGGCCGCGCGCCATGATCATATGTGCGAGAGCCAGCGCCGTTGCCGCTCCACCCATGTCCTTCTTCATAAGGTACATGCCGCTCGACGGCTTGATGTCGAGGCCACCGGTGTCGAAGCAGACGCCCTTGCCGACGAGCGTGACTTTCGGCGCGTCGTCCGGCCCCCAGGAAAAATCGACGAGCCGTGGCGGCTTCGCCGCGGCGCGGCCGACCGCATGGATAAGCGGGAAATTCTCCTTGAGCAGATCATCGCCAATGGTGACCGCCGCCTCAGTGCCGAATTGCGCGGCGAGTGTCACAGCCGCGGTCTCAAGGGCGTCAGGGTCCATATCGTTGGCCGGCGTATTGATGAGATCGCGCCCGAGCGTCACGCCAGCGGCGAGCGCCTTGATCCGCGCGAGGTCTATCTCACGCGGCGGCACGAGTTGCGGCAGATCGTCCTTTTTCTTCTTGTAACGGTCGAAGCGATAGGCGGTCAGCGCCCAGGCCAGAGCCGCGAGCGCCGTGTCATGCGGCGCGTTGGAGAAGCGATAGACGCCCCCCGGTAATACGCTCGCGAGTTTGCCCGGCAGGAACGGGTCGCGAAAGTGAGCCGGATGACCTTCGAGGCCGAAAAGAACGCCCGCGAATCCGCCATCGGCATCCGGCAGAATCAGGCTGCGGCCCGGCGTTGGCTCGAATTTCGAAGCCGCCGCGAAATGGGCCGCCACGGCGGGCAGGGCCGCTTTGATCTCGGGCCAGGACTGCGGCGTCACGAATGTGATCGGCACCGCATCGGCCGGCGCCGGCCCCTCGAAAAATGGCATCCAGGACTCCTTCTGAGACCGTTCTTTGTACGCGAAGCGAGCTTTGCACGCAGCCTTCCGAAGCGCCGGATTGGCCGATTTAACTGTTTATTAGGGTTAACTTTTTATTGCTAACAGGCGGCACGGCAAGAGGGGTGAAGGAATGCGCAGGTCTCGCGCCGGAAGGCGAAACGCCGCGAAGGAATTTCGCACACGGCTTAGAGGCTCCGTCATGCCAGCCGCGCTGCTCATGGCCTCGCTCGCACTCGCCGGTTGCCAAAGCATTGGCCCCGACTCGATCACCGGCTCGATCGGCAGCGATGCCGTGGCGCCCAATTCGCCGGCGGCGCTGCAACGCTATACCGAAGATCTCGGCCAGCGCTACGATTCCCAGCCGGACAACAAGAGCGTCGCGATGGCCTATGCCCGCGCGCTGCGCGCTAGCCAGCGCTACGATCAGGCGGTGGCGGTCGCACAGCGGCTTGCAGCCAAATATCCCAAGGACATGCAAGTGCTGGGCGCCTATGGCAAGGCGCTGGCGGAAGCCGGCCATTTGCGCCAGGCCGAAACAGTCCTGCCCGAGGCGCATACGCCGGAGGAGCCCAACTGGTCGATCCTTTCGGCTCAAGGGACGGTGGAGGATCAACTCGGCGATCACGATCAGGCGCAGGCCTATTATCGCGCCGCGCTGAAGATCGTGCCGAACCAGCCCGAAGTCCTCTCCAACCTTGGCCTGTCTTACGCCTTGTCGAAGCAATTGCCTCTGGCCGAAGACACGCTGCGGCTCGCCGCGGCGCAGCCTGGCGCGGACTCGCGCGTGCGGCAGAACCTCGCTCTGGTGTTGTCGCTTCAAGGCAAGTTCGACGCCGCGCAAACCGTCGCGCAGCAGGATTTGGCACCTGTCGATGCGGCCGAAGATGTTGCCTCGATCAAGCAGATGATTGCCCAATCGGATACGTGGAACCAGATCCGCGATCTCGACAAGCCGCAACGTACTGCGGCTCTCGCGCATCGGCCGCGCCACTATGCCAAGGTGGAAAAGGCGACGCCGCAAAATCTGCACCCGACGCAGATCGGTTCAGCGGATTAGAGCGTGTTCTGGAAAAGTTAAATGCTTTTCCAGACCCGCGCATCAGCGCATCGTGGCAGAGACCTGGATGATTGCCGGCGTGATGATCACGGCGAAGAGAACCGGCAGAAAGAACAGGATCATCGGGACGGTGAGCTTCGGCGGCAGGGCGGCGGCCTTCTTTTCCGCCTCGGACATACGCCGCTGGCGGCTCTCGGTGGCGACGATACGCAGCGCCTGGGCAAGGGGCGTACCATAGCGTTCCGCCTGCGTCAGAACGGTCGATATCTGCTTCAACGAATCGACGCCGGTGCGTGTTCCCAAATTCTCGAAGGCCTGGCGGCGGTCGGACAGATAGGAGAGCTCCGCTGTCGTCAAGGTCAATTCCTCGGCGAGAGGAATGGATTGGATGCCGACCTCCTGCGCGACTTTGCGAAACGCGAGTTCGATCGACATACCCGACTCGACGCAGATCAGCATGAGATCGAGCGAATCCGGAACCGCCTTGCTCATCGATTTCTGGCGCTTGGCGATCGCGTTGCTGACATAAATTTCCGGCGCCTTGATCCCGATATACGCGGCGCCGATGGCCACAGCGATATTCATCATCGGGGACAGGCCGAACCGGCTCAGAAAGAACAGATAGATGAGCGCGAAAACGAACACTCCGATCGGAGTCACAAGGCGAAAGAACAGAAACCCAACCTCCGCCTGCTGTCCGCGAAAGCCCGCCATGACCATCTGGTGCTTCGCCTTTTCCGTGCCCAGCCAGGACGACAGATTGAAGCGGTCGACGATGTTTTTCATATAGGCTTTTGGCGCCTGGCGCAGGGTGACCTTCGATTCGGCGAGCCGCTCGCGTTCACGCGCGCGAATGCGCTCGCGCTCCGAGGCGACGATTTTCATGCGCCGTCCGAGCCTATCCGTCTGCAGCAACGGCATGGCGAACGTCAGGATCGTCGCAAATATCGAGATTGCGACCAACGCCGCCAGCATCGCCTGACGGTTCAGCAAAAAGTCAGTCACATCATTCATGTCGATCCGCCAAACAAAAATTCCGCGCCGTCAGTAGTCGAAATTCACCATCTTCTTCATGACAAAAATGCCGATCGCCATCCAGAGCGCGGCTGCCCCGAGAACGAGCTGCCCGGTCGAGGTCGTCCAAAGCAGGGAAATGTAGGCAGGGCTGGTGACGTAGACCAGGCCCGCGACGGCGAAGGGCAGCGAGCCGATGATCATCGCCGAAGCTTTCGCCTCGGACGAGAAGGCTTTGATCTTGCCTTCCATCATTTTGCGATCGCGCAGCACGCCGGAAAGGTTGGACAAAGCCTCCGAAAGATTACCGCCCGCCTTTTGCTGAATGTTGATGACGATAGAAAAGAAGTTCGTCTCGGCGATAGGAATCTGGTTCGTCAGCCGCTCGACCGCCTCCGAGATCGAAAGACCCATAGTCGCGGCTTCGACGATCGCACGAAATTCACCACGGACGGGCTCTTCGACCTCGCTCGCGATAATGCGCAGGCAATCGCCAAGCGGCAGGCCCGCCTTCACGCCGCGCACGATGACGTCGATCGTGTCCGGAAACAGATTGACGAATTTCTTCAGACGCTTTTTCGCGAGATAATTGATGACCCATGTCGGCAGGCCGATCGCGCCGACGAGGCCCGCCGCGGCGGCGAGATAGAGCTTGCCGGTGAGGACATAGAACAAGAGCGCGAGAACAAGGCCGCTGATGGCGGAGTAGATGAAAAAGACGGATTTGGAGATTCGAAGGCCGGCGCGGCTGATCTTGGTTTCCAGGCTGACACGCTTGCGGGTGTTGCGCCGCTCGATCTCTTTGAGGCTATCGGCGATCTGTTTACGCCGCACCGCGGCGTCGGTTTGCTTTTCCGGCTGCTTTCCGGCGCTGGCGGAGAGCGCTGCCTGCCGCTTCTCGGCCTGCCGCTCGCCGCTGAGCAGCGGATAAACGAAGGCGAGGCCGAACCCGCCGACGGCGAGCGCCGCCAGGAAAGCTGAGAGGAGGGCCTGAATGGGCATGGTCTAGTTCCCGGCCGTAACGATCTTCGGCATAATCTTCATGCGGTCGTCTGTTCGCTGGCGTCGAGTGCGGCGGCGAGCCGAACCTCCTCGCCGAAATAGCGCGCGCGTTCCCAGAACCTGGGGCGGCCGATCCCGGTCGAGCGATGCGCGCCCTTGATCCGGCCGGAGGCGTCCTCGCCGTCGATCTCGTAGAGAAAAAGATCCTGTGTGATGATGACGTCGCCTTCGAGACCCATCACCTCGGTGATGTGAGTGATGCGGCGCGAGCCGTCACGTAAGCGCGCCGTCTGGATGATGACGTCGATCGACGAGACGATCATCTCGCGGATGGTGCGCGCCGGCAGCGAGAAGCCGCCCATGGTGATCATCGATTCGAGACGGCTGAGCGCCTCGCGCGGGGAGTTGGCGTGGACCGTGCCCATCGAGCCATCGTGGCCGGTGTTCATCGCCTGCAACAGGTCGAAGGCTTCGGCGCCGCGCACCTCGCCCACGATGATCCGCTCGGGACGCATACGCAGGCAGTTTCTCACGAGGTCGCGCATCGACACCGCGCCGGTGCCTTCGAGGCTCGGCGGCCGCGTTTCCAGACGGACCACATGCTGCTGCTGCAATTGAAGCTCGGCGGCGTCCTCGCAGGTGATGACGCGCTCGTCTTCGTCGATATAGTGGGTGAGGCAGTTCAGCAGCGTCGTCTTGCCTGAGCCGGTACCGCCGGAGATGAGAACATTACAGCGGACGCGGCCGATGATTTTCAGGATTTCGCCGCCTTCGGGCGAAATACAGTTGTAGCGGACGAGCTGCTCGAGGGTGAGCTTATCCTTGCGAAATTTGCGGATCGTGAGCACCGGGCCGTCGATGGCCAGCGGTGGCGCAATGACGTTGACGCGCGAACCGTCCATGAGGCGCGCGTCGCAGATCGGCGAGGCTTCGTCGACGCGGCGGCCGACCTGGCTGACGATGCGCTGGCAGATGTTCATAAGCTGCGCGTTGTCGCGGAAGCGGACGTTGGTCAACTGGATTTTGCCGCCGACTTCGATGAAGGTCTGCCGTGCCCCGTTGACCATGATGTCGGCGATGTCGTCGCGGGCGAGCAAAGGCTCGAGCGGGCCATAGCCGAGCACATCGTTGCAGATGTCGTTGAGCAGGTCTTCCTGCTCGGAAATCGACATGACGATGTTTTTGATCGCGATGATCTCGTTGACGATGTCGCGGATTTCCTCGCGCGCGCTGTCGGCGTCGAGGCGAGCCAATTGCGATAGATCGATGCCCTCGATCAGGGCGCCGAAGATCATGCTCTTGGTGACGTAATATTCGTCGGAGCGCGGCTCAATGGGCGGAGGCGGCGGCGCGGAGGGCGGCTCGATCGTGACCGGCGTCTTGCGCCCGGTGTCGGTCACGCCGCGGAAATTCGTGATCGCGACGGCCGGCGTCGGCGCGCGCGGGGGTGCGCTTTCGCTTGCAGGCGACCGCCGTCCGAACATCGCTTAACTCCTCTTCGGCGACGCCGACAGGGCGTCGCGCAATTTCCACTACCGGCGCGACCAGCAAACCGCGCAAGCCTAAAAAAATCCCTACAAATCACCCGCATCTTTTGCGGAACTCGCGCGGCGTCGTGCGCTGCGCCGGAAGCTCAGGAAGCCCGGCTCAAGCCGAGCTTCAATTTCAGCGGCTCCAGCAGGGTCTTTTTGGCTTTTCGTATCTCCGTTCGCCCGGTCACGGCGCGCGCCAATTCCGAAATCGTCTCGTTGATTTTGTTCGCCGGGTCGACCTCGGCGATCATCTGGCCGTTGTTGGCGGCGGTGCCGAAGAGCTTCGGCTCGAAATTTATGAACCCTTGCGGTTCGAGATCGACCGCCTTGGCGAAGTCGCTCACCGCGATTTCCGGCCGCTTGGGCACGCCCATGAAGTTCAGGATGAGCCGGGGTTTGGCATCGTTCGGGCGTGCCGCCCGGACGGTATCGAGGAGGCTCTTGGCGTTGCGCAGATTGGCAAGGTCCGGCGTCGCGACGAGGACGATCTCGTCTGCGCCGAGGATCAGCCGCCGCATCCAGGCAGTCCAGCCATGTGGAATGTCGAGGACCACGCAGGGCGTCGAGGCGCGCAGGATTTCGACAATCGCGTCGAACGCGGTTTCGGGAAAATCGTAGATGCGGTCGAGCGAGGCGGGGGCGGCGAGCAGACTGAGCTTGTCACCGCAGCGCGACAGCAGGCGATCGACGAGATTGCTGTCGATCCGGTCCGGCGCGAACACCGCTTCAGCGATGCCTTGCGGCGGGTCCTGATTGAAATCGAGCCCCGCGGTGCCGAAGCCGAGATCGAGATCGACGAGCGCCGTCTGAATGTCGAGTTCACGTGGGATCGACCAGGCGACGTTGTGGGCAATTGTCGAAGCTCCTGCGCCGCCCTTGGCGCCGACGAAGGCGACGATCTTGCCGACCGGCTCCGCGCCGACGCCGGTGTAGAGGCGGGAAATCGTGCGGATGAAATCGAGCACCGTGAACGGCGCGACGAGATATTCGCTGACGCCGCGCGCCATCAACTCGCGATAGAGCACGATGTCGTTCATACGGCCGGTCACCACGACTTTGGTTCCGGCGTCGCAGAATTCGGCGAGCGCGTGCAGGTAGTTGATGAGTTCCTCGCGCTTGGACGTCGTCTCGATCAAGATCACGTTCGGCGTCGAGGCCGAACGGTAGGCCTCGAGAGCCGCAGCGGCGCCGCCCATGTGCACTTTGACATGCGCCTTTTCCATCCGCCGATCGCCGATCGCGGACTGGATGATCTGCGCAACCTCCGGCGTTTCGCAGAACGCCTGCATGGAAATGCGTGGAACCGGCGCGATTTGTTCCGGCGAAGTATCCGATCCGTCGCTCATCACTGGGCCCCCGAGCCGATGGGGTTGATGCTGGTGCCGTTGGTATTCCAGGTGGTCGCCGGATCTTTGCCCGCGCGGACCTGATCGATCGCATAGGTCCTGAACACCGTATCCGATGGATCCTCGGCGCGCGGTCCGACGAGATCGCGCGGGTCGGCGACCTGTGCGGCGAAAATGCTCTGATAGGAGCAGCCGTAATTCCAATAGGGCTTGTTCTGCCAACCTTGCAGCGAACTGCCGGAGGCAAGATCGCTCGGCCATTGGCCGCAAGCATCGGCGACCTTGGCTTTGAGCCCGATAAAGCTCAGCCGGATCGGCGAAGCGAGGTCGCGATTGACGACAGGATAGGTTGTGACCTGCAGCGGCGCATAGGCGCCGCCGGCGGCAAGCGCGCGGCGGATCGATTCGATCGTCCCGCGATTTGCCGTGCCAGCCTCCGGCAGGAAGGCCACGATCGGGCCTTGCCCGTTGGAGCGGTAGAGCTTGCCGTATTGGACCACCTGCGCATAGCTGCGGCGGTCGAGGCTGCGCGCCTGCGGCGGCGGGAAAATATCGAGCCGATTGGCCGATTCCGAGAGGACGATCGGATGACGGACGCGATAATCGTCCATAGGGATGGAGGAGGTCCGCATCCGGTCGACATTCGCCGACGCGCAGCCGCTCAGCGCCGCCGCGGTGCAGAGCGCAAGCAGAGCGCGTCCTTTTGCGGCCTTTCGGCCGGTTTGCGCTGTTCTATTTGGCGAGATCGGCATCTTTCGTCCCACTCTTCTCATCAGTTCGGGCTCAATCCACGATGAAGCCGACACGGCCTTTGAAATTCTTCACCGCTTCAGGGTTGTTCGGCGAAGCGTAGAGGCGGTTGATGCGGCCAAGCAGCCAGGCTTGCGGATCGGTCGAATCCGCATATCCGTCGTCGGGCTGCGGCAACTCCGCCGTCGATGTCGCCCGCACCAGATAGGGCGTCACGATGATCATCAGCTCGGTTTCTTCCCGCTGATAATCGCGTGAGCGGAACAGGGTGCCGAGGATCGGCAGATCCATCAGGCCGGGAAATCCGTTGATGACCTGGCGCGAAACCGTCTGCAGCAAGCCGGCGGAGGCAATCGAGCCGCCGGAAGGCAGTTCGACGCTGGTCGCGTTCTTGCGCGTCAACAGGCCGGGGGTCGGCACGCCCTGGATGCTGACGGTCTTGGTGTAATCGATGTCGGTCACCTCGGTCGACAGATGCAGGAGGATGCGTCCTTCGCCGAGAACGACCGGCGTGAACGTCAACATGACGCCGTAAGGCTGATAGACCGCGCCGCCGGAGCAGACGGCGGTGGTTGAGACCGTGCCGGGGCAGGTTGTCGGCGGACCCGGGATCGGGAATTCGCCGCCGACCGTGAAATTGGCGCTCTCTCCCGAGACGGCCGCGACCGTCGGTTCGGCCAGAATATGCGAGACGCCGTAGCGCTCGAACGCCTGCAGCGTCGCCGACACGGTGCCCGACGGATTGGAAAGCGTGATGCCGCTTGTCTGACCGTTCCCGGCCGTGGCGATATTGCCGTTGATGCCGAACGGATTGTATTGCGTGAACGGGCCCCAGGTGCTCGACGTCAGGCCCAGTTGCTTGGCGATGCTGCGGTCGATTTCGGCGATGGTGACTTTCAGCATCACCTGATCGCGCCCGTGAATGACCAGGGAATTGACGACCATTCCCGTCGACGAGCCGTTGTTGCCGTTAAAGTCCTTGGCGAAGCCCTCCGCGATATCGTCGGCGCGCTTGGCCTCCTCCGCCGAATCGACTTCGCCGGAGAGGATGATCGTGTCGTTGACCGTGCGGGCGATAATATTCGACGTCGGCATGGCCGCGCGCAGGATCTGCTGCAATTCTCCGACGTCCCGGCCGATGTTGATCTGCATTGCCGCGATCTGGTGGCCTTGGGCATCAAGCGCGAAGACCGTGGTCTGGCCCTTGTCGAGGCCAATTATGTAGAGCTTGCGAGCCGAGCGGACGATGGCATTGGCGACCTTGGGATTGCCGACGAAGATTTCCGCGGCGTCCCGGGGCAGATCGACAATCAGCGACTTGCCGATGCCCATCGATATGCGCCGCGAGAAGCCGGAGTTGCTCCCATCCTCGACCTGCATACTTGCCTGTGCGAAAGCCTCTTGCACCGGCGCAAGCAGCATCAGCGCTGCGGACAATCCGCATAGGAGAGTTGGGACGCGGCGTTTCATGCGTGGTTCCTTAGGATCTGGTTATGTCTGTTCGCATCCAACTCAACGCGCGCGGCCCGGGACCGGAATTCCGTAGCGAATGATGGTGAAATTCGTTTCTTTCTCTGAAGAATCGAGGTCCCCGGTCGTTTTGGAATCGGCCATGCTTCGCAGGCTCAACGAAAGCTGGCCGACTTTCTGGGCGAGGAGAATCTGCTCGACCTGTCCGGGGCTCAGTTCAAGAGTTGCATTGGAGCCGCCGATCACGGGCTCCTTGCCGGCCTTTTGAATGCTCTCGCCGATGGCGAGGACCCGGACGTTGTGCAGGAGCGTTTCGCTCACCATGCCGTCGCCGCCATTAGCGCGTGCCACGTCATCGTCGCGGAATGTATGGAGCACATCGACATGATCGCCGGGCAGAATGAAGTTGCCGGCAGTGGTCGAGCCCTGCGAATCGATCGTGATGGCGACGGCTCGCATCCCCTCCGGGAGGAGGGCGGCGAGGAAGCCGGACTTGCCGGGCTGGATGAGACGGTCCTTATAGACGGGTTCGCCCTGGCCAAGGCGGTTGCGCACGAGCCAGCCTTCGAATTCGGTCGTGGCGTCCGGGTCTTTCGACTGAAGGAGGACACCTGCCGGTGCTTTGTTCTTCGGCCAGGCCTGCCAGCGCAGGTCGCCCGACTCGATCGTATTGCCGAAAGGAATGTCCTGGTCGGCGACGAGAACCTGATCCATCGGCGGCGGTGGGGCCGACACGGCGATCTTGACAGGCTCCGGCGGCTTCGTGCCGCTGAGAATAAGCAAAAATGCCCCGACGCCAGCGAGCGCGGCAACTCCGAGAATGACGAGGCGGGCGGGCTTCATCGCTGAACCTATTCGACGCGTGGGTTTCCACTCGCCTTGGATAGGAACATGCAAACGTCAAATTAAGGTTAACCAAATATCTCCAATCCGCGCCAACTGCCTCGCTCCAAGACAGATGCGCTTCAGCTAGCGCGCGAAAGCGCCCGCGTCTTTGCGGCGCAGCCGGACAAATGGTTAACGATTAGTGAGCGACGGCCGATAGCCAGATGCCTGTCTGCGGATAAAGCAGGAGACCGGCGACGGCGAGCGCGATGCCATAGGGAACACCGTTCCCCTGCTCGTGCAGGCGGGCGATCCAGCTCTGGCGGATCAGGACGGTCGGCAGCGGGTGCCGGCGAATAATCAGAATGAACAAAGTGAGCAGGCCGCCGAGCAGCGCCGCATAGAGGCCGTAGTCAGCCAGATGGTCGAAGCCGATCCAGAGCGCAATCGCCGCAGCGAGCTTGGCGTCGCCGCCGCCGATCCAGCCGCGTGCGAACATGAAAAAGGTCAGTACGAGCACGAGAAGGCCTGCCGCGGCGTGCAGACCGATTTCCCAGGCCGGCATGCCCAGCACCAGGGCGAGCGCAAAGAAGATCGCCATAAGGGCGAGGGAGATGAAATTCGAGATCGTCATCGTGAACAGGTCGGAGAAGGCGGCATAGACCATCAGCACGGGAAAAAAGACGAGTGTCGCAAATGCCATGATCAGCCCAGCCCGAAGGAATCGTGTGAGTCGTGGTGCGCAAGACTAAGCCGCGCCTGTTTACCGAGCCTTAACGGCTCACCACCGCCGCGTTCGGCGCGGCGGCACGGGGCTCAAGAAACCGAGTGTTTCAGAATGGCGCAGCTCACGGTGCCTCGTCGGAGGCCCAGGGGCAAAATAGCTGCGGCGCGCACCGCTCTGCGCAGCGCGCGCCGCAAAAACCAGCTCGCAACAGACGCGATTAGGTCAGGTTGCTCGCAATGGCGTTGAACTTGTTCTTGACGTTCGTGCCGAGCGTCGTCAGGGCGCTGATGATGACAACGGCGATCAGGCCGGCGATGAGGCCGTACTCGATAGCGGTGGCACCGGATTCGTCATTCATGAAACGGGCAAAAATCTTCATAGGTGGCTTCCTCATTCGCGAGTTTGCAAAAACATCATTCCAGCTTGGTGGCGGAACGCAGGGGAACCTTAGGATGCTTTTGCTCAAAACCGCTTAAGCGCCGCCCAAAATTCCAGAACCCCGAATTATCGAGTTCTTAATTAACGCAGCGCCGCCAAGTTGGCCCCGTAGCGCCGCGAGCGTTGGCCGCCGGCCGGGCGCCGGCTGGCCTAAAAAGGGATGCGCTCGAAAGGCCGAGAGGAATGAAGACGCTTCACGGACTGCGGGAACGTCAGGTTTTCATTGGGGTCCGGGCGCTGTCGACGGCGGAGAGCGTGGACCGGAAAAGCCTCGGCACCATCGCAGATGCGGGCGCCGCGCCGGGGTTCACGTGCATTTCTTTGATACACATGCAGCGGTTGCGTCGGTGATTTCACCCGGTTTGGAAGCTTTTTCGCATTGTCACGGTTTAGCAAAAATTCACCATTCGGAGTCAATTTGCCAAAGCACGCTGCGATCGCGAAGGGTAGCTATGGGTCTGCACGCCTCAAAACTCTGTCGGCTCGGCATAAGCGCGGCAGCCGTTTGCCTCGCGCTTGCGCTTTCGGTCCCGGCCTTCGCTGTCGACACGCTGACCGTGACCGTCGATCAGGCAAAGATCGTACAGATTCCGCCCGGGGCGCGGACCTTGATCATCGGCAATCCGATGATTGCCGATGTGACTCTGCTGAAATCCGGTAACACGATGATCGTGACCGGAAAGGGCTTCGGCCAAACCAACATGATCGCGCTCGACGCAGGTGGCAATCCGGTCGCGGAGTCGAACATAGTCGTCGTCGGCGATCCCAGGGCGCTGGTGGTCCAGCGCGGCATGGACCGCCAATCCTATACCTGCGCGCCGCGCTGCCAGCCGACTGCCATTCTTGGCGATGACGGCGGATACTTCAACAACGTCGCCGCCGAGATTCAGGCCCACAACGCCGACGCGCTGGGCAAGTAACCGCGACGCTTCCCGGTCGTTGCGGGGCGCGCGTCAGCGCCGAAGCAATGCCCGCAACGCCGTTCAAATCGTCTGATTATAGGCGCCGACTTCCGGGTGGCGGCGCAAGACCGCGTCGATGGCCTTGAACATCTCGCGCATCCGCGCCTCGGAGACGGGGCTTTCGACGACGACCACCAGTTCCGGCTTGTTGGACGAGGCGCGGACCAGCCCCCAGGTGCCGTCCTCCGTCACGACGCGCACGCCGTTGACCGTCACGAGATCGCGGATCTTCTGACCGGTGACTTTCTCGCCTTTGGCCTGCATGTCCTTGAAGGTCGCGACGACCTGATCGACGATGCCGTATTTGGCCTCATCGGCGCAATGCGGCGCCATCGTCGGCGAGCCCCATGTCTTCGGCAGATCGGCATAGAGATCGGCCATCGACTTGTCAGGGTTGCGGTCGAGCATTTCGAGAACGTGGATGGCGGTGAGCAAGCCGTCGTCATAGCCGCGGCCGACTGGCGCATTAAAGAAGAAATGGCCCGATTTCTCGAAGCCCGCGAGCGCGTTGAGATCGGAGACACGCCGCTTGATATAGGAGTGCCCCGTCTTCCAATAATCCGCCTTCACGCCATTGGACTGCAACACCGGGTCGGTGATGAACAGCCCGGTGGATTTCACATCAACCACGAACGTCGCGCCGGGATGGAGCTTCGACAGGTCCCGCGCCAGCATCACGCCGATCTTGTCGGCGAAAATCTCTTCGCCGTTATTGTCCACGACGCCGCAGCGGTCGCCATCGCCATCGAAGCCGAGGCCCACGTCGGCGCCGCTCTCGCGTACCTTGTCGGCCATCGTGTGCAGCATCTTTAGGTCTTCGGGGTTGGGATTGTAATGCGGGAAGGTGAAGTCGAGTTCGGTATCCAGCGGCACGACGTCACAGCCGAGCTTTTCGAGAACCTGCGGCGCGAAGGCGCCCGCCGTGCCGTTGCCGCAGGCCGCGACGACCTTCAATTTGCGCTTGAGCTTGGGACGGTTGGTCAGATCGGCGATATAGCGTGCGCCGAAATCCGGCACGTAGCGATAATTGCCGCCCTCGGCATAACGATAGGCGCCGGAGAGCACGATCTCCTTCAGCCGGTTCATCTCGTCGGGGCCGAAGGTGACGGGGCGCTGCGCCCCCATTTTGACGCCGGTCCAGCCGTTGTCGTTATGCGAGGCGGTGACCATGGCGACGGCCGGTACGTCGAGATCGAATTGGGCGAAATAGGCCATCGGTGACAAGGCCAAGCCGATGTCGTGCACCTTGATGCCCGCGGCGACGAGGCCGGTGACCAGCGCCAGTTTGATGGACGCGGAATAGCTGCGGAAGTCGTGCCCGGTGACGATCTCCGGCCTAACGCCGAACTCATGCAGCAGCGTCCCCAGGCCGAGGCCCAGCGCCTGGACGCCCATCAGGTTGATTTCCTTCTCGAAAAGCCAGCGCGCGTCGTATTCGCGGAAGCCTGTCGGCTTCACCATCGGCGTCTGCTCGTAAGCGAGGCTGTTGGGTCGCAATTCAGGCAATGGCTTGGGAAACATAGAAAATCCTTGATTTCGGCCGTCGGGCGCGGCGTTCGCGGACCGGCGCGTGCAGGAAGCAGGGAAGGCAGGCAAATTTGAGGAGCCGGCGCGTTACCTAGCGCGCTTACCTTTGCAGGACCAGCCTGCCGTCGGCGATATGGACGCCGCCAAGCCGGCTCAGCGCGCTCATGCCGAGCAGACTTCGCCCCAGAGCCCCCGGCTGCATGACCATGGCATCGACGCCATCGATCTCGATATTGCCGATCCGCACGGCATCGAGATGGACCTTGGCGGCGGAGCCGGTGCCGTTCGCGGTCATCGTTTGGTAGCGGAAATCGGCCGGGGCGAGGTTGATGCCGAGCGCGTCGGCGTCCTCGCTCCGCAGCGACAGAAAGGTGGCGCCGGTATCGACCACGACATGGATGATCTGCCCGTCGACATCGATATCGGTCAGATAATTGCCGCTGCTGTCGGGGGCGATCTCTACACGGTCGAGGTTATTGCCCGGTGCCGGCGCTACGGGGGTTACGACGAGCGCCTGCGGTGCCGCGGGGAAAGATTGCTGCCCTGCCGGGACGGCAGCGGGCTGCAACGCCGGCGGCGCGAGCTTATGGCTGAGGTACGAACTCGCCACGAGGCTCACGGCCAGAACCACAGCGAAGGTCGAGAGAGCGAAACGAAACATGAGCGGCGCCGGGAAAAATCGCCGTGACCATGCCGCCAAAAGCTTTCGGCGTGTTTAAGCCTACCGCGCGCCTTTTCGGCAACCGCCGCAAGAGTCGCGAAACCCGGGACGTCACGCCGCCCGGCATTCAAGCTCCGGGCTGACTTTCAGCTTGGCTTCGGTTTTCTGCTGGATCTCGTCGATGCTGACGCCCGGCGCCAGTTCGATCAGCGTCAGGCCGGTGCCGCCATGTTTGTCGACATTGAACACACCGAGATCGGTGATGATGAGATCGACGGCGGCAGAGCCGGTGAGCGGCAGCGTGCAATGATGCAGCAGTTTCGGCTCGCCTTTCGCCGTATGTTCCATGACGACGACGACGCGCTTGACGCCGGCGACGAGGTCCATCGCGCCGCCCATGCCCTTCACCATCTTGCCGGGGATCATCCAATTGGCGAGATCGCCGTTCTCGGCGACTTCCATCGCGCCGAGAATGGCGAGATCGATATGGCCGCCGCGGATCATCGCGAAACTGTCGGCGGAGGAAAAATAGCTCGTCGTCGGCAATTGGGTAATCGTCTGCTTGCCGGCATTGATGAGGTCCGGGTCTTCCTCGCCTTCGTAGGGGAAGGGCCCCATGCCGAGCATGCCATTCTCGCTCTGCAATTGCACATGCATGCCGGGCGGGATGAAATTCGCGACAAGCGTGGGAATACCGATGCCGAGGTTCACATAGAAACCGTCGCGCAGTTCTTTCGCCGCGCGTTCCGCCATCTGGTCACGTGTCCAGGCCATGAACTCCTCCTTCAGGCGGCGCGTGCGCGCGTCGTGCGTTTTTCGATCGGCTTCGCCGGGTTCGGCGCATAGATGATGCGGTGAACGAAAATGCCGGGCGCATGAATGTCGTCCGGATCGATTTCGCCCGGCTCGACCAGATGCTCGACTTCAGCGATCGTCACTTTGCCGGCGGTCGCCATCATCGGGTTGAAATTGCGCGCCGTCTTGCGGAAGACGAGGTTGCCTTCGGTGTCCGCCTTGAAGGCATGGACGAGCGAAATATCGGCGACGAGGCCGCGCTCCATCACATAGGTTTCGCCGTCGAAGTCCTTGTGCTCTTTGCCCGTCGCGATGATCGTGCCGACGCCGGTCTTCGTATAAAACGCGGGAATTCCGGCGCCGCCCGCGCGGATGCGCTCGGCCAGAGTGCCCTGCGGATTGAATTCGAGTTCGAGCTGACCGGAAAGATATTGCTCGGCGAAAAGTTTGTTCTCTCCGACATAAGACGAGACCATCTTCTTGATCTGCCGCGTTTCCAGCAGAATGCCGAGGCCGACGCCATCGACGCCCGCATTGTTGGAGATGACGGTCAGATCTCTGGCGCCGAGCTCGCGGATCGCTTCGATCAGCGACGTGGGAATGCCGCACAGGCCGAAGCCGCCAGCCATCAGCGTCATGCCGTCTTTCAGCACGTCTTCAAGCGCGGCGCGGGCGTCGGGGTAGAGCTTGTTCATCCTCCGCTGAGCCTTTCTTTTTTCATTAGGGGCAGGAAATTCGCTGAGCAAGAAGTTCCTAAGCTGCCCGATGCCGCAATGCAAGAAGCCCGCCGCCCGGAAAAGGGGCGCTCAGGCGCGCACGGCAATGACAAAGAAGCGGGGGAAATGTAAAAGCACGCGCCCGTCGGTCCGGGGCGGATAGGCGGCCGTCACGCGAGCTTTGTAATCGGCCAGAAAGGCACCGCGCTCGGCCGCGTCGAGCGCCGCGAGATAGGGCCGCAGCCCCGAGCCTTGCATCCATTCGACAATCGCGTCGGCATCGGCGAGCGCGTGGTGATAGGTCGTATGCCAGAGGTCCAGCCCGCGGCACAGCGGCCGGAGCGCATCGTAATAGACCTCGGGCGGCGGCAGCAGGCCGCGCGCGTCGCGGATGGCGGCAAGACGCGCGGCCCAAGGGCCGTCCGCCGCCACATCGCGCATCAGAATCTTGGCCGGCTCGGCCAGATTGTCGGGCATCTGGACGGCGAGAACGCCGCCCGGGGGGAGGGCCCCGAGCAATTTCTGAAAAATCTCGATGTGGTTCGGGAGCCATTGGAAAACGGCATTGGCGAAAAGCAAATCCGCCGGCCGCTCGGGCTGCCATTGCTGCAAATCGGCGGCCCGGAAATCGACCGCAGGCAGGCTCTGGCGGGCGAGCGCGAGCATATCCGGCGAAGAGTCAACGCCGACAGTTTCGGCGCCCGGAAAGCGGCCGACGAGCAGTTCGGTCGAATTCCCCGGCCCGCAGCCGAGATCGTAGACCAATTGGGGCGTGTCGATTGGTACCTGGGCGAGGAGATCACGCGCGGCGCGCGTGCGCTCATCGCCAAAGCGCAAATAGAGCTTCGGATCCCAGGCTGTCACGAATTGCCTCAGGCTTCGAGCAAGGTGCCATTGTAGCCGACCGCGGCCAAAGCCTCGGCGACGAGCGACGGTAGCGCGCGCGTATCGACCGCGACTTCGCGCGTCTCGAGGTCGCAGGATATTTTCGCCGCCGGATCGAGCGACTTCAATGCGTCCTCGATTGTCCTCACACAGCCGTCACATTTCATTTTTGGGATTTTGTAGAGTTGCATGCCGTCTCCAAAACGCGTGGGCTCTTGTATACGGGGCGGCCAGCCGCCAATATCTGCTAGATGACTATTACACCGTTAGATGCAACCCCCAAGGTCGGCATAAATCTCAAGATCGGGGGCATGTCCTGCGCCTCCTGCGTCAACCGCGTCGAGAAGGCGCTGCAGGGCGTGCCGGGGGTTGTCTCGGCCAATGTCAATCTGGCGCGTGAGAGCGCCCGCGTGACCGCGACGCCGGGGACGGCCACGGTCGCCGATCTCGCCAAGGCAGTCGAAAAGGCCGGTTATTCCGCGTGGCTCGAAAAGCCTGCCGTGCTGGGTCAGTCGCATGCGCATCACGACATGGCTCATCACCACATGGACGATCACGACATGGCCGGCATGCAGGGTGGCATGGACCACATGCATCACGGCGGCCCCGATCGCAGTCAGCTCATCCTGGCGGCCGTCTTGACGGTGCCTGTTGTACTAATGGCGATGGTGCCGGATATGGTGCCGTCGCTGGATACCTATATCCGCACCCATATCGGCATCTTCCCCTGGCGGCTTATCGAAGCGGTCCTGACGACCATCGTTCTGTTCGGCCCAGGGCTTGTATTCTTCAAGATCGGCGTTCCGGCCTTATTGCGCGGCGCGCCGGAGATGAATTCGCTCGTCGCGCTCGGCTCTTTCGCCGCCTGGGCCTATTCGCTTGTCGCGACGTTCGCGCCGGAGATATTCCCCGAGGGTACGGCGAATGTCTATTTCGAAGCTGCGGCGGTGATCTCGACCTTGATTCTCCTCGGCCGTTTTCTTGAGGCGCGCGCCCGCGGCGAGGCCGGCTCGGCGATCGAACATCTGCTCCGGCTCGCACCCGACACCGCGACAGTTTTGCGCGCAGGCGCGCCGGTTTCCGTGAAGCTCGATACGATCGTCCCCGGCGATGTCCTGCTGGTGCGGCCGGGCGACCGTGTGCCGCTCGATGGCGAGGTGACCGACGGTTCGTCGCTGGTCGATGAGTCGATGCTGACCGGTGAATCCCGGCCGGTGAACAAGGCGGTCGGTGCCGAGGTTTTCGGCGGCACGGTCAACGGCAACGGCAGTCTGACGGTGCGTGTGACGAAAGTCGGCGCCGACACCGTGCTGGCGCGCATCGTTCATATGGTCGGGGAGGCGCAAGGCGCCAAATTGCCGGTTCAAGCTTTGGTCGACAAGGTGACGGGCTGGTTTGTGCCCGCCGTCATCGCGATCGCGCTGCTGACTTTCGTTTTGTGGTTTGCCTTCGGGCCGCGTCCCTCGCTTGCCTTTGCGGTCGTCAATATGGTGGCCGTGCTGATCGTCGCTTGCCCCTGCGCCATGGGGCTCGCCACGCCGGTATCTGTCATGGTGGCGATGGGGCGCAGCGCCCAGCTCGGAATTCTGTTCCGCGACGCGACCGCCTTGCAGACCCTGCGCGATGTGAAGACTGTCGCTTTCGACAAAACCGGCACGTTGACGGAAGGCCATCCGGCCCTCACCGACATTCAGGTATCTCCGGGTTTCGATGAGGGCGAAGTCGTCGCGTTCGCCGCTGCCGTGGAGGCTCTGTCCGAACATCCGCTCGGCAAGGCGCTTGTCGCTGCGGCGCAGACGCGCGGGCTGACCATTCCCAAGGCCGATGATTTTCATGCGACGCCGGGGTTCGGCGTTGCTGCGACGATTGGCGGCAACGCGGTTGCCATCGGCTCGGCGCGCTTCATGGCGAAACTCGGCGTTGACATATCCACGTTCGATGCCGCCGCAGGCCAGTTGAGCGCGGCGGGAAAATCGCCGCTCTTCGTCGCTGTCAACAATCGCGCTGCGGCGATCTTCGCTGTCGCCGACCCGCTCAAGCCATCCGCTGCGCCGGCCATCGCCGCGCTGAAGAAGGACGGGCTCAGCCTCGCGATGGTCACCGGCGATCGCAAGGCGACGGCGGAGGCGGTCGCCCGCACGCTCGGCATCGACAAGGTCGAGGCGGAGATCTTGCCCGAAGGCAAGGCGGATGCGGTCAAGGCCCTGCGGCCCGCGAACGGCAAAATCGCCTTTGTCGGCGACGGCATCAACGACGCGCCGGCGCTCGCCGCTGCCGATGTCGGCCTCGCCGTCGGGACGGGGACGGATATCGCCATTGAAACGGCAGATGTGGTGCTGATGCGCGGCGATCTCGGCGCCGTCGCCGGCGCCATCGACTTGAGCCGGGCGACCTTGCGCAATATCGCCCAGAATTTGTTCTGGGCCTTCGGCTATAACGTGATCCTGATTCCGGTCGCGGCCGGCGCGCTTTACGGATTCGGGCATATCCTGCTGTCGCCGATGCTCGCCGCGGCGGCGATGGCATTCTCCTCGATCTTCGTCGTCGGCAACGCGCTGCGGCTGCGCCGCTTCACGCCGCGAGTCTAATCCGGGGTTGCCTAGCCCGGGATCGCCGCAGCCTTCTCGCGGACGACGGATTTTTCCGGCACGTCGAGTTCCCAGACAACGCCTTCCGGCGCGAATGTCGTCTCGGAGCGTCCGCCAAGCGCCTGGCCGGCGATACGATCCATCACCAGGCGGCCGAACCCCCGATGATCCGGCGCCACGACAAGCGGGCCGTTTTCCTCGCGCCAATGAAGCCGAATGCGCCGCTCGTCGCCTTCCGTGATGAGCGACCAGGAGACTGTGACAATGCCGGTCTCGACCGAGAGCGCGCCGAACTTCGCCGCATTGGTCGTCAGCTCATGCAGCGCAATACCGATGTTTTGCGCCGCCTCCGGTCGCAGGATGAGATCGGCGCCGCGGATCAGAATGCGCGTGTCGAAGAGATCGCCGAAATGCTGAAGCTGGGAATGGATTAGCTGGACAAGCGAGGCGCCGGCCCAGTCATCGTTGGAGAGCAGATCATGCGAGCCTGCAAGGCTCGACAGACGCTCGCTGAAGCGGCCGACGAATTCGTGCGGGTCCGTCTGCAGGGAGAGAGATTGCCGCGCCATCGCCTGAATGACCGCGAGCAGGTTCTTCGAGCGATGCGTGAGCTCGCGCATCAGGAATCGCACATGCTCCTCGCGCTGCTTTTGCGAGGTGATGTCGCGGATGATGAGTGAGGCGCCGAACAGATTGCCCTCGACGCTGCGCACCGGCGCGCCGCGGATCCAGACGTCAATCGTGCGGCCCTCGTGGTTGAGCCGCCGCGTTTGATATTCGACAGCTTCGCCGTCCATCAGCCGGTCCATCGCGGCCTTGCGTTCGGCATGCAGCTCCGGCGGGACGACGAGCAGCGCGTTTTTGCCGATGACGTCCTTGGCCAGATAGCCAAATAATTGTTCGGCGCCGTAATTCCATGTGCGGATATTGTCGTCGAAGTCGACACTGACGATGGCGTCGATCGATGAGCCGACGATCGCTGCGAGCTGCGCATTACGCAGTTCACCGCGCTTGCGCGCGGTGATGTCGAGGCACAGACAAAGTATTCGCTCGATCTTCCCGCCGGCGCGGAAGAAGCTGCCGCGGGCGCTGATCCATCGCGTCACGCCGTCGTCGCGGCGAATGCGGAATTCACGCTCGAACTGGCCTCCCTGGCGCAACAGCCTGCGATAATCCTGTGCGAGCGAGACGCGATCGTCGGGATGCGCGACCGCCAGGATCATGCCGAAGCGGAGCCGTTTGCCCGTCGTGTCAGGCGGAAGGGTGAATATATCGGCGAATTTCTCCGACCATATCACGCGCCGGGTCACGAGATCGCAGTCGAGGACCGCCAGACCGCCCGCGTCCTGGACGAGTTGCAGCCGTGCTTCGGCGTCGCGCAAGGCAAGGCGCGTGTAGTTGAGCCGCAAAAGCGAGCGCACCAGCGTGATAAGTTCGGAGGGCTCGAAAGGGTCGAGCAGATAGCCGTCGATCGTCGCATCGATGGCGGCCGAAGTCTTGACGCTGTCGGCGCGGGCCATCCGCAAGACGGCCGTCGCCGGGCTTTTCTCCTTCACCGTTTGATAAAAGCTCGCCTCGTCGCCGTCCGCGTCCTCGACGCTTGCAAGAACGAGGTCGAACACTTCCGTATCGAGACAGCGCAGGGCCTCACGTCCGGTTTCGACGGCCGTGGGCTGCAGCCCGGACAGTTTCAGGAGCTGCATTTTCAATTCGCGCGATTGCGCGTCTGGGTCGACGATCAACAGTTTGCGGTTGACGTCCATTGCGGCGGCGCCTGATCCCTGTTTGGCGGCCAAGGCCGCGGTCCCGTCCCTCTATGCTATGTTTCGCGCGGAACTTGGTTCCATCGCCATAGCGGTATTTTGGCGCGATCTGGCTGGAAAACTTAATATATTTCGCCTGCCCCAAGAGAAAACGCATTTTTCAGAGCACGGGAGCGATCGTCTGCGGCTTTGCCGACGCCGTGACGCCGTTCAGCGGATTGGCGTCGTCCCAGCCGTATTTCACCGTCTCGAAGCGCATATGCGCCAGGTCGACGAGCAGGAGACGGCCGACAAGACCTTCGCCATAGCCGACAATCTCACGGATCACCTCATGGGCCATCAGGGCGCCCAGTACGCCCGGCAGCGCCCCGATAACGCCCGCTTCCTCACACGTCGGCACCGT
This sequence comes from Methylovirgula ligni, assembly GCF_004135935.1. Classification (NCBI taxonomy): domain Bacteria; kingdom Pseudomonadati; phylum Pseudomonadota; class Alphaproteobacteria; order Hyphomicrobiales; family Beijerinckiaceae; genus Methylovirgula; species Methylovirgula ligni. The sequence goes on along the minus strand of NZ_CP025086.1, from coordinate 245,818 downwards.
GCCGGGCGGTGGCGGCTCGGGAAACAGGCAGCGATAGGTCGGGTTCGGCGTGCCGGAGGGCGAAGTCTCGAACGGCCGCAGGGTGGTGAGCGAGCCATCGAACATGCCGATCGCGGCGCTGACGAGTGGCCGGTGCGCATAAAAGCAGGCGTCGGAGACGGCATAGCGGGTGGCGAAATTATCGGAACCGTCGGCGACGATGTCCCAGCCCGCGAGAAGCTCTTGGGCATTCGCCGCATCGATCCGCTTCTGGATAGGCGTTGCCCTGACATACGGGTTAAGGCGGCGAACCGCGTCGGCGGCGCAGACGGCCTTGGGCTTGCCAAGATCCGTGCTCGCGTAAAGCACCTGGCGTTGCAGATTGGACAGCGAGACGACATCGTCGTCGAGAATGCCGATCTCGCCGACGCCCGCAGCAGCAAGGTATTGGATAAGCGGCGCGCCGAGGCCGCCCGCGCCAATCACGAGAACCCGCGCCGCCTTCAGCTTCTGCTGACCGGGGCCGCCGATGTCGCGCAAGACGAGGTGACGCGCATAGCGCTCGATTTCGCTCGGGGTGAACATGCAGCCTATCTAATACGCCGCCGCGAAAAAATCGATCCCGCTCAAAAGGCGTGTCGCGCTAGCGCGCAAGCTCTTTGAGGCTGCGCCGGATCAACGCCGGCGCTTCTGCCGCCTCGCCCAATTCCGCGCGGGCGAGCGCGACGGCATTGGCGGCCTGCTGACGGCTATAGTCGAGGCCGATAAGCGCCGCGATCGCGTCCTGCATGGCCGGGGCTTGCGCAGCGCCTGCGGGGGCGGAAAGGCTCGCGAGAGCGGCCGGCACGTGTATGGCCGGAACCTTGTCCTTCAGTTCCGTCACCAATCTCGCGGCAACGCGCGGGCCGACGCCGGGCGTGCGCGACAGCGCCGTCTTGTCCTGCCGTGCGATGGCGACGCCGAGCTCGCTCGCGCTCAGCACGCCGAGCAGCGCCAGTGCGACTTTCGCGCCCACGCCCTGCACCGTCTGCAACAGGCGAAACCAATCGCGCTCGTCTTCGTTGAGAAAGCCGTAGAGCCGTATGGAATCCTCGCGCACTTGCGTCTCGATCGCCAGCGCGGCGGCCTCGCCGGCAGCAGGCAGATTCTGCAATGTCCGCGTCGCGCAATTCACGACATAGCCGACGCCATGGACGTCGAGAATGACGAAATCCTCGCCGATGGAATCGATCGTGCCGCGCAGCTTGCCGATCATGCTCTGCGCACCGCCGTCATCTTGTAGTGGTGCGCATGGGTGATCGCGATCGCCAGCGCATCCGCCGCGTCAGTGGGAAGCGCGCGCAGATCGCTGGCGCATTTCGGCAGCAGCACTTTCACCATTATCGCGATCTGCGCCTTCTCGGCGTGGCCTGAACCTGTCACGGTCTTCTTCACGAGGTTGGCCGCATATTCGGTGACGGGCAGGCCGGCGAGGGCGGGGACGACAAGGGCGATGCCGCGCGCCTGGCCGAGCTTCAAGGCCGATTGCGGGTCGCGATTGACGAAGGTTTCTTCGACGGCGGCCTCATGCGGCGCATGCGCCTCAATGATGCGCGTCAATCCTTGATGGAGCTGGCGCAGCCGCGTGCCGAGATCGTCCGTGCTTTGCGAATGGATCGATCCGCTCGCCACGTAGATGAGGCGGGTGCCGGCGGCCTCAATGATGCCCCAGCCCATATTGCGCAGGCCGGGGTCGATGCCGAGAATCCGAATCGCCGTCGCACTCATGCTTCGGCTTTACCCCTTTCCGGACCGTTTGCCCACGCCGGCGTATAGCGGAGAGGGTCAGTTCTCGGTCAGCATCCGCTTGAGCAGCTCGATCTCCTCGGAGAGCCGTCCGTCGCTGCCGACCAGGGCCTCGATCTTGCGCACGGCGTGCAGCACCGTCGTGTGGTCGCGGCCGCCGAAGCGCCGGCCGATCTCCGGCAGCGAGCGGGGGGTCAGCGTTTTGGCCAGGAACATGGCGATTTGGCGCGGGCGCACCACATTCGCCGTTCGCCGCGCGGAGAGGATATCGGCCTTGGTGACGTTGTAATGGCTGGCGACGAGTTTCTGGATGTCCTCGATCTTAACCCGCTTGGGCTCGCGAGGGCGCACCAAATCCTGGATCGCGGCTTCCGCCGCTTCGAGAGACAACGCCGCGCGGTTCAGCGAGGAATGGGCGACAAGGCGGTTGACCGCGCCGTCGAGATCGCGGCCGTTGGTCTGAATGACGCTCGCGACATAGGTGAGGATGGCAGATGACAGTTCGAATTGCGGGTGCAGCAGTTTGGCCGCGGCGACGCGCGCCTCCAGCATCTTCAGCCGCAACGGCTCATCGAGCGCCCCCATTTCCACGCAAAGGCCGCCCGCGAGGCGTGAGCGTACGCGCTCTTCGAGCGTTTCGAGTTCGCCCGGCGGCCGGTCGGCGGCGATGACGATTTGCCGGCGTGCATCGATCAGCGCGTTCAGCGTGTGGCAGAACTCCTGCTGGATGGATTTGCCGCGCAGGAACTGCACATCGTCGATGACCAGCATGTCGATGCCGCGCAGCTTTTCCTTGAAGGAGATGGCCGTCGAGGCTTCGAGCGCGCTGGCGAAACTGTGCATGAATTTTTCGGCGGTAAGATAGATCACGCGCCGCCGCTGTGCCGTTGCGGCATGGGCGATCGCCTGCAGCAAATGGGTCTTGCCGAGACCGACCGAGGCGTGGATGTAGAGCGGGTTGAAGCGCACGGCCTCGCCGGGCGCGGCGTTGGCGATATCTTGCGCCGAAGCATAGGCGAGCTGATTCGAGCGGCCGACGATGAAGGTCGAGAAATTCAGCCGCCGGTCGAGTGGCGAGCCGCCAAATGTTTCAGCCTCGCCGGCGGGCCTCGTCGGTGCCCTCATTTCTTTCTGCTGGAACGAGCCCGGGCGATGCGGCTCCGCGTTCAAACGCGGGTGCGCGGGCTCGACGAAGCCGGCGCCGCTTTCGTGCAGGTCTTCGGCGTCGAGAGGCTGCGCACTGCGTGCGGGAGGAGTGCGCGTCGAAGAGCGCACATTGATGACAAGGTGTTTGACCGCCGGAAATTCCGCGACGATGGCCGCAAGCATGCGCGGCGCATAATGCGTCTGTATCCACATCTTGAGAAATTTCGTCGGCACAGAGAGATGGGCGACATCGTCAGCCAGTTGCGTCAGTTCCAGCCGCAAGAACCAGGAGGTATAGGTGGCCTCGCCAAGCTCGGCCTTCAATCGGCGGCATACGACGCCCCAGGATTCTTCCGCGCTCGTTTTTTGGGGTGAAGCTTCGGTGCGTCGTGGATTTAGCATCGGCCTGAATCTCGATAATAGAGGAACGTCGGCGCAGAGCACCGTGGGCAGAACAAGTCTTCCGCGTGACTGAAGAAATGCGACTGAACGGTTGCGAGCGGCTTGCGGACTCAGAGGTCGGGCAAAAGCCCCCGCTTACGCACTTTAACGGGGCAAGGGCGCTCGGTGGCGCGTGAAGTCATTGTCCGGGCGAAAACGATAGGCCCGATCTCCACCGCTGGAATCCTGCCAAGCAAGAACAGCCCTTGTCATAGCCAAAAATCCCCCAATCTTCGAAACCGAAATTTCGAAGCCCTACCCATTCGTACGCGCGTGAGGTGTGACAGGCGCTACCTTAAGCCCCTTCCCGCTGCACGCAATAACTCTTTGCAAATTTTCTTCACGGCTCTCTCCGACATAGCTTCCCATGCGCCAAATAACGCATCGAAAACAGCAACGTCACTCGGGAAAAACGCGTTCGAGATTCGCTCGAAGCATCAGTGCAGTCGGTGCAACCGGCCACGACCAAACTCTAACATAGAACTAACGCCCCGCAAGAAAATCGTGTCACGAAAATTTCACGCCATCGCCACCTTGTCGCTGCGCGCGGCGTTACCGCGTAGCCTTTCGCTGGTGTAACCCAATGATTCATTGGCCATCTATGAAGGCGAGACCGGCGTGGGACACAGAGGCTCAATTTAATGAGCGCGGGCCGCGAAAAAACGCGGATGTATCGCCGCGCCACGGGCGATTCCTGGCCGTCTTCGGCGCTTTGCCCTTAAAACATTGAATCGAATAGCACTTGATTGGCGGTCTCAAAATGCGCCTTGAACGGTTGAACATCGCAACCGCGACGCGTCGCAAAAGGCGGATAAGGCGAAAAGCCGCCGCGCGGGCAAACGCTGCGTTAGCAGCGGGAGACAGTCTTTCGTTTTCTTGGCATAGAGTCATGTGACAGGCCATTTGCCGCATAGGCGGGAGGAGGCGTCATATGCTTAGTCGGCGATCAGCCTCTCAAGCGTCTCGAGCCTGTCCGCTTCCCGTGCCGGTTTGTCCCAGCGGATGCGATTAACGCGGGGAAAGCGCATCGCGACGCCTGACTTGTGTCGGCTAGAGTGGTTCACGCCATCAAACGCGATCTCCAGCACCAGACCTTCGTCGTGCCCATAGGCCACCTCGCGCACCGGGCCGAAGCGATTGGTTGTGTGATTGCGCACATAGCGGTCGAGTAGACGCAACTCGTCATCGGTGAAGCCGAAATAGGCTTTTCCGACAGGGACGATCTCGTCGCCGTCCGATCCCGCACGCCACAGGCCAAACGTAAAATCGGAATAAAAAGACGAGCGTTTGCCGTGGCCGCGCTGCGCATACATGAGCACGGCGTCGACAGCGAAAGGATCGCGCTTCCACTTATACCAGAGGCCCTTGGGCCGTCCCGGAACGTAGATTGAATCCAGACGCTTCAGCATCACGCCTTCGATCGCGGCAGCATCGGCGTCAGCGCCGCCCGCCACAGGGTCGCGCCGCGCTGCAGCGAGAAAATCCCAGGTGCCGAAAGCGATTTGCGGCGAGAGATCGAGACGCTCGAGGCGTGCCTCCGCAACAAAATCCTCGAGCCTGCGCCGCCGCTCGACAAAGGGCAGGGCCCGAAGATCTTCGCCATCGAGGCCCAGCAGATCATAGGCGCGGATATGGGCTGGAAAATCGGTGAGCAGCGCCGCCGTCACCTGTTTGCGATTGAGTCTCTGTTGCAGAACACCGAAAGATTGCACACGGCCCGCGCGCAAGATCAGCAATTCGCCATCGAGCGAGAATTGGCCGCGCGGCGCGCGCGCCAGCGTTTCGATGAGATCGGGAAACGCGGCGAAAATATCTTCTCCGGTGCGCGAATAGAGCCGGATGATTTTTCCGCTTTCGCCGGTCCCGACGGCCGCCTGGACGCGAATGCCATCCCATTTCCATTCGGCGCTGAAATCGGCCGGCGCAAGCACCGCCAATTCCTCTTCCGTTACGGGATGCGCCAGCATCGCCGGACAGAACGGGGCGGGGTCATCTGGCTTCGGGCGTGGCTCGCGCCCTTCCAGCCAGGCGAAGAGGTCGAGATAGGGTGGTGCCAGCCCGTGCCAAAGATCTTCGATGGCATTGGCGTCGTGGCCGCCGAGTTCGGCTACTGCTTGTTTGGCGAGCCGTGCCGAGACCCCGACGCGCAGGGCGCCGGTGATGAGTTTCAAAAGCGCCCAGCGGCCTGTTTCATCGAGCCCGTCGAGCAGACGCGAAAGAACGCCGGGCAGTTCGAGTTTGCTCGCCGCTTCAAGCGTCGCGATCACCTCGCCCAACCGCAACGCGTGGGCGCCAGATGTGACGCGGTCGCTGGGCCAGAGCAGCGCGACGGTTTCGGAGAGATCGCCGACGAAATCATAGGAAAGATCGAAGAGCACCGGATCGACCCGCTCATAAATGAGCGTGCGGATCAGCGCCGGCTTGGCGTGCCGGAAACTCAGCGCGCCGGTCAGGGCGGCGAGCGCGAAGCCGCGGTCGGGATCGACGACCGTGCGAAAATAATCGGTCATCAGCCGCAATTTGCCAAGCCGCGAGGGCTCGTAGGCGAGACTGTCGAGAAGCGTGGCGAAGCGGTTCACGTGTCGGTCTCGAGGGGCGTCTCCGCCTCTTCGTCGCCATAGCCGAGAATGTGCAGCGGCGCGGCTTCTAGCCCGCGCTGGCGGAAGCAATGCACCAGCGCCTCGGGCTCGCCGTGGGTGACAAGCAGCGTGCTGCATTGCGTCTCGTCGACCGTGACGCAAAGCCCGTCCCAGTCGGCGTGATCGGAAATGACGAGCGGCAGCTCGATGCCGCGCTGGCGGGCGTGGGCGCGCACACGCATCCAGCCGGAAGCGAAGGCGGCGCGCGGCTCGGCGAATTTGCGGCTCCAGAGATCGTTGACGGCGCTTGGCGGACAAAGGACGATTTCGCCGGGCAGCGCGCCCGCGCCCGCGGCGAGGCGCACATCGCCGAGCGTGATGCCGGCCTCTTGGTAATAGGCGGTGATCTTTTCGAGCGCGCCGTGAATATAGATCGGCCGATCGTAACCGGCCTGCCGCAGCAGCGCGATGATGCGCTGCGCCTTGCCGAGCGGATAGGCGCCCACGAGATGCGTGCGCTCCGGAAACAGCTTTTGCGAGGCGAGCAGCTTGTCGATCTCGCCCGCGGCATTGGCGTGGCGGAAGACGGGCAGGCCGAATGTGGCCTCGCTGATAAAGGTGTCACAGATCAGCGGTTCGAAGGCGGCGCAGGTCGGGTCGGCTTCGCGCTTGTAATCGCCCGAGACGACGATTCTTGTGCCGCCCTGCGCAAGCCGGATCTGGGCGGAGCCGAGCACATGGCCGGCGGGGAAAAAGCCGACGTCGACGCCGCCGATGCCCAGCGTTTCGCCATAACGCACGGTCTGGGCCGCGCCGGCGAAATTCTCGCCATAGCGGATGGCCATGACGGCGAGAGTTTCTGCCGTGGCGAGCACCTGGCCGTGGCCGGGGCGTGCGTGGTCGGAATGGGCGTGGGTAATCAGCGCGCGCGGGACGGAGCGCAGCGGGTCGATAAAAAAATCACCCGCCGCGCAATAGAGCCCGGCGGGTTTCAGCGTCAGAATATCGGAGGCGGCCATCACCTGAAGATAGGTGTCGGCCGCTGCAGGGAACAGAGCGAAAACTTTATTCGCAGGCCATCTCGCGCGGGACGTAAAGGCCGCCGTAGGGGCCTTGTGCGGCCGTGACCACCTTCGTCGCCTGCACGCATTCGTCGTCGCGGTTGCGCGTCAGCGCCACCGCGGCGCCCTGAGCCAGGGGCGCGTAAGACGTCTTGTCGACGGGGAGGCTGTGATAGCCGAGGTCGCCGCGCATGGGCGAACCGAAGATCGGCGAGCCAAACACCAGCGCTGCCGCCAAGCACGACAAACCCAAACCGACAACCAATGACCGAATAACGCTACTATCGAGGATTTGCCGAGACGACTGCATAGTCTGCCCCTCCACTCAACCTCACGCCGCACCTGAACAATAGGGCGGCAGGACCCGGGGTCGGTGCGCTAGCGCACAGGGAGCCAATCCCCCCGGCGCCGGTGGGTTGCATCGCAGGGCGAAGAATTCGAGGGGAATGTCGAAAAGGCGTCCGTGGGGCGCAGCAAGCCGCGGGCGCGGCTTGCTGATCTTAAGCGTGGGCGGGTTCAGGCCGCCGGGACAATTTTTAGTAGGGGTAGCCGTAATAGGGCCGGCGATAATAGCCGTAGGGGTAGCCGTAATACGGATACGGGTAGCCATAGCCGTATCCATAATAGGGATAGGCCAGCGCGCTGCCGACGGCGAGACCGCCAAGCAGACCCGCGGCGCCCCAGCCCCAGCCGCCGCCGTAATAGCCGCCGCGCCAGCCACCACCGCGCCAGCCGCCGCCGCGCCAGCCGCCACCATGCCATCCGCCGCCACCGCCGTGCCATCCACCGCCGCCGTGGAAGGCCGCGGCCGGCGTTGAGGATGAAACGACGCCAAGGCTCAATGTCGTGGCGATCAAGCCGCCAGTGACAAGCTTTCTCATGAACGGCGACATCTGCTTTACTCCTCTGATCCAAGGCCGGCGATATGGGTGCCGGACCCTAAGATGCAAATTCCCAAATCATCCGGGCAGTTCCCGGTTCCCGGCCGCCGCCGCATAAATTGCGTACGGCCAGCCTTCCGGGGATCTCCCATCGCGAGTGGAATTAGGGAGGCGTTCAGTTGAACTCAAGATGAACATGTCATTTCGTCCAGCCTCGCACCCTCATTTGGCCCAGACGAATATGTATTTTTGGCAAAGGGTTGATCGCTTGAATCACAATCAGTTTATCTGCTAACTCCGCGATGCCGCGAGACAAGTTAAGGTTATTCAACGGTGTTGAGATGCACGACGAACCGGCGCGCTCCCAACCCGTGTTTCTGTCGTCGGGCGATGTCATCGCCGACCGCCGCTTCGCGCACGCCGCCGATTACATGGCCGGTGACGATGCCCGCGCAGCGCATGATCTTCTGACCCAGACATTGGAGCTTGCGCCGCATTGGCCGGCGGCCTGGTTCGCGCTTGGCGAAGCCTGCCTTGCGCTCGGCTGGCAAGAAAAAGCACGCGCCGCTTTCGGGCGCGCTTTGGCGGCGGCGCCGGAAGATGCGCTGGGCGCAAGCCTCAAGCTCGCCCAGCTCGGCGTTATGCCGCCGGCGCCTGCGCCTGAGGCCTATGTGAAGCGCCTCTTCGACGGCTATGCGGATCGGTTCGAGTCGCATCTCGTCGGTCGCCTCGCCTATCGCGGGCCGCGGCTTATGGCTGATGCGATTGCCGGTCTTGGCCGAACGCGGTTCGCGCGGGCGATCGACCTCGGCTGCGGCACCGGGCTTTGCGGCGAGATTTTCCGCGCCCGCGTGCAGCACCTCGCTGGTGTCGATCTTGCGCCGCGGATGATCGCGCGCGCAAAGGCGAAGGGGATCTATGACCATCTTGCCGTCGGCAGCCTCGAGCGTTTTCTCGCTGACGAAGCGGCGGCGAGTGCCGATCTGCTCCTCGCCGGCGATGTTCTTATCTATATCGCCGATCTTGCGCCGCTCTTCGCCGCCGCTTTTCGGGTGCTGCGTTCCGGCGGTCTTTTCGCCTTCACCGTGCAGACGGCGGAAAGCGGCTTTCTACTCGGCAAGGATCTGCGCTATGCGCACGCGGCCGGCTATATCCGCGACGTGGCGGCCAATGCCGGGTTCACGCTCCGGGTCCTTGAGAATGCGGCGGCGCGCCAGGAGGCGGGGAGCGATGTGCCGGGTCTCGTCGCCGTGCTCGAAAAGTGAGATGCGATCTTCGCGGCGAGGGTCAGGATTTCTTCGAGCGATCGCTGAGCGCGAGCGTTTCTCGCGTCGTCGCGGCCAGCTTTTCCTGCAGCGGCGCGGCGAGCTTGGCCAAAAGCCACGGCAGGACGATTTCGATGCGCACGCTGTCGGCAAGCACATCGATGCGGCCCTTGATCTCCTGCGCCAGGGCGAAGACGCGAATGTTCGCGCTATCGGCCGCCCAGACGATCTCGGAATGCGCGAATTTGTTGATGTATTCGTTCCTGAGCTGATCGATCTCGATGGCAACACGCCGCCGCGCCTCGTCGACGCTGAGGTTGTGCGGCACGGAAACGACAATCGACTTGGCCATGGGACCCTTCCGCATTCGATACCAGCGTAAGACTGGCACTGGCGGCGCGCAAAACGCAAGCCATGCTATGCGGGCGGTGGCGTGACGCCCAGAAGCGCAGCGGCGCCAATCACCAGCACGCCGAGCGCGAGTTCGACGCCGATGCTGCGAGAAAGACCGGTGAAAACGGGCGTTTGTCGGGCCGTCTCAAGCCGCGGCAGCGCGATGAAGCGGTTGTAGACGGCGAAGGCGAGCATGATGCCGACGAGCAGGAGCTTGACGAGCAGGATCTCGCCATAGTCTGTGGCGACGAGCCGCGCCAAATGGCCCTGCACGCGAAACAAGGCATTGGCTATGCCGCTCGCGATAATCAGCGTCACGGCGCCTGTCGCCAGCACCGAATAGCGCGACAGGATTATGACGATCTCGCGTGGCCCGCGCGCCGGGTCGCGCCGCGTGAGCACGAGACACAGGACCGGCAACCCGCCGACCCAGGCCGCCCCGGCGAGGACATGGGCCGCATAGATCACGATCATGGCCGCGCCGAAAAGACCGGCACCGCCATTGGTGGCATGGCCGAGCCAGGCTTGATCGATGATGAGGCCCGCGCCGATGAAGAGCCAGACGCCAAAGCGGATGCGCCGCGGCAGCGCGATGGCGAGCAAGGCGGCGGCCAGCAGAATCAGGCGGGCGATGACAACGGGGCCGAACTGCGTCTCGAAAAAGAAGGCGTTGAGCGTGTCGCGCGTTGTGGCATCAGTGAAACTTCCCGCCATATTGGCGATGAGCGCGGCGATCCAGATAACGCCGGAAAGGGCCGCTATCACCGCCGCGATTTGCAGCAGTCGATTCGTGGCGCGGAAAATTCGCTCCGCCTCGGCCGCCCCTGTGCCGCGCGTCAGCAGGAACGACAGCGGACAGCCGAAAAGCGCAAAGAGCGCGGTGAAGTGAACCCAGCGCGCGGCGACCAGAATTTGCAAGATCGTCATGGGTTCGGCACGAATTCGAAGTGGCGGGAGCCCCGCGCTGGCGGGGCTCCTCCGTTTACGGGGCTATGGTGAATTTATACGTGCCTTGCGTGTGATGCGTGTCGACCGAGACCACATGCCAGCTCACGACATAAGTGCCGGGCTTGAGCGCGTGGGCGAGGCGCAGATGCAGCGTGTTCGCCGGGCCGACGACGGCCTTCCCGGTCGGCACCGGCGCGCCGCCTGCCGTCACGGCACTCGCGCCCGAGAACGCGGCGACAATGTCTTCCGTAAAGGTCAGTTGCAGTTCGGGAGGCGAGGCGTTGACAATTGTGCCAACGCCGGGCTCGGCATGATTGAGAAAGGCGTGTGCGAAGGCCTGCGTACTCACCAGAAAACTGGCGAGGCCGGTGGCGGCGATGAGCAAAGAAGCGTGTTTCATGTAAGCCTCAATATCTGGCGAGGGGAGAGAGGGGCGCGCCGAAGAGCGGCTTGCCTAAGCTGGTCGGGGCCACATCATCGAGAAAGATGTCGAGAACGGCGAGCGCGCCGACATGGTCGCCGCTCGCGCGGTTGATCGGAACCTGCGCCATGACGCCGATCTCGAAATATTGGCCGATATAGTAGAGCGAGGGGCCGACGACGCCGGTCGTCTCGTAGGGCGAGAATTCGCCGGGGATTACCGGCCCCTGATTGGCGACGGGCGTGCTGAAAATGCCCTCGAACGCCGGGATCAGCCGATTGAAGACATCCGGCAGTTGATGCACGAAGGAGTTCTCGTAGAGCAGGCTGTATTGCAACGATGCGCCATAGGTGAGCATCGTCGGGTTGTAGCTGCCGTCGGAATTGATGGTGACAGTCGGGATCGAATAGTCGACCTCGCCGGTCACGGCGAAGGGCCGCGCCCAATCCGCCGAGGCATCGCCGAAGCCTTTGCCGATGAAGAATTTCGGCGTGATCGTCGAGAAGGGATCGGAGGGGAGCGACGCGCTTTGCGGGCTTCCGGTATTGCCGATCTCGGCAGAGACCGCCGCCGACATGATGAACTCGTGCCCGGGGTCCTGATAGAAGGCGAACTTCGCTTCGGTTTCGATGTTCGACCAACCTTCGGCCTGCGGATTGCGCTGCCAAGTATAACCGTCCGAGCCGATGGAAATGCCGAAATCGGGTGTGATCGTCTTGGCGTATTCCCATGCCAGCGAATAGGAGGTCGTGCCCGGTGTGCCGTCGGGGTTTGCCGCCTGCAAGTAGGAGAATGCCGGCAGCGCCAATTCGTCGTTGACGCCCGGATCGTCGATCGTGAGCGTCGCCGGGAAGACGCGGTTTCCGACGATGGTGTGCGCGTAGAGCGGGTTCGCGGCGAGCAGGAGAGCCGCTGCGGCGCTCGCGCAGGTGAAGTGTCGAATCATTGGAGAATCCTCAACGGAGAAGAACGTGCCGGCGCCTTCAGCCCTTGACCGCAGCGATGCGACATCGCGCGGGGAACGGCAACCGGCTTGGAAAATGCCTACCGGCGCCTAACGCCGGCGTCTTCTAGCTGAGGTGTGGAGGGCCGCGCGGCTGTGCCGCGATGGCGAAATAGAGACGCGGCTGCGCCGTTGCTCGCGCGAGCTGCGCCGCCCACGCACCGGCGATGAGCGCGACAATGGGAAGCGCCGGCGGCAAAATGACCGCGAGGTGGCAATGCAGCGCGCAGAAGGCGCAGGATTGTTGCTGTTGCTGCGGCGCACGGTCCGGCTTGGGCACTGAGCCTTGATCGCCCGATGCCGTATGGCAAATCGGGAAGCTGCCAAAGTTTCCGCTCGACGGAAGACCCGCCGTGCAGAACGCCCCGGCGGCGAGTTGCAGGTAAAGCCCGAGAATGGCCAGACCGGCGACAAATTGACGACCCGCCGCCGCCTTCGCGCGAAGGCGACCGCCAAGTGCGGTCATTGTATCGGCAATACGGCCCAGCACTTTGTCTCCCCTGGGCCGATCTTACGCGACTCCCGCGCGCGGCGACAAGCCGTCATCACAATTTCGCGGATTCGCGCCGGCCTGTTGCGTGTGAACCACGCCTCAGGCGGTGTTTGCCGCCGTCTTGCCGAAGAGATGTTTGCGGGCCTCAGCGTCGAATGCGGGCGGAGGCGTGGGGTTCACATCCTTCGCTTTGGCATAGGCCGCGATTGTCGCCGGGCGCGCCTTGATCGCTTCGAACCAGCGCTTCAGATGCGGGAAATCGTCGAGGTTCTGGCCCTGCGCCTGGTAGGGCACGATCCAGGGATAGGCGGCCATGTCGGCGATCGAATAATCGTCGGCCAGAAATTCGTGGCTAGCGAGGCGCTTGTTCATCACGCCGTAGAGCCGGTTCGTCTCATTCACATAGCGATCGATCGCATAAGGAATTTTTTCCGGCGCATAATTGCGGAAATGATGCGTCTGCCCGGCCATGGGGCCAAGGCCGCCCATCTGCCAGAACAGCCATTCGAGTGTCGCGACCCGCTTGCGGAAATCGGAGCCGATGAACTTGCCGGTCTTCTCGGCGAGATAGAGAAGGATCGCGCCCGATTCGAAGATCGAGATTGCCGCCCCGCCGTCCTTCGGCGCGCGGTCCACGATAGCGGGAATGCGATTGTTCGGCGCGATGGCAAGGAACTCGGGCTTGAATTGTTCTCCCTTGCCGATGTTCACCGGATGGATCTCGTAAGGAAGCTGTGCCTCTTCAAGAAACATCGTGATCTTGTGGCCGTTCGGCGTCGTCCAATAATAGAGATCGATCATATTCAGCCTCGTCCTTCGCCAGCGTCCCAAAGTGCCTTGAGGCCCTCGCGGTACGTCGGATACGCGAGCTCGACGCCAAGCCCTTCTTTCAGCTTGCCGTTCGCCGCGCGCTTGTTCTCCTCATAAAAGCTGCGCGCCATCGGGCTCAAGGGGGCGGTGGCGAAATCTTCCTCCGGCGGCGGCGCGACGCCCATCAATTTTGCGGCATAAGCGATGACGTCCTGCGGCGGGGCCGGCTCGTCGTCGGAGACGTTCCAGACATCGCTGTCGCCGTCATAGGCGAGCGCCGCGGCGATGGACGTGCCGATGTCGGCGACATGGATTCGGTTGAAGACCTGATCCGGTTTGATGATGCGCTGCGCCGTGCCGCTCTTCAATTGCAAGAGCGCATTGCGGCCGGGGCCGTAGATACCGGCAAGACGCAGGATCTGGATCGACTTGCGATTGTCGCGGGCGAGCGCCTGCCAGGCTTTTTCGGCGCGCAGCCGGGCAATGGAGCGCGGCTGTTTCGGCACCGGCACACGAGTCTCGTCGACCCATTCGCCTGCGCGGTCGCCATAGACGCCGATGGTCGAGAGATAGACGATCTTGAGCCGTTGCGGCAATTGCGACAGCACGCGGCCGAATTTGCCGAGCGCCGGATCGACGGAAGCGTCGGGCGGGATGGAGACGAGCAGCACGTCGGCGCGCGCCAAAGCCGCGGGAATTTCCGCATCGGCGCGTTCGGCGTCGAACATATAGCCCGCAAGGCGCGGCACGCCGATCTGCTCGACGGCATAATGGCTGCGCGCCGTGCCGGCGATCGTATCGAACGCTTCGCCATAAGCTTTGATGAAATGCTGCGCGCTATAGCCGAGACCGAAACAGAACAGGTTCATTGCATGACCTCGACAGGCGCTTCGATGCGACCCCATTCGGCGAGAACATCCGCATCATCCTCGCGGGCGCGATGGCGCGCGGCCAGCGCCGCGGCGCTCTGCGGCGCGAGACGCCAGAGCGCCCAGACGGCCATCGCCCGCACCAGCGGCGAGGGATCGTCCAGCCGCAATTCCACAAGCGGCAGGAGCGACAGATCGCCGGAATTGCCGGCGGCGACGAGCAGATTGCGGGCAAAGCGTGCGCTGCCGATGCGCTTCACCGGGCTCCCGGAGAAGTGCGCGCGAAAGCCCGCATCATCGAGTATGAGCAGATCAGAAAGCCGTGGCGCGACGAGATCGGCGCGCGCCTGCAATTTGGCTTCGCGCGAGGCTTGCGCGAATTTGTTCCACGGGCAGGCCGCGAGGCAATCGTCGCAGCCATAGATGCGGTTGCCGATCGCCGCGCGCACAGGCGCGGGGATATGGCCCTTATGCTCAATGGTGAGATAGGAGATGCAGCGCCGCGCATCGAGCAGATAGGGCTGCGGAAAGGCATTGGTCGGGCAGGCATCGAGGCAGGCGCGGCATTGGCCGCAATGGTCCGTCTCCGCCACATCGGGCTCGATCGCGAGATCGGTGAAGAGCGCGCCGAGAAACAGCCAGGAGCCCGCCTCGCGCGAGACGAGATTGGTGTGCTTGCCCTGCCAGCCGAGCCCGGCGGCCTGGGCGAGCGGCTTTTCCATCACCGGCGCCGTGTCGACGAAAACCTTGAGTTCTGTGCTGGGCGCCAGCGCCGCGAGCCAGCTGCCGAGCTGCTTCAGCCGGCCCTTGATGAGATCGTGATAATCGCGATGGCGCGCATAGACGGAGATGTTGCCGCGATCCTTTTGCGCGAGCGTCGCCAGCGGGTCGCCCTCCGGCGCGTAATTGGTGCCGAGCATGACGACGCTGCGGACGTCCGGCCACAGCGCGCGCGGGGAGGCGCGGCGCACTGACGTCTCCGCGATGTAATCCATATCGCCGGCATATCCCGCCGCGAGCCAGGCGTTGAGCCGCGCGGCCGTTTCCGGCGTGGCGTCGGGGCTGGTGACGCGGCAGAGATCGAATCCGAGGCTCTTCGCCTTGGCGACAAGCGCGGGCTTGAAATCGCGCGTCAGAAGTCGAGGTCCGCGTAGACCGGCGGCGGGCTGATGCCCGGCACGCGGTCGGCGAGCAGCGCGCGGAAGCTCTTGCGCGATTTCACCCGCGCGTACCAAAGCTTCGCCGTTTCGTCCTCGTCCCATGGCACGTCGCCCAGAAAATCCGCGACGGAGATATGCGCCGCGGCGGCCAGATCGGCATAGCTCAGCCTGTCGCCGGCGAGCCAGTTCCGCTGCGCCGTGAGATAGCCGATATAGCGCAGATGATAGCGGATATTGGCGCGCGCCGCGCGCACCACGTCCATGTCCGGCGCGCCGCCGCCCGCCTCGGCCGGCATGAAGCGCTTATAGACCTTTTCCGTCACCAGCCAATTCGAGACTTCGCCGTAGAATTTTTGCGCGAACCAGTTAACAAGCCGGCGCACTTCGACCCGTGCTTCGGGCGTCTCGGGCAACAGCCGGTTCTCGCCCAGCGTCTCGCCCAGGCTCTCGTCGAGATATTCGGCGATCACCGTCGCGCCAGGGACGGTGAAATCATGATCCGTGACCAGCACGGGCGTCTCGCCCGCCGGATCGAGCAGCAGGAAATCCCGCCGCCGCTCGAAGACCTTTTCCTCGATCAATTCGGGCTCGACGCCATATTCGGCGAGGGCGAGACGGACGAAACGCGATTGGGGGTCGAGCGGATGATGATAAAGCTGGGGCATAAGCGGGTGGGGAAACCAAAGCGCGGCCGGTGTAGGCTGGCGGCGGATGTTTGAGTAGGGATAATTTACTGTAGCCGCAAGGGATATGGACCGGCATCATGGATGCGACCCCGCAGGGTACTTCTCCTAGGAATGTGGCCGCCCCGAGTCCGGGCGGGGCCGACCTTGTGGCGCAGGGGCTCGTGCTCCTTGGGCTCCTCGCCATCCTCTGGCTTGGCCTTCTCTCGGCCTTTCTCGCCGGCTTCTTCATCTATTTCCTTATCGAGTTCGGCGTCCGGCGATTGGGGAGAATCGGCGTCCTCCCGGGCGTTGCGCGAATCGTCCTGGCGCTGGCCATCGCCGTCATCGTTATCGCGGGGCTCACGTTTGGCATCATCGCGCTCGTTTCCTTCATGTCGAACGATCAGGACAATCTCGGCCGGCTGCTGCAGCGCATGGCCGAGGTCGTCAGCAACGCGAAGGCTTATCTGCCGGCGGGGCTGCAGGATTATGTGCCGACAAGCCTCGATGAATGGCGCCGGGCGGCCGGCGGCGCGCTGCGCGGCAATGCGGCGCATCTGACGGTTCTCGGCCGCGGCGCGGGCGCGCTCATCATCCACATTCTTTTCGGCATGATCGTCGGCGCGCTCGTCGCCGTCAGTCCGCCCGCGCCCGCCAACGGGCCGCTGGCGCGCGGTCTCGAGGAGCGGGTGACGCGCGTCGGGACGGCCTTCAACCGCGTCGTCTTCTCGCAGATCAAGATTTCGGCGCTGAACACGCTGCTCACCGCCATCTTCCTCGGCGTCGTGCTGCCGCTCATCGGCCGGCCGCTGCCCTTCACCAAGACGATGATCGCCGTCACCTTCGTCGTCGGCCTTCTGCCGATCATCGGCAATCTCATCTCGAATTCGATCATCGTGCTTATTGCGCTCGGCGTATCGGCGCTCGATGCGGGGCTGGCGCTCGCCTTCCTGATCGCGATCCACAAGCTCGAATATGTTTTCAACGCGCAGATCATCGGCACGGAAATCCGCGCCCATGCCTGGGAGATTCTGCTGGCGATGCTGGTGCTGGAGGCGGCGTTCGGCCTCAAGGGCCTCGTCGCCGCGCCGATCTTCTACGCCTATCTCAAGGACGATCTGAAGGCGAGCGGGTGGGTGTGACGGGCGCGCGCCGCGCACAAGCGGGAGAGGGATAGCGCCCGTGGCGGGCCCTTGTCGCAATCTCGGCACGCAGGGCTTATAAGCACATCCCTCGAACGCCCGAGGCTATTATTGATGTTTCCCGTCCCGACCAGCGTTTTCCTCACCCGTGGCGTGGGCGTCCATCGCGACCAGCTCACCGCCTTTGAATTCGCCTTGCGCGATGCCGATATCGAGCAGCAGAATCTTGTCTCGGTCTCATCGATCGTGCCCCCCGGATGCCGTCTCATCTCCGCCACCGAAGGCATCGAAACGCTGCACCCCGGCGAGATCACCTTTTGCGTGCTGGCGCGGGCGGAAACCAACGAGCCGGGGCGACGCGTCCATGCGAGTGTCGGGATCGCGCGCCCCGCCGATCCCGGCGTCTATGGCTATATTTCCGAATATCACGGCTTCGGAAAGACGGAACTGGAGAGCAGCGATTATGCCGAAGACCTCGCCGCCACGATGCTGGCGACGACCCTCGGCATCGATTTCGATCCCGACGCCGCCTGGAACGAACGCCGCCGCGTCTATGAGACGAGCGGCCATGTCTTCGACAGCACCTCGATCACCGCGGCGGCCGAAGGCAATAGCAACGGCTTATGGACCTGCGCGGTGGCGGTCGCCGTCTTCCGCTTCGCGCCTGTGCCGGGAACGCCGACGTGACCGAGCCCACGTTCTCCCTGCCGCCGACATTCCTCGGTGTCCGTAATACCGCGCGCGACGCCCGGCTTTGCATCGCCGGCATTCCGCTCGACATCGGCACGACCAACCGTAGCGGCGCGCGCGACGGCCCGGTGGCCATCCGGCGCGCCAGCCGCATGCTCGTCGACGGCGCGCATCCGCACCGCTGGATCGACCCGGTTGCGGACCTCGATCCCGCCGACATCGGCAATTTCGCCATCGCGCTCGGCGACCTTGCGGCGAGCCTCGCGCTGATCGAACGCCAGGCCGCGCCGCTCGCGCATCTCGTGGCGCTCGGCGGCGAACATACGATCACCTTGCCGCTGCTGCGCGCCCTCGCCAAAAAGCGCGGCGCTGTCGGCCTCGTGCATTTCGATGCGCATATCGATACGTGGAAAGACAATTTCGGCGAAACCTACGGACACGGCTCGGTCTTCTTTCACGCCATCGCGGAAGGCGTCGTCGATCCGCGCCGCATGGTGCAGATCGGCATCCGGTCGCCGGTCCAGAAAGAGATTTTCGATTGGACTTTGGCGCAAGGGGTGACGATCATCACCGCGCAAGATGCGCATCTGCGCACGCCGGGCGACATCGCGACGACAATCCGTTCGGTCGTCGGCGAAGCGCCGGCCTATTTGAGCTTCGACATCGACGCGCTCGATCCGGCCTTTGCGCCCGGCACCGGGACGCCGGAAGTCGGCGGCCTCGCGACCTGGCAGGCGCAGGCGATTCTGCGGCAGCTCGAGGCGATCGATTTCATCGGCATGGACGTGGTCGAAGTCGCGCCCGCCTATGACACGGCCGAAATCACCGCCTTGGCGGCGGCCACAATGGTCTGGGAATATCTCGCGCTCATCGCACCGGCGCCATAGGGCGCGTCTTCTTCACCACCGCCGCGGCACGACATCCACCTGCACATCGATATCCTGTTCGCGCGCGCCGGTGACGATGCCGGCGACGGGGGAAATGTCGGCATAGTCGCGCCCTTCGGCGAGCATCACATGGTCGTTGTTGACGAGCGTGCTGTTGGTCGGATCGAGGCCGATCCAGCCGAGCCGTTCGCCGCACCAGAGCGAGACCCAGGCGTGCATCGCGTCCGAGCCTTCGAGCTTCGGCGTGCCGTCGAGCGGGATGGTGCGGATATAGCCGGAGATATAGGCCGCGGGCAGGCCGAGGCCCCGCAGCCCGGCGATCATGATATGGGCGAAATCCTGACAGACGCCGGACTTCTGCGCGAAGGCTTGTGACAGTGGCGTCGAGATCACCGTCGAGGTCGGATCGTAAGTGAAATCCTTGCGGATACGGCGCATCAGCTCGACCGCGGCGTCGAGCACCGGGCGTCCGTCGGTGAAGCTCTCGCGCGCATAATCCGTCGCCGGAGCGAAGCGCGGCACATAACGGCTCGGGTGCAGATATTGTGCAGGCGAGCGTCTGCCGAGCGACTCGCTGTCGAAAGCCTCCTCGCGGACGAATTCCCAGGCGCCGGTCGTGGCGGGATCGGGCGGCTTCGGGCGGTCGATCTCGACGACGGAGGTCGCCACGACGGAGAGTTCGCGATGCGCCGTCTCGATCATCATCGAGGTAACGCGATTGCCGAAGAAGCAGGTGCGCTCCTGCATCTCCTTCGGAGCCGGGTCGATTTGCAGCTTGGTTTCAAGCACGCGCTGGCCGGGCCCGTCCTGCGGCAGCAGGCGCAGGGCGCAATAATTGAACGTCACCGTCGAACCATATTCGTAGATGGTAACGTGCTTTATGTCGTAAATCACGCCAGACCGCTCGCGGTATCCGCCCGCGCGACATGCGGGCCTTGCAGGAAATAGCGTGCCGCGATGGCTTCAGCCAGAGAAAGCAACGCATTTTCGAAGGTCAGGATGCGGTTGATGTCGAGCTTGTCGGCTACCGTCGTCGCGACATCGGCGCCGATCTGCAAGGCGATCCGGCGCGGCGCCTCCAGCATCCCATCCTCGGCCAGCACCGGCAATTGCGAGATATGGCCGTTGAGCTTCTCGACCTGGAAGGCGACGGAGCGTGGGTTGAACGGGTCGAGCACCGCCATGTCGCGCACCGGGCCGAGCGCGATGCCCATCATGTAGCGCGAGCGATAGGTGATCGTGGAATCGATGAGGTCGAGGAGAATATCGAGTTCCTCGACCGGCGCCTCGGGATGGCCGAAATGGCGGGCGAAGCGGCAGGTATTGATGGCGCGCTCGATGCGCCGTCCCATCCGCAGGAAATGCCAGCCCGCGCCGCGGATCATGTTCTCCTGCGCGAGGCCGGCGATGGCGGCCATCGTCTGCAAGGCGGCATTGGCGCGCTCATGGGCTTCGGCCTCGGTCAGCGAGGCGTCCTCGTCGCGGTCGAGCTCGCTGCGCAATTGCTCGATCAGCCGCCAGGTGTCGGTCGAAAGCCGCTCGCGGATGAAGGAGGCGGCGCGATGCGCATCGCGCACCAGCGCCAGCGCAGAGCCGAATTCCTTGTTCGAATGCAGGCCCGTGGCGGCAAGCTGCATCACTTCGCTCGACGCCTTGGCCGGCACCGTGCCCCAGGCGACGAAAAGCCGGACGATGCGCTCGATGGCCGAGCGGGTATTGCCCAGAGTGTCGGTGTCGATCAGCCGCCCCGCGAGACATCGGATGAGCCGCAGCGTCGCCTCGGCGCGTTCGAGATAGCGGCCGAGCCAGAAGAGATTGTCGGCGGCGCGGCTCGGCAGGTGGCCCATGACGCGGCGGATACGCACCGTCTCGTCGGTCGGCAGCAGCGTGACATGCTGCACCGGCCCCTGAGAGAGCACCCAGACGTCGGCCGAGCGCACGCCTTCGCCCATCGACACGGCGCGGGCGTCGGGCCGTCCCGAGATGCGGCAGAAGCCGCCGGGCATGACCGTCCAGCCGTCGCGCGTGCGCGCCGCATAGATGCGCAGGACGAAGGGGCGGGGCACCAGCTTGCCGTCTTCCCAGACCGGCGTCGTCGAGAGATTGACCACTTCCTGTCCGACGAAATCGATACCGCGCCGCTCGATCTCGGAGACCAGTTTCTGCTTTTCTTCCGCCGTCAACGAAGCGCCGACGACCGCCTGATTGGCCGGTCGGCCGAGGACGGAATTGCCGAAGGCGCCGGCGATCGCCATGCCCTCGGGCTGGGCGAGGACGCGCTCGCGCTCGCGCGGCTGACCGCACCACCAGGTCGCGACATTGGACATCAGCAGATCTTCGCCGAGCACGCGGCGGCAGAGCCGCGGCATGAAGCTCATCATCACCGGGGCTTCGAGGACGCCCGCGCCAAGCGCATTGGCCATCACCACGCCGCCGGCGCGCAAGGCATCGACAAGGCCAGGCACGCCAAGCCGCGAGCGCGCGTTGAGCTCCAGCGGATCGGCATAATCGGAATCGATGCGCCGCCAGATCACATCGGCGCGCTTGAGGCCGGCGATGGTGCGGACGTTGATCTCATTGTCGCGCATCGTCAGATCACCGCCCTCGACCAGCAGAAAGCCGAGATAGCGGGCGAGATAGGCTTGTTCGAAATAGGTTTCGTTATAAGGGCCCGGCGTCAGCAGGCAGATGCGTGGATCGGCATGCGCGGCGGCGCCGATCAGGCCGTCGCGGAAAGCCTGGAAGAACGGCGCCAGCCGGTTGACGTTCATGTCGCGATAGAGCGCGGGGAAGGCGCGCGACTGGACGATGCGGTTGGCGAGCGCGTAGCCAGCGCCGGAAGGCGCCTGGGTGCGGTCGCCGATGACCCACCAATTGCCGTCCGGTCCGCGGCCGATGTCGGCGGCATAGAGAAACAGGAAATTGTCGCCGGGCGGCCGCAGCCCCTCGAGTTGCGGCAGGTAGTCGGTGCAGCCGGTCACGGCGGCGGCGGGCAGGTCGCCGTTGCGGACGAGATCGGCCGGGCCGTAAATGTCACCAACGACCGCTTCGAGCAGGCGCGCGCGCTGCGTCACGCCGGCGGCAATAGCGCGCCATTCGTCGGACTCGATCAACAGCGGCAAATGGCTCAGCGGCCAGGCGCGCTCGCTCGTATCGCCATAGGCGCGGTAGGACACGCCGGTATCGCGGATGTTGCGGTCGGCGGTGGCGAAGCGCCGGTCGATCTCATCGCCGCCAAGCTCGCTCAAGGCGTGGAAGAATTTGACCCAATGTTCCCGCGGCACGCCATCGGGGCCGATGAACTCGTCCGGCACGTTGGGGAGCGGACGATAGCCGGAGACAAGCGCGGCGAAGCGCTTTGCGGCTGTTTTATCGTGGGAGGCGGCGGTCATCGTCATGATTTCGGCCGGAAGGTTTTGACCAAAGCGGTGTCCGTTTCAAGTCGCGCCGCGCCGATGAGGTCGAGGCAATAGGGCACCGCGGGGAAGACGGCGTTGAGGCAAAGCTCGATCGAGGCGGGTTTGCCGGGCAGGTTGATGACGAGACAGGCGCCGCGATGTGCGGCGATCTGGCGCGAGAGGATTGCCGTCGGCACCTGTTTCAGGCTTTCGGCGCGCATCAATTCGCCGAAGCCCGGCAGTTCGCGCGGTGCGGCGGCCAGCGTCGCCTCCGGCGTCAGATCGCGGGGGCTTGGCCCGGTGCCGCCCGTGGTCAGGATCAAATCGCACCCCTCTTTGTCGGCAAGCTCGATCAACGTGTCGCGCACCGAGTCGAACCCATCGGGAATGACGCGATGCACCGTCGCGAAGGGCGACGTCAGAATGCGCTCCAAATAGGCAATGATCGCCGGGCCACTTTCGTCACGGTAGAGGCCCTGACTGGCCCGATCTGAAACAGTGACGACTCCGATCAGCGCGGTTTTTTCTACTTTTTCCGTCATCTCGACTGTTTTCGATTACATTCCCGCGCGTTGCCGCAAGACTATGCAAATGTCATTCTCGCTACGTTGCATAAAATCATCGGCATTAAGGTCGTGCGGATGCCAGCGGGCTCCGGCTTGCATCGACATTTATCATGTTCTGGACGGCTTCGGGGAATGACGGCAGGTGCTTTCAACACCTCATCGCGTAGAGAGCCTTAGACGGCGGTGCCGAGGTTTAATCAATCCGCGGTCACGGCCGCGCCGCGGAAGATCAGTCTGCCGTCTGCCTCTGCGGCTTGCTCCACCGTCAGGATACGCGATTCCTCGAAGCCGATGAAATGCGGCTCCAGCGCCGGCGCCGCGGGCATGGAATTGCGCCGAGGTTCGGCGATAACCCCTGTTTCATCAATCGCATAGAGATCGACGATCGGGCATGGTGCGTCGAGCACCGGAGGCGGGGCGAAGGTCTCGCCGCCGGCGAGCCGCGACACCAGAACGGCCGAGGCCAGCCCATCGAATATGCCGGCGAAATCGCTGGCGAGCGCGACGGGCAGGACGAGATGGGCCGATTCCATCTGGTTACGCGCCGCAAGGAAATCCTCTTCCGAGAAGGGTCCGTGCAGATAGAGCGTCGCGCCGGACAGCAGCGCCGCGCAAGGGCCGGCGACGAAACCGGCGCAGGAGACGGGCGGCAGGGTAGAGAGGATCGGTGTGACCCGGCCGATTCTGGCCCGGGCGACGAAATCGAGCCCGGCGGTAATCAAGGTCGCCTGCCGGTGCAGCACCGGCCGCGCCCTATGCCGGTCGTAGGTGATAAGCGGCGGCGGCTCGGCCGGCAGGGGCTTGCCGCGCTCGAGGCCGA
Organism: Methylovirgula ligni; assembly: GCF_004135935.1. NCBI lineage: Bacteria > Pseudomonadati > Pseudomonadota > Alphaproteobacteria > Hyphomicrobiales > Beijerinckiaceae > Methylovirgula > Methylovirgula ligni. The sequence goes on along the minus strand of NZ_CP025086.1, from coordinate 222,416 downwards.
GATCGGGGTGCTGCGCCGCATATTGAAGGATGGCGCCGGGGCTGACGCCGATCGCCCCGTCATGGTCCTCCGAGCTGAAATTGGCGACCAGACGAATCGAGGGTACGGCGGCTGCGGCCTGCAGACAGGTTTCGAGCGGCGCGAGATCGCCATAGGTGGCGGGTCCGGCGATCGCCGCCGCGCCGGTGGCCTCGGCATAGGCGGCCAGTGCCGAAGTATCGAGATCGACCGGCGCCAGCGCCGGGACGAAGCCGCCGCGCAAGGCCGCGATGGCCGCCGTCGCGACATTGGCCTCGGCGCCGCCGACAAGCACGATGCGCTCGCCGGGCTGCAGGCCGCAATCCGCGAAAATGCGCGCCAGCGCCGCGATCTGCGTGGCGACAAGGCCGAAGGGCAGGGCGTTGACGCGATCGGCAAAAGCAATGGCGGCGGGCCGCAGCCGTGCGGCTCCCGACACCAATGTGTCGAGGCTGTAGGGCGCGAGAGTATCGCGCCGGACGCTCAGGGTTTCGACGGACTGCGCAACGTTCACGGCGTTTTCCTCCACCAGGAATCGAGCGTCGCATCAAGACTAGGAGAACCGTAAGCAGGCAATTTCGCCGGTCTGGCAAGCGTGGTCGAGGCCGCAATCCACTGGTTTTGCGAATGGTACAGCGGCACGATGTAAAACCCCGAGAGCAGCACCCGGTCCAGCGCTCTTACCGCGGTGACGAAATCCTCCTCGGATTCGGCCGCCAGCAAGGCATCGACCAGCGCATCGACGGCGGGCGATTTGACCCCGGCGAGGTTGAAGGAGGCGGGTTCGTCCGCCGCGTCCGAGCCCCAGCGCGTGCGTTCCTCGCTGCCGGGCGAGGCCGAGGCGACCCAGGAACCGAGCATCATGTCGAAATCGAAATTCTGCCGGCGGCGCTGGTATTGCACCTCGTCGACGATGCGTATCCGCGTGTCGACGCCGATGCGCGTCAGCGAATCCGCATAATCGAGCGCGAGCCGCTCCTGCGCGCGGTCCTCCACCATGATCTCGAAACTGAGGGGCGTGCCGTCGCGGGTAAGCTTGCCGTTGATCACCTTGTATCCGGCGGAGGCAAGCAGGGTCAGCGCGCGGCGCGGCCAGATCCGGTCATGTCCCGAGCCGTCGGTCTTCGGTGGGCGCCAGAGGCCTTCGAGAATGTCGGGCCTGACCGCGCCGGGAAACGGCTTCAGCAGCGCCCGTTCGGCGAGGCTCGCCGGCCGGCCGGTCGACATAAAGATCGAATCGTCGAAGAAGCTCTTGGTGCGGGTGTAGAGACCGGCGAAAAGATTGGTGTTGATCCATTCGAAATCGAACACCATGCCCAGCGCCTCGCGCACGCGGACGTCTTTGAAGAAGGTGCGCCGTGTATTGAAGACGAAGCCATCCATGCCTTTGGGGCCGCCAATAGGCAGATTTTCGACCGCCACGCGATGCTCCCGCACGGCCGGCAGGTCATAGCCCGTCGCCCAGCGCAACGGGTCATTCTCGAAGCGGGCATCGATGAGCCCGGCGCTAAGGGCTTCGAACAGGCTGTTGGGGTCGCGGTAGTAATCGATCTCGATCGTGTCGAAGTTGAAAAGTCCGCGCTGGCTTGGCAGGTCCCTTGCCCAATAGCGCGTATTACGCTTGAGGATCAGCTTTTCCCCCGGGTCGACTTCGGCGATCTCGTAAGGGCCGGAGCCGAGCGGAACGGCGAAACTTGCCGCATCGAAATCGGCTGCGTTCGTCGCGTTGCGCGACAGCACCGGCATCAGCGCCAGGATCAGCGGTAATTCGCGATCGTTGAGACCGGGGAAATCGAAGCGGATCGTTTCATTGTCGGGCGTCTCGACGCTTTTCACCAGCGTATAGGCGCTGCGCTGTTGTGGCCGGCCCTTGGTCTTCAGAAGATCGAAGGTGAAACGGACGTCGGCGGAGGTGATCGGTGAGCCGTCGGCAAAACGCGCCCGCGGATCGAGGTGGAATAGCGCGTAATCGCGGGCCTCGTCCGTCTCGACGCTCTGCGCGATGAGCCCGTACATCGTGAAGGGCTCGTCCATCGAACGTGTCATCAGGGTCTGGAATACGTCCGGGATCAGACCCGGCGCCGCCGATCCCGATTTGACGTTGAACGGGTTCAGGCTGTCGAACGTGCCGAGAAAGCCGAGCGTGAGTTTGCCGCCCTTGCGCGCCGCCGGATCGGCGTAGGGAAAGTGGGCGTAATCTGGCGGCAGCGCCGGCGTACCGTGCATGGCGAGTCCATAGGCTTGCGCCGCCGCGCCTGTTGCCGTGGATGCAAAAGCCGCCGCGGCGGTTGCCAGGAGCGCTGCTGTGAAAGCCTTGCGGAACGGCCCCGAAATCTGGTGTCGGGGCCACCGCCGAAGGCGGCGAATCGCTTCCGATTGCATCGCGGGAGTCTAGAGCGGGCGGGCGAAAGTGCGAACCAGTTTTCGCAAGAGGGGTTACATTGTCACCTCTCGGCGGAGAATTTAGGAAAAAGCCCGGTTAATCCGCAACTTCGCTGCGCTCAGCCAATTTCTCGCCTTATTCCCAAGCGATTGGCGTCGCCTGTTCTTGACTGGCGGCCAAGCTTCGCGTCTTTGTGGCCCGCGGCCAATAATTGCTGTATTTCGACCCTCCGCGCCAGAACGGTCCGGCGCAGATTATCGGAAAGGTTTTTCTTATGGCGTCCTCGTTGATGCGTCTTGGCTTCGCTGGTCTGGCGGGCTTTCTCGTCCTTGCGAGCGCGGGTCAATCCCAGGCGCAGCAGCCGCCAACGCCGCAGCAGGTGCCGCAGCAGGCCCAGGCCCCCCAGGGGCCGATCAAGCTCGATCTCATCGGCACCCAGTCAAAGTGGACCAAGGTTTGCGGCCACGATCAGGGCGCCAACCGCGACGTTTGCTATACGACGCGCGACTTCAGCGCGCAGCCCAGCCAGCCGCCGGTCATTGCGGTCGCGATTTACGACATCAACGGCGAGGACACGCGCATCGTCCGCCTGCTCATGCCGGTCGGCCTCATGCTGCGTCCGGGCTTCCGCTTCTGGATCGACAAGGGCGAGACGCTCGATGGCTCCTATGAAATCTGCTTCCCGAACGGCTGCTTTGCGGAATCGAAGATCAAGGGCCCAACGCTCAACGAAATGAAGAATGGCACGACGCTCAGCATCGCTGTGCGCAACCAGGCCAATAACGAAGTCACGTTCGCCGTGCCGTTGGCCGGCTTCGGTGACGCCTTCGATGGCCCGGCGGTCGACCCCAAGGTTCTCCAGGCGGAGCAGGAAAAGTTCCAGGAAGAGTTGAAGAAGCGCGCCGAGGAAGAGCGCAAGCGTCTGCAGGCCAACAAGGCGGCTGGCGCGACCGGTGGCGCCGCTCTCCCCGGCAAGTAAACGCGACGTGCTGGATGCCCTCTCCGTCGGAGAGGGCAGACCGGCATCGAGCGTTGAGGGGTAAAGCTCCGGCTTAGTTCAGCCGCACGGTCTTGACGCGATATCCGCCGTCGTCCGCGCGGGTAAACATTTCTTCGACTTGCGGATGACGGACGGGATCGCCGGACGTGTCGGGGAGCAAATTCTGCTCGGAGACATAGGCGACATATTCCGTGTCGGCGTTTTCGGCGTAGAGATGGTAGAAAGGCTGATCCTTGCGCGGCCGCACTTCTTCGGGAATGGCAAGCCACCATTCGTCGGTATTCGCGAACACGGGATCGACATCGTAAATAATCCCGCGAAAGGGATATTTGCGATGCTTGACGATCTGGCCGATGCCGAATTTTGCTTTACGCGGTTTCACATTCACGGAAGATGCTCCGAAGAGCAGGCGCCGTAAGCGAAATTCGAACTCACGGCAACGGATTTTGTTATCCGCCGCGAATTGCAATGTCAACCGAACGCATGTCGCGTCGCGCGCACCGCAATTCTCTGCAAGATAAATTGAAATTGGCGTACATCCTCAAGTGAGCACGCCCACGTGCGGGATGTTCGAAAGCTCAAGCCAAGGTCGGGTCATGCTGCCACGCTTCTTTCCTCCCGAATTGCTGACCACCGCCGAGATGAGTACTGCCGACAGGCTTGCAGTTGCAGCGGGCGTACCGAGTGCGACGCTGATGGAGCGCGCCGGAACGGCAATCGCGAAAGTGACGGCGCGGCTTCTCCCCGGGCGGCCGATGCAGGCGAGCCGCATTGTCGTCTTCTGCGGCCCCGGCAATAATGGTGGCGACGGTTTCGTCGCGGCGCGCTATCTCAAGAGCGAAGGCTATCACGTCTCGGTCGGGCTTCTCGGCGCGCGCGATGCGCTCAAGGGCGATGCCGCCCATGCCGCGCAGGGTTGGAACGGCGAAGTTCTGCCCTTCGATCGCGTGCCGCTCGAAGAGGCGCATCTGGCCATCGCGGCAATTTTTGGTGCCGGTCTTGCGCGCGACATCGAGGGCGCGGCGAAGACCGCGATCCTGCGCCTCAACGAATGGGCGCGGCGCACGCGCAAGCCTGTCGTCGCGGTCGATATTCCCTCGGGCGTCGATGGCTCCACAGGGCAGGTGCGCGGCGTCGCCGTCGAGGCGACTCAGACCGTCACTTTCTTCCGGCTCAAGCCCGGCCATCTGCTGCTGCCGGGGCAGATGCATTGCGGCGAGGTTAGCCTCGCCGACATCGGCATTCCTGAATCCGTTCTCGCGACGATCAAGCCGCAGACCTTCGCCAACGAGCCGGCCCTGTGGGGCGCACACTTTCCGCGTCCGCACATCGACGGTCACAAATACAAGCGCGGCCATGCGCTCGTGCTTTCCGGCTCGCTGGCGCACACGGGCGCCGCCCGGCTCGCGGCGCGCGGCGCCTTGCGTGCAGGCGCCGGTCTTGTCACGGTGGCGACCCCGAGCGATGCGCTGCCCGTGCATGCTGCGGCATTGACGGCGATCATGACGCGCGTCTGCGACAGCGCCGCGGATCTCTCTGAACTTCTCACGGACGCGCGCAAGAACGCCATCGTCATGGGTCCGGGCCTCGGCGTCGGCGAGGCGACACGCGAGCTTGTGCTCACGGCTCTGGCGCAGCCGAGCCAGAACGAGCCGCGCGCGCTTGTCCTCGATGCGGATGCGCTGACGAGCTTTGCTGGTGAGGCAATGAAACTCGCCGCTGCCATCAAGGCGTCCGGCAAATCGGTCGTGCTGACGCCGCATGACGGCGAGTTCGCGCAGCTCTTCTCCGCAAAGGAAGGCGAATTGCGTGATCATCCGCAGGTCGAACGGCTCGCCTCGCCCTCGAAACTGGATCGCACCCGTGCCGGCGCCGCCTTGATGGGCGCGGTGCTGCTGTTGAAGGGCGCGGATACGGTCGTCGCCGATCCTGCGGGCCGCGCGTCGATCAATTACGGCGCGCCGGCGTGGCTGGCGACCGCTGGCTCCGGCGACGTTCTATCGGGCATCATCGGCGGCCTTCTGGCGCAGGCCATGCCGGCCTTCGAGGCGGCGAGCGCCGGCGCGTGGCTCCATGCCGCGGCGGCCAGCGAGTTCGGCCCCGGCCTCATCGCGGAGGATATTCCCGAATATCTGCCGCCGGTGCTGCGGCGCCTGCTTGAGACCGAGGCTTAATCCACAGCGAACCAGGTCACCATGTCGGCCGCCGGAACGTCGAGCGGCAAAACCTCGATCGCCCATTTGCCGGGATTGTTGGCGACGAAGGCGACATGCTTCGTCCGCCCCGGCGGCACGACGACGCTGTCGCGCCAGAACGGATCCCAGCCGTCGTCGAGATCGTGCAGAAGCCGCATGGCGTGGCCGTGAATGCGCATCTGGGCTGCCGCGGTGCTTTTGTTGACAAGGGAGAGCGCCGCGGGCGCGCCGCGCTTGACGGAAAACAGCGGTTCCTTGCCGAACGCCTTCGCCGGCGCACCGTTGAGGTTGAAGGGCGCCGCCCCGCCGCCGGTGATGCTCACCTGGACACTCTTGGCATCCTGCAGCCGGATCGCTTTTGGCAGCAGCGGATTTTCCGGCAGCGCCGCGACCGGCGGCATGTTGGGCCATTTGTCTCCCGACGTCTTGAAAATGATGAGCGGCTGATCCGCGCGCCCGGTCTCGTGCAGAACGAGACGCGCCGGGCCGCCCGTCACCGGCAGATCGAAGATCACATCGAAGCGGCCGCCGGGTCCTATCGGGAGCAAATTGCCGACCGGCGAAAACACGGAACATGGCTGGCCGTCGACGGCCAGAACATGCGGCGTCACCCCGTCGAAGGCGACAAAGAACAGCCGCGCCGCTGCGGCGTTGAGCAGACGCAGGCGTACGCGGCTGCCGGGATTGTGCGTCTGCTCCAGGGCGAGCGGCTTGGAATTGATCGTCGCAAGCGATTCGCCCGGTTTCGGCGTATCGAGAATCTGGGCTTTGGGGTCCAGCTCCCAGTCGGCGAGAATGGCAAGGATGTCATTATCCGCCGCAGGGGGGGCGGCCTCGTCGACGATGATCGCGCCGTAAAGCCCGTGGCGGAGCTGGTCGCCGGCATCGGGCGCGACGAAGGAGCGATAGCCGAAGAGCCCGGCGTCGGGCGGCGTCAAGTGATAGTCGAAGCTTTGGCCGGGCGGGACGCGCTGTTGCGTCAGCGGCGCGACACCGTCGAGGGCGTTGGGAATACGCAGCCCCCAATTGGCGAGGGTCAGTGGCCGATCGGTCTGGTTGACCAGCCGAATCGCCAGGTCTTCCCCGAGCTTGCAGCGCAGCAGCGGCCCCGGCGCCGTGCCGTCGAAGCCGAGGATGGGAGTCTCGGCCGTCAGCGATGGCAGCAGGCGCAGCGTCGCCTTTTGCGCGATGATCTGGCGCGGCGGCGCCTCGGGCAGTTGCGGTGCGGTCGCGGCCCGGATGCTTGTTGTCCGGGTCACGAGTGTCGCGAGGGTCGTGCCCAGGAGCACGCGGCGGGTGAGGGTCATGCATGGGTCCGGCATCGGTTGAGACTTGTTGCTAGCTGTGAATTGGGCAAAACGATAGGCGCTTGCCGCCTCACTTTTTTGCTGCGGCGGGTTTTGGGCGTGCTATAGACGCGGCCCGAGTGGTGGGGCCGTGGCGCTTTTGCGCATGCGGGCGTGGCGGAACTGGTAGACGCGCCGGATTTAGGTTCCGGTGGTGAAAACCGTGGGGGTTCGAGTCCCTCCGCCCGCACCAGCCGCAAGAATTCTCGCGCCATGTCCGAAGCTTAGCGGCGCCGGCCGGTGGCTTATCATTTGGCCGTCCGGCTGAAACAGACAAGGGAAAGATGCCGATGCAAGTGACGGAAACACGCTCTGAGGGGCTGAAGCGCGAATATAAGGTCGTGCTCCCGGCGGGCGATCTCGCCTCGCGGGTCGAGAATCAGCTCAATGAGATCCGGGCCAAGGCGCAAATCAAGGGTTTCCGCCCCGGCAAGGTGCCCGTCGCACATCTGCGCCGTCTCTATGGCCGCTCGATCATGGCCGAGGTCATGCAGGAAGCGGTCAACGACGCCAACCGCAAGATTGTCGAGGACAATGCGTTGCGGCTCGCCGGCGCGCCCAGGATTGATCTGGCGAAGGATGAGGCGGAGCTTGAAAAGGCTTTCGCAGCCAAGGCCGATCTTTCCTATGTCGTCGCCCTCGAGGTTCTGCCGAAGATTGAAGTCGGCAGCTTCGATGACGTTCAGGTGGAGCGGCTCGTGGCCGACATCCCGGACTCGGAGATCGACGACAACGTCAAGAAGCTCGCCGAGCGCAACCGGCCCTTCACCGCGAAGGACGGCGAGGTAGTGGCCGAGACCGGCGACAAAGTGACGATCGATTTCGTCGGCAAGGTCGGCGGTGAAGTGTTCCAGGGCGGCAGCGCCGAGGATGTCGACCTCGTTCTCGGCTCGGGCTCGTTCATTCCGGGCTTCGAGGAGCAGCTTGTCGGCTTAAAGCCCGGCGAGGAGCGGACCATCAATGTCACATTTCCCGAGACCTATGGCGAAGCCTCGCTCGCCGGCAAGCCGGCCGAATTCGCGGTGACGTTGAAGGCGGTCGCGGCGCCGGGCGAACTCGCCATCGACGACGATTTCGCCAAGGGCATCGGCTTCGAGAGCCTGGAGAAGCTGCGCGAAATGCTGCGCGCCTCGCTCGATCGCGAGGCGAGCCTATTGTCGCGCCGCAAGTGGAAGCGCGAGTTACTCGACGCGCTCGACAAGAAATATACATTCGACCTGCCGGAAGAGCTGGTGACGCGCGAGTTCGACGCGATCTGGCGTCAGGCCGAGGCGGAGCTGAAGGCTTCTGGCCGTACCCTTGACGACGAGGGCACGACGGAGGAGCAGGAGCGCGCCACCTACCGCAAGATCGCCGAGCGGCGCGTCCGCCTCGGCCTCGCGCTTGCCGAGATTGGCGACAGCGCCGGCGTTAAAGTGTCGGATGAGGAGGTCGCTCAAGCGCTTTATGAGCGGGCGCGCCAATATCCCGGCATGGAAAAGCAATTCGTCGACTTCTACCGGGGCAACCCGGAGCGGCTCGCCGAGATCCGCGGTCCTCTCTTCGAGGAGAAGGTGATCGACTACGTGCTTGGCCAGTCCAAGGTCGCCGACCGCCACGTCAGCAAGGACGAATTGGTCAAGCTGGTCGAAGAGGCGGAGAAGGCGGCCGAGGAAGAGGCGCAAAAGAGCCTGGGGCCGGCGGCCTGAGGCCAAATCCGGGTCGAGGCTCGCCCGTTGCGAACGCGGCGGAAGCGATTATCTTTCGCCAAGGGCATGCCGATTCAGGCACTACATGAGGTTGCAAGATGCGCGATCGTGATCCGCTCGAAATTTATGACAACTACCTGATTCCGCAGGTTATCGAGAACACCAGCCGCGGCGAGCGCGGGTTTGACATCTATTCGCGCCTGCTGCGCGAACGGATCATCTTCCTGACCGGCCCGGTCGAAGACCACATGGCTTCGGTCATTGTTGCCCAATTGCTGTTCCTCGAGGCGGAAAACCCGAAAAAAGAAATCTCGATGTACATCAACTCGCCGGGCGGCGTCGTGACCTCCGGCCTTGCTATCTACGATACGATGCAATTCATCCGGCCGAAGGTTTCGACCCTCTGTATCGGCCAGGCGGCCTCGATGGGCTCACTGTTGCTGGCCGGCGGCGAGGCGGGGATGCGCTATGCGCTGCCGAACGCCCGCATCATGGTGCATCAGCCCTCAGGCGGCTTCCAGGGCCAGGCTTCGGACATCCTCCGCCATGCCGAGGACATCATGAAGGTCAAGCGCCGGCTGAACGAAATCTACGTCCGCCACACCGGCCGCGATTACGACACCATCGAAGGGACGCTGGACCGCGACCATTTCATGTCGGGCGATGAGGCGAAAGCCTTCGGCATCGTCGATCAGGTGATCGAAAAACGCCCGGACGAAACGCCTGCGGGCAAGGCGGCGGCAGCGGCTTAAGCGCTGCTCTGCGGGCCGTCTCTGGCTCTATCCGCGAATCAAGGAGGCGCACCGGCGGGCAACAGTCCGGTGTCTGCCTTCTCCCACGGCCCTTGCGGCCCGGCTTATGGCACATAGATTGCTGTTTGAGCCGGGATGGGCAGGGACGCCCCAAGTTTAACTGAATAAACGCAAATCCACGACACTATGAAGTCAGGTTGGCGCGTCTCTGTGGCATAAAGGGCGCGGTTGACTCGCCAAATTGGCTCGGGGCTTGATCCCGGCGCTTCGGCATGATGCACTTGCGTTTACCAAAACGACGCAAATGGCGGGGCGGGGGGATTGGAAAGAGACAGGTAAGCGGCTCGTTTCGAGCTTCTGCCTGGCGCAAGAAAACAGGGTCCGGCTCGCCAGACCCATAAGGAGATAGGCCATGACGAAGGTCGGCGGCAGCGACTCGAAGAACACGCTCTACTGCTCGTTTTGCGGTAAGAGCCAACACGAGGTTCGCAAGCTGATCGCAGGTCCGACGGTATTCATCTGCGATGAATGCGTCGAATTGTGCATGGATATTATCCGCGAGGAGAACAAATCCGCGCTGGTGAAGAGCCGCGACGGAATCCCGACGCCGCGCGAAATCTGCAAGGTTCTGGATGATTACGTGATCGGCCAGTTCCAGGCCAAGCGCGTGCTCTCGGTCGCCGTCCACAATCATTACAAGCGGCTGAATCACGCCACGAAGCACAACGATGTCGAGCTGGCGAAGTCGAACATCCTTCTGATCGGCCCCACGGGTTCCGGCAAGACGCTGCTCGCCCAGACGCTGGCGCGCATTCTCGATGTGCCCTTCACCATGGCCGATGCGACGACGCTGACCGAGGCCGGCTATGTCGGCGAGGACGTCGAGAACATCATCCTGAAACTGCTCCAGGCCTCCGACTACAATGTCGAGCGGGCGCAGCGCGGCATTGTCTACATCGATGAGATCGACAAGATTTCGCGCAAATCCGACAATCCCTCGATCACCCGTGACGTTTCGGGCGAGGGCGTGCAGCAGGCGCTGTTGAAGATCATGGAAGGCACGGTGGCTTCCGTGCCGCCGCAGGGCGGCCGCAAGCACCCGCAACAGGAGTTCCTGCAGGTCGACACGACGAACATCCTGTTCATCTGCGGCGGCGCTTTCGCCGGGCTTGAGAAGATCATCTCGGCGCGCGGGACTCAGACCTCGATCGGCTTCGGCGCCACGGTTCAATCGCCGGACGAGCGCCGCACGGGCGATGTCCTGCGCCGGGTCGAGCCGGAGGATCTGTTGAGGTTCGGTCTCATCCCCGAGTTCGTCGGCCGTCTGCCGGTTCTGGCGACGCTTGAGGATCTCGACGAGGACGCGCTGAAGCGCATCCTGGTTGAGCCGAAAAATGCGCTCGTCAAGCAGTATCAGCGCCTGTTCGAGATGGAGAACACCGAGCTCACCTTCCAGGACGAGGCGCTGAATGTCGTCGCCAAGAAGGCGATTGAACGCAAGACCGGCGCGCGCGGCCTGCGCTCGATCATGGAGTCGATCCTGCTCGATACGATGTTCGATCTGCCCGGCCTCGACAGCGTCGAGCAGGTCGTCATCGGCCCGGATGTGGTCGAGGGCAAGTCACGCCCGCTCTACATCCACGCCGAACGGACGGAAAAGAGCGCGACCAGCGCTTGAGCCATGCGAATCTCGCGGCGAGACCTTCGTCCCGCCGCGGCTTCCCTTTTTTCAGTCTTCAAGAGCCCTGTTGGCGAAGCGCGTCCGCGCCGGCGTTTGTCGGGTTTGCGCCAAGCGGCGGCCTGTGCGCTGGCCGCAAGCTTGACGTTGAAACACCGGCACAAGCCGGCCCATCGTTCGCTGCGGCATGAATCGTCGCTCGGATGCGGCGATCGCAGCAGGTTGGCTCGCGGAATGCTTGAAAGCCGCGTCAGCCTGCCCATCTTAAGGTGGAAAAATGCCTGAATGTGGGTCAGGATAAATGTTTGGCCGAGCGAAAGAGTTAACTTGCCGCAGCAAAAGGCGCAGGATCGCTCACAGTCTCGGTGGATAGTCTCCGGCCCGGAACCAGAACGAAAGTTCGGATAGGAACAAGCGATGACCAATAAAAAGCGCGAGCTGCTGCCGCCGGGAAAGGTCGAGACATATCCGGTTCTGCCGTTGCGCGATATCGTCGTTTTCCCGCATATGATCGTGCCGCTCTTCGTCGGCCGCGAAAAGTCCATTCGCGCGCTCGAAGAGGTGATGAAGGCCGACAAGCTCATCTTGCTTGCGACGCAGATCAATGCCTCGGAAGATGATCCGACGCCCGATGCGATCTTCAAGACCGGGACGCTCGCCACTGTCCTGCAATTGCTGAAGCTGCCCGATGGCACCGTGAAGGTGCTGGTCGAGGGGCAAGTGCGCGCCCGCGTCCACGGCTACACTCGTACCGCCGATTATTACGAGGCGGAGGCCGAAGTCATGGTCGATGAGTCCACCGACAAGGTGGAGGTCGAGGCTTTGGCGCGTTCAGTGATGGCCGAGTTCGAATCCTACGTGAAGCTCAACAAGAAAGTTTCGCCGGAGGTGATCGCCGCGGTGAACCAGATCGATGACTTCTCGAAGCTCGCCGATACCGTCGCCTCGCATCTCGCGGTGAAGATTCTCGACAAGCAGGCCGTGCTGGAGACGAGCTCCGTCGCCAAGCGGCTGGAGAAGTGCCTTGGTCTGATGGAGAGCGAAATCTCGATCTTGCAAGTCGAGAAGCGCATCCGCACGCGCGTCAAGCGCCAGATGGAGAAGACGCAGCGCGAGTATTATCTCAACGAGCAGATGAAGGCGATCCAGAAGGAGCTCGGCGACGAGGAGGGCAAGGACGACCTCTCCGAGATCGAGGAGCGCATCAAGGCGACTCGTCTCTCCAAGGAGGCCCACGACAAGGCGACGGCCGAATTGAAGAAGCTGCGCCAGATGTCGCCGATGTCGGCGGAAGCGACCGTCGTGCGCAATTATCTCGACTGGCTGCTCTCCATTCCGTGGAACAAGCGCAGCAAGGTCAAGAAAGACCTTACCGTCGCGGAAGAGATTCTCGACAGCGAGCACTTTGGCCTCGATAAGGTCAAGGAACGCATCGTCGAATATCTCGCCGTCCAGTCGCGCGCGAACAAGTTGACCGGGCCGATCCTGTGCCTTGTCGGGCCGCCCGGCGTTGGCAAGACCTCGCTCGGCAAGTCGATCGCCAAGGCGACGGGGCGCGAGTTCGTGCGCATGTCGCTCGGCGGTGTGCGCGACGAGGCGGAGATCCGCGGCCATCGGCGCACCTATATCGGCTCGATGCCCGGCAAGATCATCCAGTCGATGCGCAAGGCCAAGACCTCCAATCCGCTCTTCCTGCTCGATGAGATCGACAAGATGGGCATGGATTTCCGCGGCGATCCGTCCTCGGCGCTGCTGGAGGTGCTGGACCCTGAGCAGAACGCTTCGTTCAACGACCATTACCTCGAAGTCGATTACGACCTCTCGAACGTGATGTTCGTGACGACGGCGAACACGCTCAACATCCCGCCGCCGCTCATGGACCGCATGGAGATCATCCGCATCGCCGGTTATACGGAGGATGAGAAGATCGAGATCGCGCAGCGTCACCTGATCCCGGCGGCGTTGAAGAAGCACGGTCTGGCGCCTGTCGAGTGCGAGATCGCGCGTAGCGCGCTCGTGTCGATCGTCCGCCGCTATACACGGGAAGCGGGCGTCCGCAACCTCGAGCGCGAGATTTCCAACGTCGCGCGCAAGGCGGTGAAGCAGATCGTCACCGGCAAGACTCTGGCGGTGAGCGTCACCGACGCGAACATCGACGACTTCCTCGGCGTGCCGCGCTATCGTTATGGCGAGGTCGAAGCAGAGGATCAGGTCGGTGTCGTGACGGGTCTCGCCTGGACGGAAGTCGGCGGCGAGCTGTTGACGATCGAAGGCGTGATGATGCCGGGCAGGGGTCGCATGACCGTGACCGGCAATCTGAAAGAGGTGATGAAGGAATCGATCTCGGCGGCGGCGTCTTATGTCCGCTCGCGGGCGGTTGATTTCGGCATCGAGCCGCCGCTGTTCGACCGCCGCGACATCCATGTGCACGTGCCGGAAGGCGCGACGCCCAAAGATGGCCCCTCGGCGGGCGTGGCGATGGCGACCGCCATCGTCTCGACCCTGACCGGCATTCCCGTGCGCCGCGACATCGCCATGACAGGCGAGATCACGCTGCGCGGCCGTGTCCTGCCGATCGGCGGCTTGAAGGAGAAGCTGCTGGCGGCCCTGCGCGGCGGTATGAAGAAGGTTCTCATCCCGGAGGAGAACGCCAAGGATCTGGCGGAGATTCCGGACGCGGTGAAGAACAATCTTGAGATCGTGCCGGTTTCGCGCATGGACGAAGTGCTGCGGCACGCGCTGGTTCGTCAGCCAGTGCCGATCATCTGGGAAGAGGACGTCAAGGCCATCAAATCGCCGGCCGTTGCTGGCGAGGACGAGGCTTCCGGTCTCATCGCCCACTAAATTGCTGGTATTCCTAACAAGGCCGGGCCCGGAATTTTCCGGGCCCGTTTTTTGTGTCGCTTAGCGCCAAGCTGATGAATTGGCGGGACTTCCCTGTCGGCCGGATGATTCCATCGAGCCTCAAAGCGCGCTAGATTTCCGGGCGGAGTATGTTAGACCGGCGCCGGATGGGCGGTTAGCTCAGTTGGTAGAGCGTCTGCTTTACACGCAGAATGTCGGCGGTTCGAGACCGTCACCGCCCACCAGACCTTACGCGCGCCCCGCGCGCTCTTGTTAATCCTGCGCCCATCCGCCGATTGCGTCATGCGCGCGAAACGTTATCCTGCTGTGGTCGGATGCGCCGCGATCCCGAAGGCGCTGGGGCAGGTCATGAAGCAACGTACTGGCTGGGACGTTTTCGCTGATTTGCTGGACACGAAGGTCATTCATCGGATCTGCGCTGTCCTTTTGCTCTGCGCCGGCTGGGGCTTCGTCCCGCGCGCGGCACACGCCGATCCCATGACTTTCCAGATCGTCTCGGTCAGCGATTCCGGCCGATGCGGACGCTATTGCCCGGCGGTCATCGCCGCGGAAGGCGAGATCACCGACGAGACGCCCGAGCAGTTCCTCGAGTTCGTGCAGGAGAACGTCAATCAGGCGAGTCTCCATGCCGTCGTCTTTCTCGATTCGCCCGGCGGCAAGGTCGCGGCTTCGATGCAGCTTGGCCGCGAATTCCGCCACCTCGGCGCCGCGGCGATCGTCGCGCGGGTCGATCCCGACGGCCGGCGCGGCGTGAGTTCCTTCGTCGGTGCGCGCTGCCTCTCGGCCTGCGTCTATGCGCTGATCGGCGCCAAGAAGCGTGTCATCCCGCCTGAGAGCCTTGTCGGTATCCATCGCATGTTCGCCTATGTCGACAGCGTCGATGCGCGCGGCGACGCCGAGCACTACCGGCTTTACGACAACGGAACGATGCGCGCCGCTCTTTCCCATTACACCGGCATGATGGGGGTGAGCCCTGAGCTCATCTACAGGGCCGAACATATTTCCTCCGACCGGATTCATATTCTCACGCGCAAGGAAATCGCGCGCTATCGGCTGGGGTCGTCGCAGTTTTGAGCCCGCAGGGCCTTCATGCTTGACTTGCCGGGGCGCCTCCCTTATCCGGCATGTCTCCGTCGGGTACGGCAATCCACGGGGGAGTAGCTCAGCTGGTTAGAGCGCCGGCCTGTCACGCCGGAGGTCGCGGGTTCGAGCCCCGTCTCTCCCGCCATTAATTCAATGACTTAGCCGCTCGTCGCCCCACACGCTCTCAGCCATCTGGCTGGCTATCGCGGAGTTCGTCGCGACTATAGCCCTGCGCATAAAGCAATGCGGTGAGATCGGAATGATCGACGCGAGCGTGTGCCGCCGCGGCCACCGCGGGCTTGGCGCGGAAGGCGACACCGAGGCCGGCCTGCGCCAGCATCTCGAGATCATTGGCGCCGTCGCCGACCGCGAGCGTGTCGCTGACTGGAATGCCGTGTCGTTCGCAAAGACCCAGAAGCGCCTCACGCTTGGCCGTCTGGCCCAAAACCGGTTCCTCGACGCGGCCGGTCAACTTGCCTCCGGCGATCGCGAGTCTATTGCCGATATGCGCGTCGAAGCCGGCCATCGCCGCGACCTCCTGCGTGAACAAAGTAAAGCCGCCTGAGAGAAGAATAGTATGGGCGCCGTGCGCGCGCATGGTCTGCACGAGCGTTCTTGCGCCGGGGACAAGAGTGATGCGCTCCGCGATGATCCTGCCGACGGCATCAACCGGCAGATTTTCGAGCAGCGCGACGCGCTCGCGCAGCGCCGGCTCGAACGCGATTTCGCCGCGCATCGCCCGCTCGGTGATTGCGGTCACATGCTTCCTCAGCCCGACGAAATCGGCCAGCTCATCGATACATTCCTGGCCGATGATCGTTGAATCCATGTCCGCCGCGAGCAGTCTTTTGCGGCGGCCCGCGCCGGGCTGAACGAAAACATCGACAGGTGCGTCGCCCAGTGCCGCGCGTACGCTCCCACCAGCCGTCGGCGTCATCTGCCCGTCGAAGAAAATATCCGCAGCGGTGCCCTCATCGAGCCAGATTGTTTTTTGCGCCCCGGGCAATGCTCCCGCCGCGCGGCGCAAAATGTCCTCGTCGAGCGTCGTTGCGCCCGAGACGAGGGTTACGACGAAAGGCATGGCAGCATGGCTTTCTGCACTTTTATGGGCGGGCTCGGTTCTATCTTTCGCACGACCGCCATTTTAGCCTAAATTCACGGCGGCGACGCAGCGGCCATGATCCTGGAGCGAAGTAATGAAACGGCGGATGTCTTTGCTCATATGTGCGCTCCTGTCGGCATCGGGCGCGCAGGCGTCTTCCTGCAGCCCGCAGATCGATAAGGTTCAGAGGCAGGTCGATGCGCGAATCGACGCGATCGCCGCGGCGAGTCCCGGAGATCGCGAGTCGCGGGCGGCGCTGCTGCATCATCAGCCGACGCCGGCCTCGATCGCCGCCGCGGAAAAACGCCAGCGCGGCTATGCCGGTGTCAAGCGCGCGCTCAGAGAACTGAAACACGCCCGCGTGGCCGACCACAACGGCGACGTCAAGGCATGCGAGGCGGCGCTGGCCGCGGCGCGCGCCGCGATCGCGCCTTAGAGCGTGCCGGGCGGATTGCGCACCTCGATGATGAGGCCATCCGCGAACCATTGCGCGAGATAGCTGCCGGCGCGTGCGGCGACCGCGTCCGCATCAGCCTCGTCGCGAAATTGAAGAAGCGCGCATATGTCGCCGAAGCTTTTGCCGGCGAGAGCCTCGCGCAAGGCTAATGCCTCGGCCGCAGTCAACTCCCGGTAGACGACCTGTGCATCCCCATTGCGCCAGACGAGCAGGAATTCGTCCTGTGTCTCATCCGGCTCGGGGCAGGGCGTTTCGGCCGCCGCAGCTTCAAAGGCCGCGGCGATCCCTTTCGTCAAGGTCAGCACGCGCGCGCTCGCGTGAAGGGCGAAACGCACTTGCGGCCAGTCCTCGCGCGCCAGTGCCGCGAGCGCGGCGACCGGGCAGGCCGCGGCGTCCGTCGCATCGAAAGCGTCGGCCAGCGCCCGCTCCAGACGGGCGATGTCGATGAGGCCCCGGCTTTCGTTCCAGGGGGCGGTCGCCTGCATGAAATCCGGCAGATCGCGCGCATACCAGCGCGCATTGCGGTGATGCGAGGGCGTCGCGTCGATATAGGCCTCCGCCAGCGCGTGAAAGCCATCGTTGCCAAGGGCGTTGTTGAGCACTTTGAAGTCTTCGGCCAGAAGGCCCGCGAGCCTCAGGCGGTAGGCGCGCGCGTAGACGTGGAAACGCATCGCCGGTTCAAGCCGCCGCGAAGCGTTGATGTCCGCCAGAATGTTCCGATCCGCATCGAGGCCGAGAATAGCGGCTTGAAATTTGGCCTGCAGCGTCGCGAGACTCATGCCGCCGCCCCGATCCTGGAGACGGTCGCGGCGATCTCGCGGGCGCGTTGCAGTTCGGCAAGCAATTCGGCGAAGGGCGGAAACTTGTCGTCGCGCTCGATCATGGTCGAGACGGGGCCGAAGCGCCGCCAGGCTTCGGCAAACAGCGTCCAGACCTCTTCGCTGACCGGCTCGTCATGTGTGTCGATCTTGTGCGTGCCCTGATCCTCGTGGCCGGCGAGATGGAATTGCACGACGCGATCGACATCGATTGAGCTCAGGAATTCATGCGGGTCGAAATCGTGGTTGTATCCAGAGACGAAGACATTATTGACGTCGAGCAGCAGCCAGCAGTCGGCGCGGCGCGCAAGCTCGCGAACGAAGGTCCATTCGTCCATTTCCGATTCGGCAAAGGTCACATAGCTCGAAACATTTTCGATCGCGATGCGGCGGCCGAGAAAATCCTGCACCTGGGCGATGCGGCGGACGACATGGTCCAGCGCTTCCTGCGTATAGGGGATGGGCAGCAGATCGTGCAGGTTGAGGCCGTGGACACCGGTCCAGCAGAGGTGGTCGGAGACATATTCCGGCTGGAACCTGTCGGCGAGGTTCTTCAGCGCTGCGAGATAATCCATGTCGAGCGGCGCGGTTGAGGCGATCGACATTGAGACGCCGTGCATCACGATGGGATAATCGGCGCGAATCCGTTCCAGCGCCGCGAGCGGCGGCCCGCCCTTCACCATGTAATTTTCGGAAATCACTTCGAACCAGTCGACGGGCGGCTTGGATTCGAAAATTTCGCGATAATAGATCGGGCGCAACCCGAGGCCGAAACCAAGCGGAGAGGGTTTCTGCATCGCTGGCTCCATGTTTATCGTGCGAAGTTTATCGCGGGCCCCGGTTTGATGGACGCCCGGCGGCGGACCGCGCGGGCGCCCCCTTTTGGATTTCGCGGCTCAGCCGATCTTGCCGCCGAGTTTCAGGCAGGCGTGCTTGGACTTCTCCAACAAGAAGCCCTGGCCCTTGCAGGAATTCTGGCCCTTGCAAGCATTGTTGGCGGTGTGGCAATCGCTGTGGCCTTTACAGGAATTTACCCCAAGGCAATGAACCTTGCCGGCCGCGACAGCCGAGCTCGGCGCCACTGTCGTGCCGGCAATCGCCAGTGCTACCGCCGCCGCCGCGATGCTACCGCCCGAAACAAATGTCATTTTCATTTGATGCTCCTCAAAGAGATCGTCCCTCAAACGGGTGCCACGGCGCTGCTGCGCCAAGGGCGTATTCGTGCGGAACCCCGGCCTTGTTACGCACGCACGAAATAGGCGAGGCGAATTTTGCGCCGCCCCGCCGCTCCGCTGGCGGCCGCGCGTCAAATGCGCACGGGGCGCGGAAATCCGCGCCAGCGGGCGCTTATTTTTGCGGCTTCGACCCTCGTAATATCGCGCTTCTAGAGGATGCTGCGAAGCGAAATGCTCTTTTGCGCCGCACACGCGAAGTCTTTGCTACATCGCCAAATTTGTGTTGAGCCCTGCCAGTTTTGACCGTATTCATGCGCCAACCGCGATGGCGCTGCCAGAATGCGCAGTTTTTGCGCGCTCGGCTGGCGTTTTCTCGAGTCTTTTGCTCGATGACCGAATTTTTCTAGTCGATTTCTCGGCCGGAAAGAGGGCGCGAGGGGGTCTGCGGCGCGGACCTGCCTAAAAATAAACCACGAGCGTTTGTCCTTCATCTGGGCAAAGGCGGCATTTGAGATTTGGAGACATAGACGATGAGCAACAAGCCGCGGAGCCCCGGCCGTCATTTCCTGCAAATTCCCGGCCCGACGCCGATCCCCGATCCCGTGCTGCGCGCGATCGACCAGCCGGTCATCGATCATCGCGGCCCCGCGTTCCAGAAGCTGTCGAAGCGCGTCCTCGAAAAGGTCAAGGCTCCCTTCAAGACCAAGAACCCGGTCATCATCTTCCCGTCCTCGGGCACGGGCGGCTGGGAAGCGGCGCTCGTCAATACCCTGTCGCCGGGCGACAAAGTTCTCATGTTCGAAACGGGCCAGTTCGCTTCGCTTTGGAATACGATGGCGAAAAGCCTCGGCCTAAAGCCGGAGTTCATCGAGTCCGATTGGCGCATCGGCGCCGATCCGGCCCAGATCAAAGAGCGTCTCAAGGCCGACAAGAACCACGAGATCAAGGCGGTCTGCGTCGTCCACAACGAGACGGCTAGCGGCACGACCTCGCCGCTGCAGGAAATCCGTCAGGTGCTCGACGAGTTGAAGCACCCGGCTCTGTATTTCGTCGACGCTGTCTCGTCGCTCGCCTCGATCGATCTGCGTCACGACGAATGGGGCATCGACGTCACCATCGCCGGCTCGCAGAAGGGCCTCATGCTGCCGGCGGGCCTTGGCTTCAACGCCATCAGCCAGAAGGCGCTCGAAGCCTCGAAGAAGTCGGGCTTCGCCAAGTCCTATTGGTCGTGGGCCGACATGCTCGCCAACAATGCCAATGGCTTTTTCCCCTATACGCCGGCAACGAACCTGCTCTATGGCCTCGACGTCGCGCTCGACCTGCTGGAGCAGGAGGGTTACGACCGCGTCTTCGCGCGCCACAGGCGTCATGGCGAGGCGACCCGCCGCGCCGTTGTCGCCTGGGGCCTCGAAGTGCTTTGCAAGGACCCGAAGTACTATTCGCCGGTCGTCACCTCGGTGCTGTTGCCGCCGGGCCATGATGCCGATGCGTTCCGCGCCATCGCGCTTGAGAACTTCGACATTTCGCTCGGCACCGGCCTCGGCCGCGTCGCCGGCAAGGTGTTCCGCATCGGCCATCTCGCCGACACGAACGACCTGACGATCCTCGGCGCGCTCAGCGGCGTCGAGATGAGCCTCGAGCTCGCCGGCATCCCGCACAAGAAGGGCGGCGTTCAGGCGGCGATCAACTATCTCGCTGAGCAGGCGAAGAACCCGTCGCACAAGCTTGCGGCGGCGGAATAATCATAGCTTTAGTGGGCGGCGCTCGGGCGCTGCCCACTGAGTTTAAATACTGGAGCGAATTCCGAAAAAGTCTGCCAACTTTTTCGGAATTCGCTTAGCCTTCGGGACTTCATCCATCGCGTGAAGAGCAGCCGTGGGCACACAGCAGACCGATCAGGGCGAGATTTTCGCGTTCCTCGCGCAGCCCTCGGCATATGGCCTTCCGGATTCAGCAAAAAACTCGATCAAGCGCATAGATACGCACGGCGCCGTGGTGTTTCTCGCCGGGCCGGATGCCTATAAGGTCAAGCGCGCGATCTATTATCCCTTCATGGATTTTTCGACGCTCGAAAAGCGCCGCGCCGCTTCCGAGAACGAGATTCGCGTCAATCGTCCGAACGCACCGGACATTTATCTCGAAGTCCTGCCGATCCGGCGTACGCCGCTGGGTCTTCGTCTTGGCGGCGAGGACGGCGACATCATCGAATGGGCGGTCCATAGCCGCCGCTTCGATGATGACGAGACGCTCGACAAGCTCGCCCTGCGCGGTGAACTGGATCTTGCCACCGCCGCCCGGCTTGCCGAGGCCATTTCCGCCGCGCATGCGCGTTCCCCGCGCCATGATCAGCGCACGGCGGAGAGATTCCGCGGCTGGATGAGCGACACGCTCGACGGGCTCGCCGCGTCCGCGACCTTTCCTGCCGCCGGCGTCGCGGATTTGCGGACGCGGTTCCTGGCGGCCTATTCGGCCGTCGCGCCGCTGCTTGAAAGGCGGGAAGCGCAAGGCAACGTACGGCGCTGCCACGGCGACCTTCACCTGCGTAACATCGTCCTCGAAGCTGGCACGCCCGTTCTGTTCGATGCGATCGAATTCGACGATGGGCTCGCGACCATCGACATCCTTTACGATCTCGCCTTCGTGCTGATGGATTTCTGGCAAAGAGGGCTGCGCGACCACGCCAACCTCCTGTTCAACCGCTATTTGTGGCGCGCGCCTGAGGTTGAGCAGGAACTTGAAGGGCTGGCGGCGCTGCCGCTGTTTCTGGCGCTGCGGGCCGCAATTCGCGCGCTCGTGACGGCGGCGCTCTCCAATCTCGATGCCGGGGATCATAGTGCCGAGGCGCGGCAGTTCTTCGGCGCGACGGAGGATTTTCTGCGCCCGCAGGAAGCCCGGCTTGTCGCGGTCGGCGGCTTCTCGGGCACCGGCAAAAGCACGCTGGCGGCGGCGCTGGCGAGCGAGCTCGGCCATGCGCCTGGCGCCGTGCATCTCCGCAGCGATATCGAGCGCAAGCGCCTCTTCGGCGCAGACGAATTCGTGCCGCTGCCGCCGGAGGGCTACCGGCCGGAGGTGACCGCGCGGGTCTATGCGCGGCTGCTCGCGCTGGCCGAGATCGCCTTGCGGGCCGGCCACAGCGTCATCGTCGATGCGGTCCACGCGAAGCCCGAGGAGCGCGACGCGCTTACGGCCCTCGCCGCGCGTCTCGGTCTCTCCTTCACGGGCCTCTGGCTGGAGGCGCCGGTCGAGACGCTCGTCGCGCGTGTCGAGGCACGGCAGCACGATGCGTCGGATGCCCGCGCGCCCGTCGTGCGTGAGCAAGTCACGCGCCCGCTCGGCGCGCTCAATTGGGCCCGGCTCGATGCCAGCCAGCCTCTCCCAGAGCTCGCGGAGGCCGCGCGCGCGGCGCTCAGGCTTCCTGCGGCGGGATGAGGACGGCGGCGCCATGCAGCCGCCCGTGGCGCAGGTCCGCCAGCGCCTCGTTGGCGTGATCGAGAGGGTAGGCGGTCGTGTAAGTCTTGATGCCCGCGCCCGCCGCGATTTTCAGAAAATCCAGCCCGTCCTGGCGCGTGAGGTTGGCGACGGAAAACAGCTTCCGCTCCTCCCACAAGAGATCGTAGGGGAACTCCGGAATATTGCTCATGTGGATTCCGGCGCAGACGACGGTGCCGCCTTTCTTCACCGCGGCCAGCGCCAGCGGCACAAGCGGGCCGACGGGCGCATAGATGATCGCCGCGTCGAGCTTTTCCGGCGGGGGTTGGTCCGAACCACCCGCCCAGACGGCGCCGAGGCTGCGCGCGAAATCCTGCGTCGCGCTATCGCCGGGGCTGGTGAAGGCAAAAATCCGTCGGCCGAGTTTTATCGCCACTTGCGCGATGATATGCGCCGCTGCGCCGAAGCCATAAAGCCCCAGTGTCTCGCCTTCGCCGGCCATGACGTAGGAACGCCAGCCGATGAGGCCGGCACAGAGCAAGGGCGCCAGTTCCTGATCCGAGCCATGCTCGCCGAGCGGAAAGGTATAATGGGCATCGGCGACCGCATGGGTCGCAAAGCCCCCGTTGCGCGTGTAGCCGGTGAAGATCGGTTCGTCGCAGAGGTTCTCCCGTCCGCTCAGGCAATAGGGACAATGGCCGCAGGTATGGCCAAGCCAGGGGATGCCGACGCGCTCGCCGAGGCTGAGGCCGCTCACATTGGGGCCGATCGCATCGATCCGTCCGACAATCTCGTGTCCGGGAACGATCGGCACTTGCGGATTTGGCAATTCTCCGTCGACGACATGGAGATCGGTGCGGCAGACGCCGCAGGCGCTGACACGCACGCGAATCTGTCCGGCGGCGGGCTGCGGATCAGGCAAGTCTTCGTAGACGAGCGGGGCACCGATCTTGTGCAGGACCATAGCTTTCATGCGGGATGTTCCAAAGAGTGCGGTCAAGTTTGCGAAGTGAATTTTTTGTCACATCGCTTGAATATGCTCGCTTGTAGACGAGTTAAATTCTCAGCGTAGAATAAAGCAACAGGCGTTGAAGCGAGGGCTAAGCTGCCACGCTGATGGCACAGCCCCGCAGCCTTGTTATTCGCAATCCAACTATCCGCGATCCAAACGTGCAGAATATTGCGCCCGATGGAGGATGTTATGGAAACGCAGGCTATCGGCTCTGAAATTCACAACGCGCAGAACAAGTTTTTGGCGGCGGCTTCGCCGTTTCAGGAAGTGTGGCGGCAGACCTTGGTCGAATGGCCGGTTGTCGTGGCGTCCGAATCCCTGCGCTTCGCCGCGCACCGGCTCCGCGCACACAGCGACTATTTCGGCAAGTTGCAGAGCTGCGGTTCGGTGCCCGAAATCATCGAAGTGCATTCGAGCTTCGTGCGCGGTGCTTTCGACGATTACGGCGCGGAAGCCAGCAAAGTGATCAAGGACGTCACGCGGAACGTGCCAGCTGTTTAATCCGGCTCCAGCCTGACGCAAACGTGCGCCGGAGCTGCGCGTGGGGAAGTCGCGTTCTTGCTCTGCAAAATTCCGGCTTCCGGCGCGCCTTGCGTTGCCGCCTTCACGTGCCGATCCGGCTGAGTTTGGCGGATAGCCTTCAAGGCATTGAAATGCTTGTAGCTATGGAGATTTTCCCGAACCGGGAGGGCGCCGGGCGGTCGGCTCTGAAACCAAATGCAGAAAACCATTGGCTTGTGACCGCCGTACGCTTGCGTCTCAGATTGCACTGCGGTAGGGAACGCCAGACTGGAACTAGAAGTCTTCCAGCCTATCTACCTAGGCTAGTTCGACCATGCCAAACCTGCTCAGCCAATATCTGCCGCTCGTCATCTTCATGGCCGTTGCGGCGGTCATCAGCGGGGCCCTGGCGGTGGCGCCATTTTTGCTAGCCTTCAAGGCGCCAGATAGCGAAAAGCTTTCCGCCTACGAGTGCGGCTTCAATGCGTTTGACGATGCGCGGATGAAATTCGATATCCGCTTTTACCTCGTTTCTCTGCTCTTCATCATCTTCGATCTCGAAGTTGCCTTCCTGTTTCCCTGGGCTCTTGCGTTCAAGGCGGTTGGCGCGGCGGCCTTTTGGGCCGTCATGATCTTCCTCGGGGTGCTGACGATCGGCTTCGTCTACGAGTGGAAGAAGGGAGCCCTGGAATGGGATTGAACGCTTCCGTCGAGACCGGCACCGGCTCCGGAACGCTCGTCCATCCCGCGACCGGCAGGCCGGTGCGCGCGGATGATCCGACCTTTCTCGCCATCAGCAACGAGCTTGCCGACAAGGGCATGCTGGTGACGAGCGCCGACGCGTTGATCACCTGGGCGCGCACGGGCTCGCTGATGTGGATGACCTTCGGCCTCGCCTGCTGCGCGGTCGAGATGATGCAGGTGTCGATGCCGCGCTACGATATCGAGCGGTTCGGCTTCGCGCCGCGCGCGTCGCCGCGGCAGAGCGACGTGATGATCGTGGCGGGCACGCTGACCAACAAGATGGCCCCGGCCTTGCGCAAGGTCTACGACCAGATGCCGGAGCCGCGTTACGTCATCTCGATGGGCTCCTGCGCCAACGGCGGCGGCTATTACCATTATTCCTATTCGGTGGTGCGCGGTTGCGATCGGATCGTGCCCGTCGATATTTATGTGCCGGGCTGTCCCCCGTCGGCTGAGGCGCTCCTCTACGGCGTTCTTTTGCTCCAGAAAAAGATACGCCGCACGGGTACGATCGAGCGCTAGGCGGAAGGATTGCGCGGATGAGCGATGAGCTTGAAGCCCTCGGGACTGCGATTGCCGCCGCGCTCCCCGGCGCCGTCGCTGCCAGCACTTACGCCTATGGCGAACTCACGCTCGATGTCGCGCTGGAGCGCCTGATCGAGACGGTGCGCTATCTGCGCGACGACCCGTCGTGTCTCTTCATCTCCTTCATCGATCTCACCGCCGTCGACTACCCGACGCGGGTGCCGCGCTTCGATGTCGTCGTCCATCTTCTGTCGCCGAAGTACAACCGGCGGATTCGGGTCAAGGTCGCGACCGACGAGGACGTGCCGGTGCCCTCGCTCACGGCGCTTTACCCCGCCGCCAACTGGTATGAGCGCGAGACCTACGATCTTTTCGGCATCCTGTTTTCGGGCCATCCCGATCTGCGCCGTATCCTGACCGACTACGGTTTCGAGGGGCATCCGCTGCGCAAGGATTTCCCGATGACCGGCTATGTCGAGGTTCGCTATGACGATGCCGAGAAGCGCGTCGTCTATGAGCCGGTCAATCTGCGGCAAGAATTCCGCAGCTTCGATTTTCTCTCGCCGTGGGAGGGCGCGGTGGATTACGTGCTCCCCGGCGATGAAAAGGCGAGCAAAGAGCCGTCCGCCCCAGCCCCGCAAGTCAAGCCGCAATGACCGATCAGAACGTCCGCAACTTCTCGATCAATTTCGGCCCGCAGCATCCGGCGGCGCACGGCGTTCTGCGGCTTGTGCTCGAGCTCGATGGCGAGATCGTCGAGCGCGTCGACCCGCATATCGGCCTGCTTCATCGCGGTACCGAGAAGCTGATTGAGGCGCGCACCTATCTCCAGAACGTGCCTTATTTCGACCGGTTGGATTATGTCGCGCCGATGAATCAGGAGCACGCCTTCTGTCTGGCGGTCGAAAGGCTGCTCGGCGTCGAGGTGCCGCGCCGGGCGCAATTGATCCGCGTGCTCTATTCCGAGATCGGCCGCATACTCTCGCATCTTCTCAACGTCACGACGCAGGCGATGGACGTCGGCGCACTGACGCCGCCGCTCTGGGGCTTCGAGGAACGCGAGAAGCTCATGGTCTTTTATGAGCGGGCGTCCGGCTCGCGCATGCACGCGGCCTATTTCCGTCCGGGCGGCGTGCACCAGGATCTGCCGCCGGAGCTTATCGCGGATATCGGCGCCTGGTGCGATCCGTTTCTCAAGGTGCTCGACGATCTGCAGGAGCTTTTCATCGAGAACCGCATCTTCAAGCAGCGCAATGTCGATATCGGCGTAGTGAGCCTCGAAGATTGTTGGCGCTGGGGCTTTTCCGGTGTGATGGTGCGCGGCTCCGGCGCACCATGGGATTTGCGCAAGGCGCAGCCCTATGAATGTTACGAGGAAATGGACTTCGACATTCCCGTCGGGCTGCACGGCGACAATTACGATCGCCAGGTCATCCGCATGGAGGAGATGCGCGAAGCCACCAAGATCATGAAACAATGCGTCGAGAAGCTTTCCTCGCCGACCGGGCAAGGACCGGTGCATGTGAAGGGCAAGGTCGCGCCGCCGAGCCGGGCGGAGATGAAACGCTCGATGGAATCCCTGATCCATCATTTCAAACTCTATACCGAGGGCGTCCACGTTCCGGCCGGCGAAGTCTATGCCGCGGTCGAGGCGCCGAAGGGCGAATTTGGCGTCTATCTCGTCTCCGACGGCACCAACAAACCCTATCGCTGCAAGATTCGCGCGCCGGGCTTTGCGCATCTTCAGGCGATGGATTTCCTCTGCCGCAAGACGATGCTCGCGGATGTCAGCGCCATCCTCGGCTCGATCGATATCGTGTTCGGCGAGGTCGATCGATGAACCAGCAGCAACCGATCATCTTCGATCGTGCCACTGGCCATCTTGAGGGCGCGACGCCAGCCGAGCGCGGTGCGATGCTCGCGCTTCAGGCGGGTGCGAAGATCTGCCTGCGGTTCAACATTCGTGGGTTCTCGATCGGCGTGCGCGTCATTTCATCGATGCTGAAGCCGCGCGATATGATCGTTCTGCTTGGCGAGGACGCCCGTTTTATCGTTCCGTTCGCTGATTCCTACTGGAGCTGGCTGGTCGATCGGAACTTCATTTATGAAGACGAGATCGCACGCTTCCTCAGAAACGTCGCCGATGTCGATTATCACTTCGTCGATGGCGGGGCGAACTACGGCTTCTGGTCGGTGCTGGTGTCGAGCCGTCCATTCGGCAATCATGCGGCGACGGCCATTGAAGCTGCATCCGCGAATGTCGCGTGGTTGACCCGCAACGCCGAGCTGAACGGCCGTCGTTTCAAGATTCTGCACTGTGCCATCGGTTCCGCGAACGGGAGCCGCGTCCGGCTCAAAGGCGCGAAACATGAGGCGTTCCATGTCGAGCTGGATTCGGACCGTGATGCCGACGCCGGCGAGAGCGTGGATATGGTGTCGCTCGATGGCCTCGTAGAGCAGGGGATCATCTCGCCGGAGCATCCGCTTGTCATCAAGCTTGACGTCGAGGGCTTGGAGATCGATGCGGTCAAGGGCTGCGAGCATCTTCTTGAGAGCGATACGATCCTCATTCTGGAGGAACACGGCGGAGACCGCGACCACGTGGTTTCGCGTTATCTGCTGAACGATGCCGCCTGCCGCGTCTTCGTCTTCGATCCGGCTTGCGCGCGCTACGTGCCGCTGGACGATCTTTTGATTCTCGACCGCATCAAGGTCAACCGCGCCATCGGCTATAATGTTTTTGCCACCAAGAGCGCGTTCTGGGAAGAAAGGATCAGGTCCATCCAATGATCATCGCGTCGTCGACATCGAGCATAGCGGAATAATCGTCATGACAGTCCGCCGTCTCGCCGAAGTGCAGCCAGACAGCTTCGCCTTCACGCCGGAGAACGAGGCTCTGTGTGCCAAGGAAATCGCCAAATATCCGCCCGATCGCCAGGCCTCGGCGGTGATTGCGCTTCTCTGGCTGGCGCAGAAGCAACATGACGGCTGGCTGCCGAAGCCGGCGATCGAGAATGTCGCGGCCAAGCTCGGCATGGCGCCGATCCGGGTGCTCGAGGTCGCGACCTTCTACACGATGTTCAATCTCGCGCCGGTCGGCAAATATTTCATCCAGTTCTGCGGTACGACACCCTGTGTCCTCGCCGGCGCGAATGTGATCAAGAACGTGCTGGAGAGCCGCATTGGTCCGCAAGGGCATGTGACGGCGGATGGGCTGTTCTCCTGGCTCGAAGTCGAATGTCTCGGCGCCTGCTGCAACGCGCCGATGGTGCAGATCAACGACGATTATTACGAAGATCTGACTGAAGAGAATTTCAACACGCTGCTCGACGCTCTCGCGGCCGGCCGTCCGGTCAAGATCGGGTCGCAAACCGGGCGTAGAACCTCGGAGCCGGCCGGCGGGCTGACGTCGTTGACGAGCCTTTACGGCGTCAACGGGTTGAGCGGTCCGCAATCCGAATCCACGGTGCTTGCGCGCCGCGATGACAATTGAGGCTTGGCGATGCTCGAAGACAAGGATCGCATCTTCCTCAATCTCTACGGCTTCGGCGACTGGCGTCTGAAGGGCGCGCAGGCGCGCGGCGGTTGGGACAATACCAAAGCCATCATCGACAAGGGCAGGGACTGGGTCATCAACGAGATGAAGGCCTCGGGCCTGCGCGGGCGCGGCGGCGCCGGCTTTCCGACCGGCCTCAAATGGTCCTTCATGCCGAAGCCGGACCCGGCGCGGCCGTCCTATCTTGTCGTCAACGCGGATGAATCCGAGCCTGGCACCTGCAAGGATCGCGAGATCCTGCGCAACGACCCGCATCTTCTGATCGAAGGTTGCCTCATCGCCTCCTTCGCCATGCAGGCACATGCCTGCTATATCTACATCCGTGGCGAATACCGGCTCGAATATGCCCGCGTGCAGGCGGCGATCGAGCAAGCCTATGCGGCCAAGCTCGTCGGCAAGGACAATGTCCACGGCTGGCCCTTCGACATTTACGTTCATCACGGCGCCGGCGCCTATATCTGCGGCGAGGAAAGCGCGCTGCTTGAATCGCTCGAAGGCAAGAAGGGAATGCCGCGGATGAAGCCGCCGTTCCCGGCCAATATGGGCCTCTACGGTCATCCGACGACGGTCAACAATGTCGAATCGATCGCCGTCGCACCGGCGATCCTGCGCCGCGGCGCTGCCTGGTTCTCCAGCTTCGGCGCCGAGAACAACAAAGGCACGAAGCTTTTCTGCATCTCCGGCCACGTCAACAGGCCGTGCAATGTCGAAGAGGCGATGTCAATTCCGTTCCGTGAGCTGATTGATCGCCATTGCGGCGGCATCCGTGGCGGCTGGGATAATCTTTTGGCCGTCATCCCCGGCGGCTCCTCGGTGCCGGTCGTTCCGGCGCATGAGATCGCCGACGCGGCGATGGATTTCGATACTTTGCGCAATCTGAAGTCCGCGCTCGGCACGGCGGCGGTGATCGTGATGGACAAGTCGACCGACATCGTCCGCGCCATCACCCGCATCAGCTATTTCTACAAGCACGAGAGCTGCGGCCAGTGCACGCCTTGCCGGGAAGGCACGGGCTGGATGTGGCGTGTGCTGACCCGCATGAGCGAAGGCCGGGCGCAGAAGCGCGAGATCGATCTTCTGCTCGAAGTGTCGACGGAGATCGAGGGCCATACGATCTGCGCGCTCGGTGATGCGGCGGCCTGGCCGGTGCAGGGCTTGATCCGGCATTTCCGCCACGAGATCGAAAAGAAGATCGACGATTATGCGGCCAATCCGCATTCCGAGCCCGTGGCCGGGCTCAGCGCGGCGGCGGAGTAGGGGCGATGGCGGAACCGGGCAAGCTCAGCAAGCTGATCGTCGACGGCATCGAGGTCGAAGTGCCGCCGGAATATACGCTGCTTCAGGCATGCGAGGCGGCCGGCGCCGAGATTCCACGCTTCTGTTTCCACGAGCGGCTGTCGATCGCCGGCAATTGCCGCATGTGTCTTGTCGAGGCGAAGGGCGGTCCGCCGAAGCCGGTCGCCTCCTGCGCCATGGCGGTGCGCGATCTGCGTCCGGGTCCGAACGGCGAGCCGCCGGTCGTCTTCACCAATTCGCCGATGGTGAAAAAGGCCCGCCACGGCGTGATGGAATTTCTGCTCATCAACCATCCGCTCGATTGCCCGATCTGCGATCAGGGCGGCGAATGCGATCTGCAGGATCAGGCAGTCGCCTTCGGTTTTTCCGGATCGCGCTACGCGGAGAACAAGCGGGCGGTCGAGGACAAATATATCGGTCCGCTGGTCAAGACCTCGATGAACCGCTGCATCCATTGCACGCGCTGCGTCCGTTTCACCGCGGAGGTTGCCGGCACGGGTGATATGGGCGCCATTGGCCGCGGCGAGGATATGGAGATCACGACCTATCTCGAAACCGCGATGCACTCCGAACTGCAGGGCAATGTCGCCGATCTCTGTCCCGTCGGCGCGCTGCTGCCGAAGCCTTATGCGTTCAAGGCGCGGCCGTGGGAACTGGCCAAGACCGAGTCGGTCGATGTGATGGACGCACTTGGCTCGGCGATCCGCGTCGATACGCGCGGGCGCGAAGTCATGCGCATCCTGCCGCGTCTCAATGATGCGGTGAACGAGGAATGGATTTCCGACAAGACACGGCAGGTCGTTGACGGGCTCAAGACCCGGCGGCTCGACCGGCCCTATCTGCGCGAGAACGGCAGGCTGCGCCCGGCCACTTGGCAGGAAGCCTTCGCCGCCATTGCTGCCAAGCTTAAAGCCGCGCCGGCCGACCGCGTTGGCGCCCTCGCCGGCGATCTCGCGGCAGTGGAAGAAATCTTCGCGCTGAAGCTTTTGATCCAGAGCCTCGGCAGCACCTCGCTCGACAGCCGCCAGGACGGCGCGAAGCTCGATCCGAAATTCGGCCGCGCCAGCTATATTTTCAATCCGGCCATTGCCGGCATCGACGAAGCCGATGCGATCATGATCATCGGCTCAAATCCGCGCAAGGAATCGCCGGTTCTCAATGCCCGCATCCGCAAACGCTGGCTCAAGGGCAATCTGCTTGTCGGCGTGATCGGCGAGAAGGCCGATCTGACCTACGACTACAATTATCTCGGCGCCGGGCCGGAGAGCCTGGCGCGTTTTGTCGATCATCCCCCGGCGCAGAAGGAGCGGCCGCTGCTGCTTGTCGGTCAGGGCGCCTTGGCGCGGCCGGACGGGCAGGCGATCCTCGCCCAGGCGGCCAAGGCCGCCGTCTCGCTGGGCTGCATCAAGCCGGGCTGGACAGGTTTTGGCGTGCTGCATACCGCGGCAGCCCGCGTGGGCGCGCTCGATCTTGGCTTCGTGCCGGGCGAAGGCGGCCTCGATGCGCAGAGCATGGCCAAGGCCGGCGCGCTCGATGTTCTGTTCAATCTCGGCGCCGACGAGGTCGATATCGCGCCGGGCGCTTTCGTGATCTATCAGGGCACGCATGGCGACCGCGGCGCGCATCGCGCCGATGTCATCCTGCCGGGCGCGACCTATACGGAGAAGCCGGGTCTTTACGTCAATACAGAAGGCCGCGTTCAACTCGCCGAGCGGGCCAATTTTCCGCCCGGCGATGCGCGTGAGGATTGGGCGATCCTGCGGGCGCTTTCGGCCGTCATCGGCGAGACCTTGCCGTTCGATTCGCTGCACGCGCTGCGGCAGAAGCTCTTTGCCGACTATCCGCTCTTCGCCAAGATCGACGCCATCCTTCCCGGCGATCCGGCGGATATTGGCAAGATCGGCGACGGCGGCGCGGCGATAAGCGATGCGCCTTTCGCCCCGGCGGTCGAGGATTTCTATTTGACCAATCCGATCGCGCGGGCCTCGGCTGTCATGGCTGAATGTTCGGCGCTCTCGCGCGGCGAACTGAAACAGGCGGCGGAGTAGAATCGACGATGGCTGAAATTCTGCCGCTTCTGCTGACCCTTCTGAAGAGCGTCGTCCTGCTCGTCGTTCTGCTGATCTTCGTCGCCTACATCATCTACGCCGACCGCAAGGTCTGGGCGGCGGTGCAATTGCGGCGCGGGCCGAATGTCGTCGGCCCCTGGGGCCTGTGGCAGAGCTTCGCCGACTTGATCAAATTCGTGCTGAAGGAACCGATCATTCCGGATGGCGCGAACAAGGGCCTCTTCGTTCTTGCGCCGGTCATCACCGGCTTTCTGGCACTCGCCGCCTGGGCGGTCATCCCCATCGCGAAAGGCTGGAGTGTCGCCAACATCAACGTTGGCATTCTCTATATCTTCGCGATCTCGTCGCTCTCCGTCTATGGCATCATCATGGGCGGCTGGGCGTCGAATTCGAAATATCCGTTTCTCTCGGCGTTGCGTTCCGCGGCGCAGATGGTCTCCTACGAAGTTTCGATCGGCTTCGTGCTCGTCACGGTTCTGCTCTGCGTCGGCTCGCTGAATCTCGAGGATATCGTCAAGGCGCAGAACACGCGCTTCGGCCTTCTCGGCTGGTATTGGCTGCCGCTGCTGCCGATGTTCGTGATCTTCTTCGTCTCGGCTTTGGCGGAGACCAACCGGCCGCCCTTCGATCTCGTCGAGGCGGAGTCGGAGCTCGTCGCCGGCTTCATGGTCGAATATTCCTCGTCTGGCTACCTGCTCTTCATGCTCGCCGAATATGTGGCGATCATCACCATGTCCGCGCTGGGGACGATCCTCTTCCTCGGGGGTTGGCTGTCGCCGGTCCCGTTGCCGCCCTTCACCTGGATTCCGGGGCCGATCTGGTTCGTTCTGAAGGTCTGCTTTTTCTTCTTCATGATTGCGATGGTAAAGGCCTTCGTGCCGCGCTATCGCTACGATCAGCTCATGCGGCTCGGCTGGAAGGTGTTCCTGCCGATCTCCCTGTTCATGGTGGTTCTTGTCGCCGCTGTGCTCCAGCTTACGGGCTGGGGCGGCAGCATGGCGCAGTGAGGTGACGCGATGAAAATCGAAACCGCCGCCAAATCGCTTTTGCTGAAGGAGTTCGTCGGCGCCTTCTTCCTGTCGATGCGCTATTTCTTCAAGCCGAAGGCGACGCTCAACTATCCGCACGAAAAGAATCCGCAATCGCCGCGCTATCGCGGTGAGCATGCGCTGCGCCGCTATCCGAACGGCGAGGAACGCTGCATCGCCTGCAAGCTCTGCGAGGCGATCTGCCCGGCTCAGGCCATTACAATCGAGGCGGGGCCGCGCCGCAACGACGGCACGCGGCGCACGACGCGCTACGATATCGACATGGTGAAATGCATCTATTGCGGCTTCTGCCAGGAGGCCTGCCCGGTGGATGCGATCGTCGAGGGGCCGAACGCCGAATATTCCGTCGAGACGCGCGAAGAGCTTTATTTCGACAAGGTGCGGCTATTGGCGAACGGCGACCGCTGGGAACGCGAGATTGCCCGCAATATCGCGCTTGACGCGCCCTATCGGTAAGGCGATGCGGGCAATGAGGGGGGACGACATCATGGCGATCCATCAGCCAAGCGGGGGCCACGCGGCGCCATGAGCACTGTCACCTTCTTCTTTTATCTTTTTTCCGCGATCATGATCGCTTCGGCTTTCATGGTGATCACGGCGCGCAATCCGGTTCATTCGGTCCTGTTTCTCATCCTCGCCTTCGTCAATGCGGCCGGGCTTTTCCTGCTGCTCGGCGCGGAATTTTTGGCGATGATCCTCGTCATAGTCTATGTCGGTGCGGTGGCGGTGCTTTTCCTCTTCGTCGTCATGATGCTCGATGTCGATTTCGCCGAATTGAAGCAGGGCTTTCAACGCAATCTGCCCTTCGGCGTGACCATCGGCGGCATCGTCCTTGTCGAACTCGCCTTTTGCGTTGCGGCCTGGCGCCTCAGCGCCGGCGCGCTGACGCAGACGCAATCGCCGACGCCGCACGGCCTCACCAACACGGCGGCGCTCGGACACGTCCTTTACACGCAATATGCCTATCTGTTCGAGGCGTCCGGCCTCGTGCTGCTGACGGCCATGATCGGCGCCATCGTGCTCACCCTGCAACATAAGGCGGGCGTGAAGCGCCAGAATATCGCCGAGCAGAACGCGCGCACGGCCGTCACGGCCGTCGAGCTGAAGAAACAGCCTTCGCGGGCGGGGGTGTAGGATGCAGATCGCGCTTGGTCATTATCTCGTCGTCGCAGCGATCCTGTTCACGCTCGGCATCGCCGGCATCATCGTCAACCGCAAGAACATCATCGTCATCCTGATGTCGGTCGAGCTGATCCTGCTGTCGGTCAACATCAACCTCGTCGCTTTCTCGGCCTTTCTCGGCGATCTCACCGGCCAGGTCTTCGCGCTCTTCGTGCTGACGGTCGCGGCGGCCGAGGCGGCGATCGGCCTCGCCATTCTCGTGACCTATTATCGCAACCGCGGCACCATCGCGGTTGAAGACATCAACCTGATGAAGGGCTGAGCCGGATGTATCAGGCGATCGTCTTTCTTCCGCTTGCGGGCTTCCTCATCGCCGGCCTTTTCGGCCGTTTCATCGGGCCGCGCCCCTCCGAGCTCATCACGACGAGCCTGCTGTTCGTCGCGGCGGCGCTGGCCTGGGTGACCTTCGTCGGCTTTCTCTCCGGGCAGACCCCGAGTTCGATCGATCTTATCACGAACTGGTTCAATTCAGGCTCGCTGCATGTCGAATGGGCGATGCGCGTCGATACGCTGACCGCTGTCATGCTGGTCGTCGTGACGACCGTATCCGCGCTCGTCCATCTCTACTCGATCGGCTACATGAACGAGGATCCCTCGCGGCCGCGTTTCTTCGCCTATCTGTCGCTCTTCACCTTCGCCATGCTCATGCTGGTGACGTCCGACAATCTGGTACAGATGTTTTTCGGCTGGGAGGGCGTCGGTCTCGCCTCCTATCTGCTCATCGGCTTCTGGTATCAGAAGCCCTCGGCCAATGCGGCGGCGATCAAGGCTTTCGTCGTCAATCGTGTTGGCGACTTCGGCTTTACACTTGGTATTTTCCTCGTTTTCGTCCTGACCAATTCGGTCGCTTTCGATCCGATCTTCGCCGCGGCGCCGGGCCTCGCCCACAAGACCATTCACGTGTTCGGCGGCGATTTCGATGCGCTGACGGTCACCTGCCTGCTGCTCTTCATGGGCGCGATGGGCAAATCGGCGCAATTCCTGCTGCACACCTGGCTGCCGGACGCGATGGAAGGCCCGACGCCCGTCTCGGCCTTGATCCATGCGGCGACGATGGTGACGGCTGGCGTCTTCATGGTCGCGCGCCTCTCGCCCTTATTCGAGCAATCGCCGGAGGCGCTTAGCTTCGTCACTTTCATCGGTGGCACGACGGCCTTTTTCGCGGCGACCGTCGGCCTCGTGCAGAACGATATCAAGCGCGTCATCGCCTATTCGACCTGTTCGCAGCTTGGCTATATGTTCGTCGGTCTCGGCGTCGGCGGGTATTCCCTCGGCATCTTCCACCTCTTCACGCATGCTTTCTTCAAGGCGCTTCTCTTCCTCGGCGCTGGCTCGGTCATCGTCGCGATGCATCACGAGCAGGACATGCGCAAGATGGGCGGGCTGGCGCGGAAAATCCCCGCGACTTTCCTCATGATGCTTGTCGGCACTCTGGCACTGACGGGCTTCCCGCTGACCGCCGGTTATTTCTCGAAGGACGCGATCATCGAGGCGTCCTACGCGGGGCATGGCTGGACGGCGACCTATGCCTTCATTCTCGTCACAATCGCGGCGGGGCTCACGTCCTTCTATTCCTGGCGGCTCGTGTTCATGACCTTCTTCGGTCCGGCGCATTGGCAGGCAGCGCACGAAGAGGCCGCCCACGACCATGCGCATGATGATCACGCACACGGCCATGATGATCACGGGCATGACGCGCACGGCGATCATGCCCATGCGCTCGATCCGCATGAATCGCCCGTGGTGATGATGATCCCGCTTTATGTTCTGGCGCTCGGCGCGCTGGCAGCCGGCCTCGTCTTCAAACATTATTTCATCGGCAGCGGAGCTGATGCGTTCTGGAAGTCGTCGCTCTTCTATGGCCCGGCGAACCACATTCTCGAAGCGATGGAGCATGTGCCGCCGCTGGTGAGCCTGGCCCCCACACTGATGATGGTCGGCGGGTTCTTCGTCGCGCTTTATGTCTATATTCTCGCACCGGGCACGGCGCAGAAATGGGCGGATGCGCTGCCGGGGCTTTACCGCTTCCTGCTCAACAAATGGTATTTCGACGAGCTTTATGACCGCATCTTCGTGAAGCCGGCCTTCTGGCTCGGCAATCTGTTCTGGAAGGGCGGCGATCAGAACATCATCGATAGGCTCGGGCCGGACGGCGTCGCGGCGCGCGTTGTCGACGTGACCAAGAGTGTCGTGCGGCTCCAGACCGGCTATCTCTATCATTATGCCTTCGCCATGCTGATCGGCGTCGCGGCGCTCATCACTTATTATCTCGTTGGGAGCCTGCGCTGATGTTCGGTTTCGGCATTCTCACCGGGCTCACTTTTCTGCCGCTGGTCGGCGTCGCCTTTATCCTTACGCTGCGTGGCGACGACGAGGCGGCGAAGGCGAACGCGCGCTGGGCGGCGCTAGCGACAACGCTCATCACCTTCGTGCTTTCGCTAGTCGTCTATGCGCGGCTCGATCTCAGCTCTTCGGCCTTCCAACTCGTCGAGGAGAAACACTGGTTCGGCGGCGGTCTCGTCTACAAGCTCGGTCTCGACGGGCTTTCGGCGCCCTTCGTCGTGCTGACCACGTTCCTCATGCCGTTCTGCATCCTGGCCTCGTGGCAGTCGATCCAGAACCGGGTGAAGGAATATATGATCGCCTTCCTCGTGCTGGAGACGCTGATGGTCGGCGTGTTCTGCGCGCTGGATCTCGTTCTCTTTTATCTGTTCTTCGAGGGCGGCCTCATCCCGATGTTTCTCATCATCGGCATCTGGGGCGGCAAGAGGCGCGTCTACGCTGCGTTCAAGTTCTTCCTCTATACGCTGCTCGGCTCGCTGTTGATGCTCGTCGCCATCCTGGCGATGTATACCTATGCCCATACGACGGACATCACCGTCCTGCTGAAGACCGATTTCCCGGCCTCGATGCAGAAATGGCTGTGGCTCGCCTTCTTCGCCTCTTTCGCGGTGAAGATGCCGATGTGGCCGGTCCATACCTGGCTGCCGGATGCGCATGTCGAGGCGCCGACGGCCGGCTCGGTGATCCTTGCCGGCGTGCTCCTGAAGATGGGCGGATACGGCTTCCTACGTTTCTCGCTGCCGATGTTTGCCGATGCTTCGGTCTATTTCGCGCCGCTCATCTATGCGCTGTCGGTGATCGCGATCATCTACACCTCGCTTGTCGCGCTGGTGCAGACCGATATGAAGAAGCTCATCGCCTATTCGTCGATCGCGCATATGGGTTTCGTCACG
The DNA here is from genome assembly GCF_004135935.1 of Methylovirgula ligni. Taxonomy (NCBI): domain Bacteria; kingdom Pseudomonadati; phylum Pseudomonadota; class Alphaproteobacteria; order Hyphomicrobiales; family Beijerinckiaceae; genus Methylovirgula; species Methylovirgula ligni. The sequence goes on along the minus strand of NZ_CP025086.1, from coordinate 185,257 downwards.
ATCGGTCTGTTCTCGATGACACAGCAGGGCATCGAGGGCGCGATCTTTCTGATGATCTCGCACGGCCTCGTCTCCGCCGCGCTATTCCTCTGCGTCGGCGTCGTTTACGACCGGATGCACACCCGCGAGATCGCCGCCTATGGCGGCCTCGTGGAGCGGATGCCGCTCTATGCGGTCGCGTTCATGATTTTCACCATGGCCAATATCGGGCTACCGGGCACCTCTGGCTTCATCGGCGAATTCCTCACCATGCTCGGCGTCTTCCGCGTCAACACGTGGGTGGCGGCCTTCGCGGCTTTGGGGACGATCCTTTCGGCGGCTTATGCGCTTTATCTCTATCGCCGCGTCATCTTCGGTGTGCTCGACAAGACGAGCCTGCAGAACATTCTCGATCTCTCGCCGCGCGAGATTGTCGTGCTGGCGCCTTTGATCCTGCTCGTCCTCTATTATGGCGTGCATCCAGCGCCGATTCTTGACAGCTCGGCCAGTTCGGTCGCGAGCCTCATTCACAGCGCCGGCGCGCGCTTGGCGTCGCTGCATCCCGCGGTGCTGCAACTGGCAGGTTTCTCCGAATGAGCACTTTCGGCATTCTTTTCGCGCTCGCCCACAGTCTTCCGGAGACGATCCTCGCGCTTGGCGTTCTCATCCTCATATTGATCGGCGCTCTGCGGCCGCGGGCGGAGCTTTTGATCACCGAGCTTGCCGTCGGCATCCTCGGCCTTGCGCTGCTGTCGCTTTTCAGCGGCAGGTCGAATGCTGTGCTATTTGGCGGTGCCTTCATCGACGATGGCTTTGGCCGCTTCGCGAAGGGGCTCTGCTACGCCGGCTCGATCGTCACATTGCTGATCGCGCATAATTTTCTGGTGCGGGAGAAGATCAACAAGTTCGAGTTTCCGGTGCTCGTACTGCTGTCGACCCTCGGCATGTCCATGTTGATTTCAGCCGATGGTCTCATCGCGCTTTATCTCGGCCTCGAATTGATGTCGCTTGCGCTTTACGTCGTTGCTGCCTTCCATCGCGACGACGCGAAAGCCTCCGAGGCTGGGCTCAAATATTTCGTCCTCGGTGCGCTGTCGTCGGGCATGCTGCTTTATGGCGCTTCGCTGCTTTACGGCTTTGCCGGAACGGTCTCCTTCGCCGGCATCGCGTCGGCGGTGAGCGGCACGCCCTCGCTCGGGGTGATCTTCGGTCTCGTCTTCCTGCTCGCGGGCCTGGCGTTCAAGATTTCCGCCGTGCCCTTCCACATGTGGACGCCCGACGTCTATCAGGGTGCGCCGACTCCGGTGACGGCCTTCTTCGCTTCGGCGCCGAAAGTCGCCGCCTTCGCCGTTGTCGTGCGCGTCATCATCAGCGTTTTCCCGGGTGTTGCGCCGCAGTCGCAAGGAATCATCATCTTCCTGTCGATTCTGTCGATGGTGCTCGGCTCTTTCGCCGCCATCGGCCAGCAGAACATCAAGCGGCTGATGGCTTATTCCTCGATCGGGCATGTCGGTTTCGCGCTGGTGGGTCTTGCCGCGCATAATGAGACGGGCGTCGCCGGCGTTCTGTTCTATCTCAGCGTATATGTCGTCATGGTTCTCGGCACTTTCGCCGCGATCCTGTCGATGCGCATCGACGGTAAAGCGGTCGAGAACATCAGCGATCTTTCCGGCCTCGCGCGCACCGATGGCAGCATGGCCTTTTATCTGTCGATGCTGATGTTCTCGCTGGCGGGCGTTCCGCCGCTCGCGGGTTTCTTCGCCAAATTCTATGTTTTCGACGCCGCGGTGCAGGCCCATCTTTACGGGCTCGCCGTCATCGGCTTCCTCACCAGCGTCGTCGCGGCCTATTATTATCTGCGTGTCGTCAAGATCATCTATTTCGACGAGCCGGTGGCGGCGTTCGACAAGGCGCCCGCAACGCTACGCGTCGTCCTCGCCGCGGCGGGGCTCTTCGTCCTGCTGCTCTTTGCCTATCCGGCGCCCTTCGTCGCCGCGACCGCGGCCGCGGCCAAGACGCTGTTCTGATCTTTGACCCTGGAAAGCCGGGCTCAGGGCTTCGCTCTTGCCGAAACGGCCATTGCCGCCGGCTTCCGGCTGCGTGCTTTCGAGACCATAGGCTCGACCAACGATGCGGCGCTGGACCTCGCGGCGGGTGGCGCTTCAGCTAACCGGACCTGGATCGTCGCGCGGGCGCAAACAAAAGGACGCGGCCGGCATGGGCGCCAGTGGCAATCGCCGCCCGGCAATCTCTACGCCAGCCTTCTGCTGATCGATGAGGTGACGCCGCGCGCTGCACCGCAACTCGGCTTCGTCGCCGGAGTGGCTTTGGCGCATGCCCTGCGGCGGCTCAGCCCCGACGGCACCCGGATCAGGCTCAAATGGCCGAACGACATCCTGCTTGATGACGCCAAACTGGCGGGGATTCTTGCCGAGGGGCGGGCGCTGGCGCAGGGCTACGCCGCCGTCATCGGCCTCGGCGTCAATTGCCAATCCTGCCCGCCGGATTTGCCTTACAGGGCGGCGGCCTTTATCGACACGGGCGCGGCGCGGCACAGGGCAGAGGATGTTTTCCTTCTGCTCTCCGAAGAAATGACGAACTGGCTTGGCTTCTTCCAGCAGGGCTTTGACGTAATCCGCGCGGAATGGTTAAGGCTTGCTGCGGGAATTGGCGGCGAGATCAAGGTAACGACGACAGCGCGGCAATTCGCAGGAACGTTTGAATCAATCGATGCCGATGGGCGCTTGGTGCTGCGGGATGCGCAGGGCGTTCACGTGATCGAGGCCGGGGACGTGATTCTCGGCCATTGAGCAAGGTGGAGTGGATGGACGGGGCTGATAGTGAACTGGTCTTTGTAGCGCTCGGAGGGCTCGGCGAAATCGGGATGAATGTCGCGCTCTATGGCATCGGCCCGCGTCGCAAGCGCAAATGGCTGATGGTCGATTGCGGCCTCGCCTTCGCCGATCCGGAAAAAGCCGGCATCGAGATCATTCTGCCGGACCTCGCTTTCGTCGAGAAGATCAAACGTGACCTTGTTGGTCTCGTCATCACTCATGCGCATGAGGACCATATCGGCGCGGTCGCGGACCTGTGGCCGCGCTTTCGCTGTCCGCTCTTCGCGACGCCCTTCGCCGCGGCGCTTCTGGCAGCGCGCCTCGAAGGTCTGGCCAATGCGCCGGAAATCAACGTCTCGACGGTGAAGCAGGGCGGCCGCCTGAAGCTCGACCCTTTCGATGTCGAATTCATCTCCATGGCGCATTCGATCCCCGAAAGCTGCGCGCTCGCGATCCGCACGCCGCACGGCACAGTTCTGCACACCGGCGATTGGAAGATCGATCCCGAGCCGGGGCTTGGCCTGCCGACGGATTCCGCCCGTCTGACCGAGATCGGCGACGAGGGCGTGCTCGCGCTTGTTTGCGATTCCACCAATATCCTGCGCGAGGGCGTGAGCCCCTCGGAGGCCGACGTCGCTTTGGCGTTGCGCGACGTGATCGGCGAGGCGCGCGGGCGCGTCGTGGTCACGACTTTCGCCTCCAATGTCGCGCGCATTCGCGCCGTCGCGCTGGCGGCCAAGGCTGCCGGCCGCAAGGTCGTGCTTCTCGGCCGCGCGATGGAGCGCGTCGTCAATGTCGCGCGCGAAAGCGGCTTCCTCGAGGGGGTCGATCCGTTTCTCTCGGGTGAATCTTATTCCTCGCTTCGGCGAGAGGAGATGGTTCTGCTTGCGACCGGCAGTCAGGGCGAAAGCCGCGCCGCGATGGCGCGGATCGCTCTTGACGATCATCCGATCGCCAAGCTTTCACCGGGCGATACGGTGATTTTTTCCTCGCGCACGATTCCCGGAAACGAGCGCGAGGTCGGCCGCATCATCAACAATCTCGTCAAGCAGGGCATCGAGGTCATCACCGATCGCGCTGGGCTGGTTCACGCCTCGGGCCATCCGCGCCGCGGCGAGGTCGCGCAACTCTATGGATGGGTACGTCCGAAGATCGTCGTTCCCGCGCACGGCGAAGAGCTTCATCTCGCCGAACATGCGCTCTTTGCCGCCGAACGCGGCATCGAGACGGTGGTCAAGGCGCGCAATGGTGATGTGGTTCTGCTTGCGCCGGGAGACCCTGCGATCGTCGATGAAGTGCCGCATGGCCAGCTCGCGCGGGACGGCAGCATTCTTCTGCCATTGGAGAGCGAGCCTGTCAGAGCGCGCCAGAGGCTCGCCTTCGCCGGTGTCGTGACGATCGCCCTCGCCATCGATCGGAAGGGCGAAATGGCCGGCGTGCCGGATGTTGCGCTCACGGGCCTGCCAGAAAAGACGGAAGCCGGTGTCAGCCTTGATGAGATCGTCGACGCCGCAGTCTTCCAGACGTTCGATTCCCTGCCGCGGCCAAAGCGCCGCGATGCCGATGTCGTCTCCGGTGCCGTCGAAAAGGCGGTGCGTGCGGCTGTCGGCGTCGTCTGGGGCAAGAAACCGACGGTGAATGTGCTGGTCATCGAAATTTAGCGGCCGCATGGACAACTTCGGGGCAAAACTGTAAAATTGCTTAGCTTTTTGATGCTGTTCGAGTGGCGTCGCGGCGGCCCTGAGCGCGAATGATGAATTTTGTCGATCCTAGCAGGCGCGATAGACAAACAGCCGAGGCGGAATCCGCCGATCAGCACATCGAAAAGCTGACCAGGGTCAATCGCGCGCTCGTGCGCCGCGTCGAACGCGCGTTGGGCCAGCCGGAAAACGCGTCCTCGTTGTTCCAGGCAGCGATCGCGCTCGGCGCCGAGGCCAAGGCGCGCACCGAAGAGCTCAAGGATACGCTCGCGCAATTGGAGCGCTCCAACCTCGATCTCAAGCGCGCGCGCGATGTCGCCGAGCGCGCCGATCGCATCAAGACGGGCTTTTTCACCGCTGTCGGACACGACGTATTGCAGCCGCTGCAAGCCGCGCGCCTGACGTTGTCGGCGCTGGCCGAGATGGAGGAAGGCCTGCCGGGCCAGCAACTCGTTGGACAGGTCGATCATGCGCTGTCGATTGTCGAGGATCTGCTGCGTACAATTCTCGATCTGTCGCGGCTCGAGTCCGGCGCCTTGCGGCCAAATATTCAGCCTGTCGATCTCAACGAGATTTTCAATTCCGTTGTCGTCGGCCTGCTGCCGCTCGCTGCTGCGAAGGGGATCTCGCTGCGCTATCGGCCGACCCGGATGTGGGTGATGTCCGATCCGATCATGCTGCGGCGGATCGTTCAGAATCTGGCGGCCAATGCGGTGCGCTACACGCACGTGGGCCATGTGCTGATCTGCGCGCGGCCGCGCGGCGCCGATGCCTGTGTCGCCGTCTACGACACCGGGCCGGGAATCGCCGCGCGCGAGCGGGAAGTGATCTTCCAGGAGTTCGAACGCGGCGAAGCCTCCGAGCGCGACGGAAGTCTCGGATTCGGGCTTGGACTCTCGATCGTGCGGCGGATGAGTGCCGCGCTTGGCCACGAGCTTTTCCTGCGTTCGGCAGAGGGTCGCGGCTCGTGCTTCGGCCTGCGCGCGAAACGGGCCGCCGCAATGGCGCGTCAGCCGGGCCGAACGAGCCAGTCGCCGGTGCAGCAGGTGAAATTGTCCGGACGCGTGGTTGTCGTCGAGAACGATCCCGCCGTCGCCGCCGGTATGGTGACGCTGCTGAAGCAATGGGGGTGCGAGACGCGCGCCGTTCGCAATTTCAGCGAGGCCAGCGATCTCGCGGGTGGCCCGGCGCCGGACATCGTTCTCGCGGATTATCATCTCGACGATCACGAAACCGGCCTCAAGTCCGTGCGCCTGCTCCGCAAGGTGTTTGGCGCCCGGCTTCCCGCCATCGTCGTGACGGCCGATCGCACACCGGAAGTCGCCAAGGCCGTGCTGAGCGCCGGTTGCGAGATCATGCTGAAACCGGTGAAGCCGGCTGAGATGCGCTCGCTGATCGCTCATCTTTTACGGAAGAGCTGAGGCGGCCCGAAGGCGTAGTTTTCTCTGTTGCATACGCCGAAAGTCCAATGGCGCGCGGCGTGCCGGCTTTTATGATGCAGATGCCCCGCCGGTGTGAGGGTTGGGCGCCGCGGCGCCGCGCCAACAGGGACTTTTTTAAATGCTCGTACCGGATGTTATATCTGCGGAAACCAAGCGATTGGGGCAGACGATGCTGGAGCGATTTTTAATCGTCGACGATCACCCGCTGTTTCGCGAGGCGTTGCAGAACGCCATCCATCTCGCGTTTCCCGTCGCGGAGATTTTGGAGGCGAGTTCGATCGAAGCGGCGCAAAAAATCCTCGAAACCGAGGAGAACATCGATTTGCTGCTGCTCGATCTGACGATGCCGGGCACGCGCGGTTTCGAAGGGCTTCTCGCCTTGCGGCGGCAGCGCCCACGTTTGCCGGTGGTGGTGGTTTCCGGGCTCGAGGACAGCCGCATCGTCGGCGAGGCATTGGCCTGCGGCGTCGCGGGCTTCATTCCGAAATCCGTGCGCAAGCCGGAACTCGCCGCGGCCATCCGCAATGTCATGAACGGCATGGTCTATGTGCCGGAATGGTATGCGCCAGACTCGCCTTCGCCGGCCAGCGAGGGGCCGAGCGTCGCCGCGCGCCTCAAAACGCTGACGCCGCAGCAATTGCGTGTGCTCGAGATGCTGCGCCAGGGCAAGCTCAACAAGCAGATCGCGCATGAACTGAGCGTTGGCGAGACGACGGTGAAGGCGCACATCACCGAGATCTTCCGCAAGCTCAACGTCCACAGCCGGACGATGGCGGCGATGCAATTATCGAAGGTCGATTTCGCGGCCGTCCTGGCCGACGCGGGGATCGCCGATAAGCGCCCACGCTCCGCGTCGGACGCTTAGGCGACCTTGCGCGGTTAGCGGCGAACCAATTGCGCCGACTGAAGGCCGGGCCGGTAATCGCGATAGCAGGCCGCCCAAATCTGGCGCCGCTCCGTCACGGAGATATTGAGCCGCTTCACCCAATAGTCCTGCTCTGCACGGCTCAGGCCGCGAACGTCGTCGCAAGTAAAGGCCATCGCGGAAGACGACAGAATGGTGATGGAGACGAGAGCTGCAGCGAAGCCGCCGCAGATATTCGTAATATTCAATTTCAATTTGCGGTTTATCGAAAGCATCATTTCTCCTCTATAGCCATAAGCCCGCAAGAGCCCGGCTCTTGAAAATCTTCACGAAGCTTTGAATGGCGCGCATATTCGCGACAAAAAAGGCTCAATTTTGTCGAGACGAGCCGAATCAACTTCCGCAGACCGCTTATTCCACGCTCATATACGTTGATTCACAACGTGAAATGCCATTCACGGCAGTTTTGTGTGAAATTTATCGACAGTTTCTGACGTTGGGGAGTTTGTATAGGCCGCTGCCTGATAGGGCGGGCGGTAGCTTTGCGGCCGATCAGCCGATGCGGGGACCGGCGCGACGCGCGCCGTCCCCGAGGCCGGATCGGGCGCGCGGGGCACGCGCCCGTATTTCAGCTATTGTCCTTCGCGACTCTTCACCACCGCGTCGATCTTGGCCTTGATGGCCTGGAGATTGAAAGACGCAGGGGCTTGCATAGGCGGATATTCGATGGCCGTCTGGACCAAGGCCCCAACCTTCTGCTGCACAAGCACGAAGCGCCAGAATTCGCGTGCCAGGAAGTCGTTCATATAGCCGCCGCCCAGATCATTGAGCGTCTCGCCGCGGACGGACGGCGTTCGTTCGAACGGGTCCTGCCGAAGATTGACGATAGTGGGCATATCCGTCGTCACCTTCTCGCCCGGCCACCCAAAGGGTTGCTGGATGAACTGGAACTTGAAATCGTCGATGCGGATGGCACCAAGTTGCGCTTCACCGAAATAGAATATTTCGTGCCGCGCCGAGGGTCCGTTGCCCGTAAGTAAATCGATTTGATTATAGCCATCCAAATGGTTCTTGTAGGTGCGCTCGCCGAGTTGCACACCTGCGAGCAATTGCTCGCTGATGTTCGGATTGCCGGCCGCGGCCGCAAAAGTTGGTAGCCAATCGAGACCTGAAAAGATGCCGTTCTCGACCGAGCCGGGTTTTATCTTCCCCGGCCAGCGGATAATCGCCGGTACGCGGAAACCGCCTTCGTATACTGTGCCCTTTGTCGCGCGGAATGGCGTCATGCCGCCATCGGGCCAGGTGAAGACTTCCGCGCCGTTGTCCGTCGTGAAAACGACGATCGTATTGTCGGCTTCGCCGATATCGTCCAAATGTTTTAACAACGCGCCGACGGAATCGTCCAACTGGGCCATGCCGGCTTCTTCGACGTTGTAATTGCTGTTGTAGTTCATCAACGCCTGATATTTTTCCGACAGGTACGTAAAGACGTGCATGCGCGTCGTATTGTGCCAGATGAAGAACGGTTTGCCGTCCTGTTTGGCTTTGTCCATGAATCCCTTGGTGTGATCGACGAGCACCTCGTCGAAGGTTTCCATATCGTATTTGGCGGGGCGACCTTTTTGCCAGAACTGATGATCGGCGCTCATGTTCGGGAAGGGAGGGAGCGGGCCTTCGTCAGTTATTTTCTGCTTCCCGACGCGACCCCAACGCGGTTCCTCGGTCGGATCGTCCACATCCGTCGCGTAGCAGTGAACCAGATTGCGCGGTCCATATTTGTCGAGCCAATCCTGCGGATAGTCGAACCAATAGGGATCCGACATCGCATCGAGGTGATACAAATAGCCAAAAAATTCGTCGAAGCCGTGCAGCGTCGGCAGATATTTGTTCTTGTCGCCGAGATGGTTTTTGCCGAATTGCCCCGTTGCATAGCCGAGCGATTTGAGAACTGTCGCGATCGTGATGGCCTGGTCCGGCAGGCCGACATCCGCTCCTGCCTGACCGACCGTCGTCATGCCTGTCCGCAGTGGAATCTGGCCGGTGATGAAATTGGCGCGGCCAGCGGTACAGCTTGCCTCGGCATAATAGTCGGTGAAGCGCATGCCCTCGGCGGCGAGCTTGTCGAGGTTGGGTGTTTTGCCGGACATGATGCCCTGATGATAGGCACCGATATTAAACCAGCCGACGTCATCGCCCATGATAACGAGAATGTTCGGCTGCTTGCCTGATGGCGCGGCCGATGGCTGCTGCGCGCGTGCGACTTCCGGCGGAACGCCCGAGGCCAGTGCTGACGCGGCGGCGAGTGCGGTTCCCGATAAAAGAATCGCACGGCGGTTTATTCCATCGCTTGGTTTTTGGATTTGGCTTTTCGAATCCTCAGTTGAATCGTCACCGGGCTTCATAATGCTGCTCCTATCGAACGATGCATTGGAACCAAAATGACTTGTCGAAGTGTCGCAGCTCAGAACGATATGGCGCGCGGAGTTGGCGCAGAGAGCTGCTCTACGAGAGTTCAGCAGTTCAGCGCCATGGAATGTGCGAGGACGCACAGACGCTTCCGGGTGTGATCTTTGTTGGGTCTGTGACCTGCATGATGATCGCCGCGTCCCGCAGGTTCGCCCTGCTATCAAACGACGTGGATCCTTTCGCGCTCAGGGCGCGGAGTGTCTTGAAGTGAGTTGAAGCGGCTCGCCCGGCAGCGAACATCTACAAATTCGGGCTATCGCCTTTCGTCCGCTGATCGGATCAAAAGACGGCTGCCCTTGCCGGCGGTCTTTTTAACGGAACGGCTTATTTAACTGATTGGCTTGATGGTGGGCGCGACAGGGATTGAACCTGTGACCCCTCCCGTGTGAAGGGAGTGCTCTCCCGCTGAGCTACGCGCCCTCAGTTCCGCGAGGGTTTACGCATCCCGGTATGGGCAAGTCAAGCCGTGCCGCCGCAGCTCATGTCGAGGCTTTCCGCACGCCGCCGACGGCCGCGCCTCGGTCAATATCCGCCACGGCGTCCCACAACGCATCGAAATGCGAGATCACCCGATTGGGTTTGTAGGTCGCCACCGGATGGTCGGAATAGCCGAAATCGACCGCGACGACCGGAACCCCGGCGTTCTGCGCCGTTTCGATATCGGTCTTCGAATCCCCAACCATGACGGCATTGTCGTGCCGGCCGCCGGCCTTTTCGATCGTCATCAGCAGCGCGCGGCCGTCCGGCTTGCTCATCGCAAATGTGTCCTTGCCGCAGATCGCCGCGAAACGGTCGGCGACGCCGAGGGCTTTCAGGAGAAGAACGGAGGATTGAGCGATCTTGTTGGTGCAGACCGCAAAGCGCCAGCCGGCATCCTCGAACTGGTCGAGCGCCGCGAGAACGCCGGGAAAGAGCGTCGAGGCATCGGCGATATGCGCGTTGTAATGGACCAGAAAGTCGTCGAACATCTGGTCGATCTTCGGCTTGGGCAGCGAAACCCCGGCATGCGCCAGCGCGCGCTCGATCATCAGCCGGGCGCCGCCGCCGACCATGGCGCGCGCCGACTCATAGGTCACAGGCGCAACACCGATCTCCGCCAGCACCTGATTGAGCGTTGCGACGAGGTCCGGGGCGGTTTCGGCAAGCGTGCCATCGAGATCGAAGACGAGAAGCGGTTGGGTCATGGGGCAGGGCATAAGCATCTTGCGTTGCGGGATCAAGCATTCGCGCCATCGCGCGCGGCGACCGCAGTTTTGACCGCCACCGGTATAGAATAGGGCCGATTCGCAGAACCGGAGCCTCCAATGCCGAGATTTTTCCCGCCTGCCGCTCTCTGTCTGGCCATTGGCCTGTTTAGCCTCGGCGCGGGCGGTGCCTTGGCCGGGAATTACGATTTTCTGGCGGCGCCGGAACGGGATTTGAACCGCGTCTATCGGCTCGATCGCGCCACGGGGGAGGTCGGCGCCTGCCAATATGGGCTCAAGGAAGGAACGGTCGGCGTCACGCTCTGCTACGAGCCGGGGCAGGGTGCAGGTCCCCAGGGACCGAGCGATTATGCTCTTGTCGCCTCGAGTCATGAACGCGAAGGCGGCGTGTTCCGCGTCGATTTGCGCAACGGCCTGATGTCGATCTGCTACGTCCTCAACGATAAAGTCGTCTGTACGCCGCTCGCGAAATAGGGCCGTCCTGTTGACGCGTGGCGGGCGAGAGCCTAGCTGGCCATTATGAGCAATGCGGATGAATTGAAGCGGCAGGCCGCGGCCAAGGCGCTCGAACTTGTCGAGCCCGGTATGCGCCTCGGCCTCGGCACCGGCAGCACGGCGACGCATTTTGTCGCCTTGCTGGGCGAAAGAGTGGCGCAGGGGCTTCAGGTCATCGGCGTGCCGACCTCGGAGCGTACGCGCGCCCAGGCCGAATCGCTCGCCATCCCGCTCGCCGATCTCGACACTTTGCAGACCCTCGATCTCACCGTCGACGGCACCGATGAATTCGACCCGGCCCTGCGGCTCATCAAAGGCGGCGGCGGGGCGCTGCTGCGCGAGAAGATCGTCGCCGCTGCCTCAAATCGCATGGTCGTCATCACCGATTCCTCGAAGGCGGTGCAGACGCTTGGGAAGTTTCCGCTGCCGGTCGAGGTCAACCGCTTCGGCGTCGAGGCGACGCGCCATCTCATCGCGCGAGAATCCGCACTGGCTGGCAGCTCCGGCGAAATACGCTTGCGCAAGGAGGCCTCGGGCGCGCCTTTTGTGACCGATGGCGGCCATTACATTTTCGATTGCGCCTTCGGAATCATTCCAGCGCCGGAGGATCTCGCGGCGCGGCTGACCGCCATTCCCGGCGTCGTCGAACACGGGCTGTTCCTCGGCCTTGCCAGCGCCGTCATCTCTGCCGGGGCGCAGGGCGTCACCGTTTATGGGAGCCTGGTCTGATGGCGGATTACGATGTCGATCTCTTCATCATCGGCGCCGGCTCCGGCGGCGTGCGCGCCGCCCGGATCGCCGCTGGCTATGGCGCGAAAGTCATGCTGGCGGAGGAATTTCGCGTCGGCGGCACCTGCGTCATCCGCGGCTGTGTCCCGAAAAAACTAATGGTCTATGCGAGCCGCTTCGCCGACGCCTTCGCCGATGCGGAAGGTTTTGGCTGGACGCTCGGCTCGGCCGCTTTCGATTGGTCGAAGCTCGTCGCGGCGAAAGAGAAAGAGATCACGCGTCTTTCGGCCATCTATCGCGCCAATCTCGAAAAGGCCGGCATCACGCTGATCGAGAGCCGCGCTTTGGTCGAGGATGAGCACAAGGTGCGGCTGCTCGCCGACGGCCGCACCATCTCGGCCAAGGTGATTCTTGTCGCGACCGGCGCGGCGCCCTTTCTCGGGCCGGACGTGCCAGGCCGCGAGCTCGCCATCACCTCGAACGAAATCTTCGATCTCAAGCAACAGCCCAAGCGCATTCTCATCGTCGGTGGCGGCTATATCGCCGTCGAGTTCGGCGCCTTGCTGCGCCGCCTCGGCAGCGAAGTCACCATCGCCCTGCGTGGCGAGAACATCCTGCGCGGCTTCGATGACGATCTGCGCGCGGCTTTGCGCGACGCATTAAGCGAAACCGGGATTGTCTTTAAATTCGAGAACATGCCGACGCGCCTTGAGAAGAAAGGCGAGGCCATCAGCGTGACCTTGGCCAAGGGCGAAACGCTCGTTGTCGATCAGGTTCTGCTTGCGACGGGGCGGCATCCGAACACCCGCGGTCTCGGCCTCGAAAAGCTGGGCGTGCGCCTCGATGGCGTCGGCGCGGTCTGCGTCGATCCCTATTCGCAATCCTCGGTGCCGTCGATCTACGCCGTCGGCGATGTGACGAACCGTCTGGCGCTGACGCCCGTCGCGATCCGCGAAGGCCATGCGTTTGCCGATACGGTCTTCAGCGGCACGGCGCGCGCCATCGATCATTCCAATGTTCCGACCGCGGTGTTCACGACGCCGGAACTCGGCACGGTCGGCCTCACCGAGGCCGAGGCGCGGTTGAAGCACGCGGTCGTCGATGTGTTCCAGACGCAGTTTCGGCCGCTCAAGGCGACTCTGTCGGGCCGGGCGGAAAAGGTCTTCATGAAGATCATCGTGGATGGCGAGACGGACCGCGTGCTGGGCGTCCACATTCTCGGCGACGATGCCGGCGAGATGGCGCAACTCCTCGGAATCGCTGTTAAAATGGGAGCCACAAAGGCCGATTTCGACGCCACGACCGCAGTGCATCCGACCTCCGCCGAGGAATTGGTGACACTGCACAGCCGCCGTGCCCGCTACGAGCAGGTCAAGCTCGACCCCGGTGAGGCAGCGGCGCTGATGGACGAGGAACGAACGTCGTAAGCCATTTTAAATCAGCAATATAGGCTTGCGCGGGCGGTTTGGTTGACGAGTGTCGCCAAGCATCACATATCGTGTTAACAGCAGCCGCTGAAATTCGTTCTCATCAATTGCATCGCGCCGGCACTTCGCGGCGCTTCGGATCGTGTCATGCCTCTCGAACCCTGGTCGCCCAAAAACTGGCGGACAAAGCCCATTCAGCAGGCGCCGGATTATCCGGACGCGCAGGCTCTTGCCGATGTCGAGCGCCAGCTCGCCTCGTTCCCGCCGCTCGTCTTCGCCGGTGAGGCGCGCAAGCTGAAGGGGCTGCTCGCCAAGGCGTCGAAGGGTGAGGCTTTCCTCTTCCAGGGGGGCGATTGCGCCGAGAGCTTCGCCGAACATGCGGCGGACAATATCCGCGATTTCTTCCGCGTCTTCCTACAGATGTCGGTGGTGATGACCTTTGGCGCCGCGCTGCCGGTGATCAAGGTCGGCCGAATTGCCGGGCAATTCGCCAAGCCGCGTTCCGAGGCTTTCGAGAAGAAAGGCGATGTGTCGCTGCCGAGCTATCGCGGCGATATCGTCAATGACATTGCCTTCACCGAATCCGCGCGCGTGCCGGACCCGCAGCGCCAGCTCGATGCCTATCGCCAGTCCGCCGCGACGCTCAATCTGCTGCGCGCCTTCGCTTCGGGTGGCTATGCCAATCTTGAGAACGCGCATCGCTGGATGCTCGGCTTCATCAAGGACAGCCCGCAGTCCGCGCGCTATCAGGAATTGGCCGACCGCATCACCGAGACGCTCGGCTTCATGCGGGCGATCGGGCTTGATCCGGAATCGCATCAGGAATTGCGGCAGACGGATTTCTACACCTCGCACGAGGCTTTGCTGCTCGGCTTCGAGGAGGCGTTGACGCGCGTCGATTCGACGACGGGCGATTATTACGCCACGTCCGGCCATATGCTCTGGGTTGGCGACCGCACGCGCCAGCTCGACCATGCACATATCGAATATCTGCGCGGCATCGAAAATCCGCTCGGGCTTAAATGCGGTCCGTCGCTGACGCCGGAAAATCTGCTGCAACTCATCGACCGGCTGGATCCCGCGAACGAGCCGGGTCGGCTCACCTTGATCTGCCGTTTCGGTGCCGACAAGGTCGGCGATCATCTGCCCAAGCTCATCCGCGCCGTTCAGCGCGAGGGCCGGCATGTGCTCTGGGCCTGCGATCCGATGCACGGCAATACGATCAAGGCGGCCTCGGGTTACAAGACGCGGCCGTTCGATCGTATCATGAGCGAAATCCGCAGCTTCTTCGCCGTACATCATGCCGAGGGCACTTATGCCGGCGGCGTGCACCTCGAAATGACCGGCAAGAACGTCACCGAATGCACCGGCGGCGCGCGGGCGATCTCGGAGTCCGATCTCTCCGACCGCTATCACACCTATTGCGATCCGCGTCTCAACGCCGAGCAGGCGATCGAGGTGGCGTTCCTGGTGGCGGAGCTTTTGAAGGCGGAGCGTCTGCAACGCCCGCCGGCGGTCGTCGCGGCGGAATAACACAGCTCAAGCGCTGCTTATCGTTACGCCAGTCCCCATGGGGGCTGGCGGCGATGCTTCGCGGAGAATTTTCTTCCATGCTATACGAGTCCTGTTCGGCGGCCATGAGAGCTGCAGCACAGGAGGAAATTCATGGCGTGGAAATTTGCGATTGCGATGCTGAGCGCATTGGCTTTCTCAGCGCCGGCCTTTGCCACCGGGATGACGAATTACACCGGCCATCACGCTTGCGCGTCCGGCGGCAAGAAAGGCGGTTGTATGGAGCACCATTACACCGGCCATCACGCTTGCGCATCCGGCGACAAGAAGGGCGGGTGCATGACGCATCACTCGATGGGGCATCACGCTTCGCCGTCGGGTGACAAAAAGAGTGGCGCGATGCACTAGTCGCGCGGCGCGCGCGCTTCTTTCCGGCCGGGCGCTCTACGTGCTCGGCCGCTCCTTTTCGCGCATCGTCATTTCCGTTCCGCGCCAGACGAAATCGTTGACCAGCCAGGCGTCGAAATAGACGACCGGCAACATCAGATCGCGCAGCAGAAAGAGGAACGGCAGGCGCCAGGAGAAATGCCATCTGTTGGAGAGCGCGAGCGCCGTCTCACCGCTATAGAGTATGGCGAGAACCAGCGCGGCGCCGGCCAGCGGCGTGACCCCGAAGAGACCGGCGGCATAGGCGCCGATGATCGCGGGCGTGGCGGAGCCGGAGAGAAGCTCCGGGAAGAAATGCAGCGGGAACGTCTTGCGCCGCATGCGCGCCCAGCGGATTTGGCGGCTCCAGACGTCGCCGAGCGTCCGCTTGCCCAGCGGCTGCGGGAAGGGGCTGTCGACGAGATTGATCTCGAGGCCCGCGGCGCGCACCACTTTGGTCGAGGCGGCGTCCTCCGCGATCTCCGCTGCGAGGGCGCGGATGCCGCCCGCGTCGTCCAGAATATCGCGGCGCCAGAGCATGTTCTTGCCCTGGGCGAATCCGGTGCCGACGCCGTCCGCCGCATATTGCCAGCGCGCCTGATAGGTATTGAGGAAAGCGATCTCGAGTTCGGCCCAGAGATTCTGCGGATGTGATCCCTGCGGCATCGAGCAGACAAGGCCGGTCGTCGGCTGCCAGGCGGCAAGGAGCCGCTGGATATAATCACGCGGCATAAGCACGTTGGAATCGGCGAGGATGACCCATTCGTGCCTGGCCGCCTCCCAGCCGCGCACGCAATTGTTAAGCTTGGGATTGGCGCTTATGCGCTCGTCGCCGATGATCAGTGTCGCCGGAACTGCGGGATTGGCCGCGATCAGCTTTTGCAGGACCGGGATAACGGGGTCGTTGCTGCGGGCGACGCAGAAAATGACCTCATAGGAAGGGTAATCGAGCTTGAAGCTCGAGCCGAGCGTTTCCTCGCAGAAATTGTCGATACCGCAGCAGGGACGGACGATGGATACGCCCGGCGAATCCGGGGCCGGCGGCAGCGGCGTCGCGCGGGGCTTGGAATTGCGGATTGCAATGCCGTCGCTGATCAGGTTGAGGACAACGAGAACAAGACAGATAAGGGCCAGGGCCCAGGCTAGCGTCATCAGCGGCGCCTCCGCACCTTTTCAGTTTGCCCACATTGGCCCGCGAACGCAATCCAACGGCGGCATGGAAACCTGCAACCGGGCATCAGCCTTGCGGTCTGGCGGTTGCGAGGGTAGGCCGTAAACGAAAGGAAAATCATGCCGCCCGTTGTCCGCTTTGCTCCCTCGCCCACTGGCCGAATCCATATCGGCAATGTCCGTACGGCGCTCATCAACTTTCTTTTTGTAACGAAAGACCGTGGCCGATTCATTTTGCGTTTCGATGACACTGATGTGGCCCGCTCCAAACAGGAATATGCCGAGGCGATCGAGGAAGACCTCAAATGGCTTGGGATCGCGCCCGATCTAATCGTCCATCAGTCCAAGCGGTTCCCGCTTTATGACGCGGCGGCGGCGAAATTGCGGGGCGTCGGACGACTCTACCCCTGCTACGAGACGGCCGAGGAACTGGAGCGCCGGCGCAAACGCCAGCAGGCGCGCGGCCTGCCGCCGATCTACGATCGCGCCGCCCTGACCCTGACCGAGGCCGACCGGGCAGCGCTGGAAGCGGCCGGCCGCCGGCCGCACTGGCGCTTTCTGCTCGATCATGTGGTTGTGCACTGGGACGATCTCGTCCGCGGCGCGAGCCATATCGACTGCGCCTCCCTGTCCGACCCGGTGCTGGTGCGCGAGGACGGAACCTATCTTTATACGCTGCCCTCCGTCGTGGACGACCTCGACCTCGAGATCAGCCATATCATCCGCGGCGAAGACCACGTCACCAATACTGCCGTGCAAATCCAGCTCTTCGAGGCACTCGGCGGCGCAAACGCGGCGCCGGTCTTCGGCCATCATAATTTGCTGACGACCGCCTCGGGCGAGGGGCTCTCGAAGCGCAGCGGCGCATTATCGATCGGCACGCTTCGGGAGGAGGGGATCGAGCCGCTCGCGGTCGCCGCCTGCGCCGTGCTGACCGGAACCTCGGACTCGGTTCATCCCGTGCAATCGCTCGACGAACTCGCCGCGGATTTCGATTTCTCGCATGTGAGCCGCAATCAGGCGCGGTTCGATCCCGCGGAGTTAAAGACGCTTTCCGCGCGGACGCTGCACCAGATGTCCTTTGCGGCCGCCGCCGGCCGTCTTGCACTCGCGGGCATCAGCGGGCCGAACGCGGAAGCCTTCTGGTTCGCCGTGCGCGGCAATCTCGAAACCTTCGGCGATGTCGCGATCTGGTGGGCTGTCGTCGAGGGGACGATCGCCCCGGCCATTGAGGACGCGGATTTTATCGCCGCCGCGCGGGCGCTGCTGCCCGCCGAGCCGTGGAATCAGACGACCTGGGCCGAATGGACAAATCTGTTGAAAACTCAAACGAATCGGAAAGGCCGGGCGCTCTACCACCCGCTGCGG
Source organism: Methylovirgula ligni (assembly GCF_004135935.1). Classification (NCBI taxonomy): domain Bacteria; kingdom Pseudomonadati; phylum Pseudomonadota; class Alphaproteobacteria; order Hyphomicrobiales; family Beijerinckiaceae; genus Methylovirgula; species Methylovirgula ligni. The sequence continues at coordinate 167,639 of NZ_CP025086.1, read as the reverse complement.
CTGGCGCTGACCGGGCGGGAGCAAGGGCCGGAACTTGCCGCCCTGCTGCCGCTGATCGGCCGGGCTAAGGCTGAGGCCCGACTATCCGGACGCGCTGCTTGACGCCTTCGGGCGTGGTGATTTCCGTCGTCTGTCCCGCGCCCTGCGGATAGGAGCTCTGGTTCTTGACGTTGCCCGCGGAAATGCCGGCGGAATCGGTGCTCGCGGTCGGCACCTGCGCGGCGGCGGCGGCGTCCTGATCGATGATGTCCTGATCGCTGGTGTCGTCCGCGGCGGGGACTGGGGCGCGCTTCTTCTTTTTGTCCGGTGTCGCTGCCGTCGGGCGCGCCATCTCGTCGGACTTCTCCTGCGTGACGACGAATTCGCCCTTCTTGCTGTGGCTCAGCATGGCTTCCGCGCCAGCCAGCGTATCGCCCCAGGTGGCGCCCTGCGCGCGGCAGGTGCAGGAGGCGTCGAGCGACTTCTGGTATTTGAGCGCGGCCGGCAGGCTCATATAGGCTTTGCCGTCGAGCCCGACCGCCGTCTGGATCACCTGGCCGGGCACCCGCGAATAGACGCTGACCTCAGCATTCGGGCAGGAGGCCTTGCAGAAGTCAGACAGCGTCTCCTGGTCGCGCCCCGGGGCGTCCGTGATCGGGAAAAAGGCGCCGTCGCAATGGCGCACGCAGAGCATTTCCGAACCGCCCGTCGGCTGTCCCGGCTGGTCCGTCGCCGGCAGCGCATCGGGCGAGGGAACGTCGGCGATATCGGGCTCGTTGCTCTGCTGCGTGGGGCCGCCGAACAGGCCGCCGAGGAAGCCGCCCTGCGTTGCCGTCTGCTGACGGCAATAGGCGTTGTAACTGGCGACCATCTGCCGGCGCTGCGGCGAATCGAGCATGCCGCGGGCGCTGCCTTCGAGTTGCGCGAGACTGGCCCGCAATTGCGCGATTTGCGCGTTGATCTGGCCGCACTGTGCCGGCGGTGGCGAGCCGAAAAATATGAATTGCTGACGGTCGCAGCCGATCTTGTGCGCATAGTCCGCAGTGCGCTGAAGCCCCGCTCGTTGGCTGCGGATCGTCCCGGCATAGGGGTTGGCGCGGGCGTTCGACCGGTCGAGCCCGGCGATCTGAGCGCGCAGGCCGGCGCAATCATAGCCCTGAGCGAAGGCCGCGCCGGACAGAGCCGCAAATAGTGCGATCGCGGCCGCCAGACGCGCGGCGGCAAAGCCTCGGAAAGCAAAAAGCCGGCGTGGGGAACGCTTCATCCAAACCTCGTCGGGCGAAAGCTGCGGGCTGGATGAGAGGCCCGCGCAAGGGGGAGGCCCGAACCGCGCCCGCAGCGGAAAATCAACGCGCCGATCCGTCCCTGCCTTTAGCCATGCGACCGCGACCTTTTCATGGCCGGCCGCGGCTATCGCGCCGCTGCTTAGAGCGTGTTCCGGAAAAGTTGCATGACTTTTCCGATGAGAACACGCTCCGACGTATTGAATCGGCGCGATTTCTTGTCGACCGGATGATTCCATCCGGTCGGAAAGCGCGCTAGTGCAGCAGGCGCTTGAGGCCGGCGATGCCTTGCTCGACGAGTTCGTCGCCATAGGCACCCTGCGCTTGCGTCTTCAGCACGATCTCCGAGGCCTTGGCCGCGGCATCGGTCGCGGCGTCGCGCACTTGCGCCAATGCCTGCGTTTCGGCGGAGGCGATCTTGTCTTCCGCCTGCTTCGTGCGCCGCTGGACGAAATCAGCGACGCGGGCATGGGCTTCCTTGGCGATGAGTTCGGCTTCGACTTGCGCCTGGGCGATAATGGCCTTGGCTTCCTCTTCCGCCTGCTTCTTCTTCACGACAAAAGAGGCGAGCAAATCCTCGGCTTCCTTGCGCAGGGAGATCGCTTCGTCGAGCTGCGCCTTCACCCGCGCGCTGCGCTTGTCGAGGGCATCCGCGATCTTCTTGTGCAGGCCGAAATAGCCAAGCAGGCCGACAAAAGCGATGAAGGCGATAGTATCCCAGAATTCGGCATCGAAATGCATGGGGCGGCTCCCTCTGCTCTAGGCTTTGAGCTTGGCGATGGCGCCGGCGATGGCGGCCGCGTCGGCTGGCTTGCCGGTGATATGTTCGACAATGGCCGCCGCGGTTTCCTGCGCGATCTGATCGACATTGGCCATAGCCTTGGCCTTCGTCTCTTCGATTTGCTTTTCGGCGGCGGCGAGTTGAGCGCCGAGTTCGGCCTCAAGGGTGTGGCGCTTGGCGTCGGCTTCCGCGGCGAGGCGGGTTTGGGTTTCCTGCGCGAGCGCCTGTGCATCGGTGCGGGCGTTGTCCAGGGTCTTTTGATAATCGGTGGCGGCCTGATCCGCCTCCTTGCGCTTGGCATGCGCGGCGAGCACGTCCGTATTGATCTTGTGGTGACGCGCTTCAAGGATACCGGCAACGCGCGGCAGGGCGATACGCGACATCAGCCAATAGAGCAGGCCGAAGGTCAGCGCGAGCCAGATCAGCAGCGACGCAAAATTGGTCGTATCGAATGGCGGAAATTGCTGCTGGGCCGGCTGGGCCTGGCTGGCTGTTGTTTGGGCCGTACCTTCTGCCATTTTCGAGTCCTGCAAAATGAATGAAGCGCGAGCCGCCGGAAGCAGCTCGCGCCGTTGAGATCAATGAAGTGCGAACAAAAGCAGCAGCGCAACGAGGAAGGCGAAAAGCCCGAGCGCTTCCGCCAAGGCGGCGCCGACGAAGGCGCGACCGAACTGCGCATCCGACGCCGTCGGGTTGCGGAGTGCGCCCGACAGGAAGTGGCCGAACACCAGACCCACGCCGATAGCGGCGGCACCCGTACCGACGGCGGCGAGACCGGCGCCGATATATTTGCCCGCCGTGACGATGTCGCCGGGGCTCGCGATTGCATCTACCATATTTAAAACTCCTGCATGTATTGAAGGGCGACCGATCTGTTGTTGCGCTCTTTATTCAGTGGCCCGGATGAATTGCGTCGTTGAGATAGACGCAAGAAAGGATGGTGAAGATGTAGGCTTGCAAAACCGCAACGAAGAGTTCGAAGCCCAGGAGTACGACATTGGCGAGGAAGGGCAGCGGTGCGACGATCCACGTGGCAGCACCGGCGCCGAGCAGCGCGGCGACGAAACCTGCCATCACCTTCAGCGTGATATGGCCGGCCAGCATGTTGGCGAAGAGACGGACGGAGAGGGTGACTGGCCGTATCAGGAAGGAAATAACCTCGATGACGACGATGAACGGCAAAAGCCATATCGTGACGCCCGACGGCACAAACAGCTTCAGAAAGTGCAGGCCGTGCCTGGAGACGCCGACTGCGATCACGACAAGAATAATCCCGATCGCCAGCGCGAAGGTGATGACGATCTGACTGGTGATCGAGAAGCTGAAGGGCAGGAGGCCGAGCAGGTTGCAGGCCAGGACGAACATGAAGATCGTGAAGATCAGCGGGAAGAATTTCATGCCCTCGTTGCCGGCGGTCATGCGCACGGTCGAGGCGACGAATTCGTAAGACATTTCGGCGGCCGATTGCAGCCGTCCGGGAACGATCGAACGCTGTGAGGTGCCGATCAGCATGACGATGCTGACGAGCGCGACGACCAGTATCATGAACAGCGAAGCATTGGTGAAGCTGACATCGAGCCCGAAGAGATGCACAGGCACGAACGGCTCGACAGTAAATTGATGAATAGGATCCATTGCGAAACCTGCACCCCTTAAACCAGCCCGCGGCGCCGCGGCGCTACGTTTATTCTGCCTTCACCCGGCGCGCGGCGGCTTTGGGCCGGCCGTGATCCGATAAATGTTCACCAGCCCCGCCACCATCCCCAAGAGCAGGAAGATGATGAGAAAGATCGGACCCGTATGGACCCATTTGTCGATTTGCCAGCCGATAAGCGTTCCGACGAGAATCGCCGAGAAGAATTCGACAAGCACACGAAACCCAATATTTGACGCGCTCAGCTCTTGGCCGGAAAGCTCCGGCACTTTGATCCCATCCGGCTCGGCCGAATTTTGATGCTGCTCGAGTGCGTTTGATAATCTGGAAAGCCGCGCCTGCAAGGCGGCGTCTTCGCCCGCGTCGTGCCCCCCGTTGGTGTGACCGGCTTCGCTCCGGCCGTCCGAACCCTCGTCTTTTGCCATCGCCAATCCGCCTTCCTGGAAGCGGGACTGGCGCTCTATAATGTGCTCCCGCGCAAAAAGCGAGATGGATGAGAAGACACGCTGCGTCTTGCCAGGCCCTGCTTTGCCGGAGAAAGCGGCGGCACCATAAAAATGCCCCCTGCCGCTGTCAAGCTGCCGAAGTGTTGTTCTAAGGCTATGAAGACATTTGATTTTCCGGTGTACTTGTCGCCGAGAAGCCGGATGTGACAAAAGGTTGGGCATGGCCGGCTGACGAGCCTGCGCCGAATCTTATTTTTGGCGCAGGCTGGCGAAGAATTTCCGGCCCGGTAACGTGAAAGCGCCTCTGTGACGGACGTGCCTTCTTTCTCTCAGGAAACCGTGGTGGCGCGGCCGGAAGATCGGCTGTTCGCAATCGCCGACCCTTTTTGGCGCAGGGCCCGGCGTCGGTTTCCGCAACTGCTGTTGGCCTGTCTGCTGCTGCACCTCACGGTGCTGCTGTTTTTGTTTCTTGCCGACCAGCCGGACAAGAACATCGCCGCGCCGGAGAAGGAGATTCCGGTTCAGGTGGTCATCGAACCGCCGCCGCCCCCTCCGCCACCGCCGCCGAAGCCGGAACAGAAGAAGCCCGAGCAGCCGAAGCCGAAACCGCCGCAATATGAGCGGGAGGAAAAGCCCGCCTTCGACGCGCCGCGCGCGCCGAATCAGGAGACGATCAAGCGCGAGGCGCTTGACGACCAGACCCGCGCGCCGGTGATGGCGAAACCCGCGCCCGCCAACGATACCAAACCGACGCCCGACGTGCCGAAGCCGGCTCAGAACGCCGCTCCCGAGGCCGCGCAGCAGACGACATCGCCGCAGGAGCAGAAAGACGACAAGGACGCCGAGGCCTTGTCGAAAGCGGCGCCGATCAAGGACAAGAAGACCGCCGTGCGCATGCGGCAGGCAAAGCGCCATGCGCCGCTGCCGGACGACGAGCGCGGTGCCGTCGCGCGCGAGCTCGCGTCACTGATGCCGTCGCCGAATTACACCTTCGCCGCCAAGACCGAAGTCTCGCCGGTTAACGGCGGCACGGAGGACATGCGTTATCTCTCCGTCCTCTTTGGCCTGATCATGCGTCAGCGCCATTTCCCGACACGGATCATCCACGACGATATCGAGGTCGTCGTCGCCTTTTGGGTCGACGATTCCGGGCATCTGGTCCAGAGCGAACTCTATCGCACCAGCGGCTATCCCGAATTCGACCAAGAGGCGGTTGCCGCGGTTCGCCGGGCCGCGCCGTTTCCGCAGCCGCCTTATGGCGAGCCGCATGGATTCATCGCCAAGATGGATTTCCCGGCGCGCTGATGCCGAAAAGAAAACGCTCTCCCCCGTCGGGGGAGAGCGCTTCACGACGAGAAAAGACTGCTTACTGCGCCAGAGCGTCCGCGCCGGCCTTGTAGATGCCGTCGATTACCTTCTGCGCGTCGGCATCGCTCGTGCCCTTCACGGCCTTGTATTTGCCGGTCCAGATGACATCGGAGCCCGTGCCGTCGGCGACGACCTTGATGGTCGAAATATAGTTCTTCACCGGCAGCGGGCTGGAGACGATGCGATAGACGTAGTCATGGTGGCCCTTGTCCCACTTCACCAGGCGCTCGACGATCGTGCCGCCGCCTTTCAGCGTCAGGGTACGGATCTTGTTGCCATGCGAGAGTTCGCATTTCGCGACGGCGGGGTGCCAGGTGCCGATGCCGCAGAAATCGCCGACTTTCGCCCAGACGGCATCGACGGGGTGGGTGGACGCCGCCTTGTATTCCGACTCGATGGCAAAGGCTGACGCGCACGAAAACAACAACGCGACCGAACCGGCCGCGAGCACAAAAGCTTTCTTCATTGGGCGTTTCTCCATTTATTCCCACGGCTTTGAGCATTGGGCGGCGCACCTTAGCCTCGGGGGCAGGGGCGTGGCAATCCTGCGCCCGCGGTTCGATTTGCCCCTCTTTGGCTAAAAAAATCGCGCCAGGCGGGAACCTGGCGCGAGACACAAGCTCAGACGCTTGTGCTTAGTGATGCACGACGACGACGTGATCGTGGTGGTGATGGTGGTGGTGATGATGCCAATCATTACCGTGGTGGACGACGACGACATGGTCCGCCATGGCGGCCAGCGGTGCAAAAGCGACAGCCAAAACCAGCACGATCGCCGCGATCATTTTCTTCAACATCAGGCTTCCCCTTATGGTTATGTGAACCGCGCAAACCCCGCGAGTTCGCAAGTGAATATCAAAAATGCAGCATTAACCGCGACTGAACATGACTTTTGGGCGGGTCGCGGCAAGACTGGCCCGCGGGCCAAAGCTTGACGCTTTCCGCCTTTACCCAATGTTAGCGCGAGTGTTAATGCGGGCACGCAGCGTGAGAGGAACGACATGAGCGAGATTTGGTTGCGTACCGGCGAGGCGACTGTTTTGGCCGCAGAAGGGCAATTCACCGATGCCATGCCGGAAGTGCTGATCGGCGACATCAGAGGGCCGGTGGGCAATGCCTTTGCGGCGATGACCGGGCAGGTCGCGGGCCACCCGCGCATGTTCGTCATCCGCGATCTCAATCAACAGGTTCGTCCGGCGACGATGATGACCACCAAGATGACAGTGCGCTCGGAGGCTTACGTCGAACTGCTGGGCGGAATCGTCCAGGCCGCGACGGGCGATGCCATCGTCGACAGCCTCGCCGAGGGAATCCTGCCGAAGGATCAGGCCGACACTCTCTGCATGATCATCATGATTTGGCTCGATCCGCGCTGCGCGACCGACGAGAATCTCGACCGCCGCGATCTCTACCGCACCAATTACGAGGCGACGAAGCTCGCGATCTCGCGCGCCATTAAGGGCGAGCCGACGGCCGACCAATTGATCGCCAACCGCAAGACGATCAGCCATTACGCGCTTGAGGGCGTGTTCGACGATTAAGCCGGTAACGTCATCGTGAAAAGTGCAGGCAGCGAAACTTCGTTGCCTGCACGATGACAGTACTCACACCGCTTCGAGGAAACGTTCGACCTCGGCGAGTTCCACCGACACCAATTGGCTGACGCCGCGCTCGGCCATCGTCACGCCAAAGAGCCGGTCCATCCGCGCCATGCTGATCGGGTTGTGCGTGATGGTGATGAAGCGCGTGTCGGTGCGCTTCACCATCTGCTCCAGCAGATCGCAAAAGCGTTCGACATTGGCATCGTCGAGCGGCGCATCGACCTCGTCCAGCACGCAGATGGGCGACGGGTTGGTCAGGAACACGGCAAAGATCAGCGACAGCGCGGTCAGCGCCTGCTCGCCGCCAGAAAGCAGCGAGAGGATCTGCATTTTCTTGCCCGGTGGCTGGGCGAGGATTTCAAGCCCCGCTTCGAGCGGGTCTTCGGATTCAACGAGTTTCAACTCCGCCGTGCCGCCGCCGAAGAGCGTGGTGTAGAGATCCTTGAAATGCGCGTTCACCGCGTCGAAAGCGGCGAGCAAGCGCTCGCGGCCTTCCTTGTTGAGGCTCTGGATCGCCTGACGCAAGCGGCGGATCGCCTCGGTCAAATCCTCGCGCTCGCTGGTCAGGTTGGTGCGGCGGGTCTCCGCCTCGGTCAATTCCTCATCGGCGCGCAGGTTGACATTGCCGAGCCGTTCACGCTCGGCCTTCAGGTTTTCGAGCTTCGACTCGACGGCCGCCACCTCCGGCAATTCGCTGTCGCGATCGACCTTGGCGAGCCCGGCGAGGCTGGAAGGTTCGCATTGCAATTCGGTCGCGATGTGATGGGCGATCGCGGCAAAGCGCTCGCGCGCGGCTTCGAGCCGCGCTTCGCTGCGCGCCTTTTCCTCGCGCGCGGCGCTCATTGCCTCCAGCGCCCTGCGCGCCGCACGGTCGGCCTCGGCAAGACGTTCTTCCGCTGCCGTACGCGCATCAGACGCCGTGCGGCGGGCATTTTCCGCCGCCTCGATCTGATCCATCAAATTGCGGCGCAGGCGCAGAAATTCGTCCGGCGCCTCGGCGAGCTTTTCCTGCTCCGCGCCGGCTTCCTTGAGGCGTGAGTCGAACTCGCCGATCTGCGCAAGGGCGCGCTCGCGCCGCGTCTGCCAGGAGCCGCGTTCTTCGCCGATGGCGGCGAGGCGTTTTGTCCGCGCCTGCGCCTCATGCACGAGCGCTTGCAGATGCGCACGCGCTTCGGCGGTGGTGGTGCGGTCCTGCGCCGCTCCGGCGCGCGCGGCTTCGAGCGCCATGGCCAATTCGGGCGTCGCGGCGAGTTCTTTCAGCGCGGCCTCGGCTTTGGCGCGATTGACGCCGGCTTCGTCGCGGCTCGCGGTGAGCCGTTGCGCCGCTTCCTCACGCGCCGATAGCCGTGCCGCGACCTGTGCCTTTTTCCGCTCGGCCTCGGCAGCGGCTTCACGCGCGCCTTCGACGGCGCGCAGGGCCTCGCGATGCGTCTGCCGGGCTTTTGCCTCGACCTCGGCCCTGGCGCGAAGCTCAGCCTGCACCACTTCGGCTTTGGCTTTCAATTCCTCTGCGGCCTGACGAGCCAGTTCCGCTTCGCGGGTGAGATCGCCGAGCCTGTTCTTTTCGGCAAGGCGGCGCGCGGCTGGCGTTGGCGCCTCTGCGGCGAGGCAGAGACCATCCCAACGCCAGAGATCGCCTTCGACAGAGACGAGCCGTTGGCCCGGCCGTAAATGCGCCTGGAGCGCCTTGCCTTCGCCACGGGCGACGACGCCGATCTGGGCGAGGCGGCGCGCGAGCGCGGTCGGCGCGGAGACATGCTGCGCGAGCGGGACGACGCCCGCGGGCAGGGCGGGATCGCCTTCGGCCGAGAGCGCATCCCAATGCGCCGGCGCTTCGGCATCGGTCGAGGCGTCGAGGTCGTCGCCCAAGGCCGCGCCGATTGCGGCTTCATAGCCCTTGGCGACGCTGATTTCTTCGACGACGGCGGGCCAGCGGCTCGAGCCCGAATCGGTGAGCAGCTTGGCGACGGTTTGCGCCTCGGTCGCGAGGCTTTGGGCTTTGCGCTCGGCGTCCTGCAAGGGCGCGCGCGTTTCGGCTTCAAGCCGCCGGGCTTCGACATGCGCGGCCTCGGCGGCCAGCATGTCTCTTTCGGCTTCTTCTGCGGCGGTCCGCGCGGCGTCGAACGCGCCGGCCAATCCTTCATCGCCGCTCGCACTTTCGATTTCACTATGCAGCCGGGCGAGCTCCTCGCTCACTCTGGCGAGTTCGGCCTCAAATTGCACAAGCCTTTGTGTCTCGTCGTTCAGGCTCTTGTTGAGCGCGTTGCGCTGCGCTTCGGCGTTGGAGAAGGTGCTTTGCGCGGCGTTGAGCGCAGCCTCCGAGGTCGCGAGCGCCGTCTCGGCTTGCGCGAGCTTTTCGCGCGCTTCGGCCTCAGCCTGCTGATCGCCGCTGCCGAAGGCGGCAAGCTCCGCTGCCTCGTTGTCGAGGCGCGCGAGCACGGAGGCCGCGTCCTCGATCAAAGCCTGTTCGCGGGTGAGGTCGGCGTTCATCTGGGTGATGCGCCGCTCGAGCTCGGCGAGGCGCGCCTTGGCGCGGCGCTCTTCGCCTTCGAGCGTTTCGCGCGCCAAAACCAGTTTTTGCAATTCGCTGCCGGCGGCGGCTTCCGCCTCGCGCAACGGGGGCAATTCATGCGCCGCGACAGCCTGAAGACGCGCGGTCTCGGCCTGCTGCAAGGTCGTATCGGCGACCAGCTTGAGATCGGCTTCGGCCTTGGCTTCCGCGGCGGCGACCTGCGCATTGGCCTCGCGGAAATTGACGAGCGCGAGCAGGGCCTCGTGGCGCTTGATGTCGGACGCGAGATTGCGATAGCGCGTCGCCTGCCGCGCCTGCCGCTTCAGGGCGTCGATCTGCGCCTCGATTTGCTTCACCACATCTTCGAGGCGAACGAGATTGTCCTCCGCCCCCTTCAGCCGCAGTTCCGCCTCGTGCCGGCGCGAATAAAGCCCCGCGATGCCGGCGGCCTCTTCGAGAATACGGCGGCGCTGCTGCGGCTTGACGTTGATGATCTCGCCAATCTGCCCCTGGCGCACGATGGCTGGCGAGCGCGAGCCGGTCGAGGCGTCGGCGAAGAGAAGCTGCACGTCGCGCGCGCGGACCTCGCGGCCGTTGACGCGGAAATTCGAGCCGGCGTCGCGCTCGATGCGCCGGCCGACCTCGATCACGTCGCTGTCGTTGAAGGCACCCGGCGCCGTGCGGGCGGTATTGTCCAGCGTCAGGCGGACTTCCGCCATATTGCGGCCCGGCCGGTTGCCGCTGCCCGAGAAGATAACGTCGTCCATCTCGGCGCCGCGCATGTTCTTCGACGAGCTTTCGCCCATCACCCAGCGCAGGGCATCGACAAGATTGGATTTGCCGCAACCATTCGGCCCGACAATGCCGGTCAGGCCCGGCTCGATCAGGAAGTCGGTCGGTTCGACGAAGGTTTTGAAACCGGCGATGTGGAGCTGTTTAAATTTCATTGCCGGTCCGGACGCTAAGCCTTTGCTTTTCCAATTGACTGTTCATATTCGCTACGAAACCGGAATCATAGTTTTCCGCCGCGATTACGCCGGGAGCACACGCCCGAGCGCAAGGCGAGAGGCCATATTTCCTGTGCGCAACAGCCTTTTCAGGCGTTGGCCGGGACGATGACTTTTCCGATCGGCCAGAGCGCCAGGCCGGCGAGCTTCAAATGCGCCCAGGCGAAGGGCAGGCCGATGATCGTGATCGCCCAGAGCGCGGCGGTAAGGACATGCGCCAGCGCCAGCCACCAGCCGGCAAGGACCAGCCACAGGATGTTGCCGATGAGTCCCAACGGCCCGGTGCCCACGTCCTCGCGCCCGGTGAGTTCCGTCCGGGGCACGGCGCGGCTGCCGAAGGGCAGCAAAGTATAGGCCGCGATACGGAAGGCTGCCGGCGCCCAGGGCAGACCGATGATCGTCAGTGCCATGATGATGCCGGCGATCACCCAAGCGACCGACATCCAGATGCCGCCGAACGCGATCCACAGGATATTCAGGATAAACTGCAACAGGTTCATGGCGGTTTTCTCCGATCCGGGTCAAGCCCCCGCCTGTCCGACCTTTTATGCAGTCTACTTCTTCGCGAGCAGCGGATCGATGATTTTGCTCAAGGCGTCGATCGAGATTTCGCCGCTGTATTTTTTGCCGTTGATGAAGAAGGTCGGCGTCGCGTCGATAACAAAATCCTTACCGGCGTCATCGCGTTCCTTGATGACGTTATTGTAGAGGCTTTGATTGTTGAGGCAGGCGTCGAAATCCTTCGCGCTCATGCCTGTCTGTCGCATCAAACCGGAGAGCGTGTCGAGCGGCTTGTCGGACTCGGCCCAGCTCTGCTGCGAATTGAACAGAAGGTCGATCACGGCCGTGCGCTTGTCGCCGTCGCCGGCGCAGCGCGCCAGCATGAAAGCCGCCGCCGCCCGCGGATCGAGCGGGAATTCGCGCAGGATGAAGCGCACCTTGCCGGTGTTGACATATTTGCTCAGCAAAGCCGGATAGGTCTCGGCGTGGAAGCGGGCGCAATGCGGGCAGGTCATCGAGGCATATTCGACGATCGTCACCGGTGCATCGGCCTTGCCCTCAACGATGTCGGGGAGCGCCTGCGGCGCAAAGAGTTTCTCCGGCGGGATGGTGGTCTGATCGTCCGCCTGCGCGGGTGCAAGCCCAGCCGCGAGCCATCCGCCCATGACCAGGCTCGCAATGATCCCGAGCAATTTCAGAGCCGAACGCTGTTGACAGTGAGGCATGAGCAATCCTGCGAAGAGTTAAGCGATATGGCGGATAATCCAGCGCGGATTTCCGATCATGGCGTGGGCTTGCGGTCAAGTGAATGTTCGATAATGCGCGCGCCGAGCCGCGTCAGCGCCTGCCGCAGCGGCGCTTCGGCAATGTCGCCGACGATCGCCGCCGCCGCTGCGACCTGCGCTTCCGAGGGCGGCGCCGGGCGGGTCTTGCGGGCGCTTTTGCGCAAGAGCGGGCCCTGGCGCAGGCCGATCCGGTCGACGCAGGCAAAGCCGAGATGCGCGTTGACCCTCTCGATCACAACTCCGGCAAGATGCTGCAATTCGAGGGCGAAGCCGCTCTCGACCCGGACAACGAGCGTCGCCGGCGCATGTTCCCTCGACGCCTTGCCGCGCGGCGGCCATTTGAGCGCCATCGGTTCCGACATTGCGGCAAGCCGCTCGCCGACAATATCTTCCCAATAGAGGACGATCTGCGACTCACCGAAGCCTTGACGGGCAAGCACGGGGTCGATAGCGGCATCGACGAGGTCGGCGAGCGGGCGCGACCAAGGCCCGCGAGACGAAGCGGCGCGGGAGGCGGAAGCGCGGGAGGGCGGAGCCTTCGGCATGGCTACTTATAGCCCGCGCGGCGTGCCGATCAAAGGCGATGGCGCCCGGCTGCGCGGCGCGTTCCAGAAAAAATGTATGACTTTTGCGATGCGAACACGCGCCAATCGTTCGATTTTGGGCGATTTCTTATCGGCGGGACGATTTTCCATCTGGCCGGAAAGCGCGCTAAGGCGATACGAAGCGGCCTATTCCCAATCGGTGGAGACCCATGACACAGCTTTCCGACCCGCGCCGCAGGCGGGCCCTGTTCCGCTCCTGGCATCGCGGCATGCGCGAAACCGACCTCCTCATGGGCCGGTTCGCCGAAGCCGAGATCGCCAATCTGAGCGCGGCGGAGCTCGATGACTACGAGGTGCTTCTGGAGGCGCAGGACCGCGACATTCTCACCTGGCTGACGGGCGAAGCCGAAATCCCATCGAGCTATGACACGCCTGTGTTCAGAAAGCTGCGCCGGTTTCACATCCATGCCGGGCCGATCCATATCTGAACCCTTGCGCTTGCATCCGAAGATTGAACCGTGACCGATATCAAACGCGCGACTGCCGAACTTGCCAAAAAGCAGACCCTTATCCTGGCCTCCCTGCCGGACGGGTTCGATGCCTTTTGCATCGCCGACCTGACCCGGGCGCTGGCCCCGGCGGCGGAGGATCGCGCCGTCGTGCTGGCCCACGTCGCCCGCGACGAGCAGCGCGCCCGCGCCTTCAACGAGGCGCTCGCCTTCGCCGCACCGGAGATCGAAGTGCTCGATTTCCCCGGCTGGGATTGCCAGCCCTACGATCGCACGTCGCCCAATGCGGCGATCGCCGCACGGCGGATGACGGTATTGTCGCGACTCGCGCGTTCGCGCACCGCCGCCGAGCGTCCGCGCATTCTCTCGACGACGATCAATGCTGTCCTCCAGCGCGTGCCGCCGCTCGAAAAAATCGCGGCCGATTCCTTCTCCGCCGCGCCCGGCAATGCCGTCAACATGACGAGCCTCACGCAATGGCTGGAGAACAACGGCTTCGCCCGCGCCTCCGCCGTGCGCGATACCGGCGAATATGCCGTGCGTGGCGGTATTCTCGATCTCTTCGCGCCGTCGTTGCCGGAGCCGATCCGGCTCGATTTCTTCGGCGATACGCTGGAATCGATCCGCACCTTCGATCCCGAGACGCAGAGGACGGTCGCGCCGCTGCGCGCCGTCGATCTCGTGCCGATGAGCGAAGTGCAATTGACGTCCGACTCCATGCGCCGCTTCCGTCAAGGCTATGTCACGCAATTCGGCGGCGGCTTGCGCGGCGACACGCTCTATGAGGCGGTGAGCGAAGGCCGCCGTCATCCCGGCCTCGAACATTGGCTGCCGTTGTTTTACGACGGGCTCGACACGTTGTTCGATTATACCGGCGGCGCCCCGCTGGTGCTTGATCCATTGACGGAGGAAGCTGCGGGCGAACGTTTCGCGCAAATCCGTGATTATTACGAGGCGCGCAAAAGCGCGCACGATGCCGATCCCGTCAATTCGCCCTATAAGCCGCTGGCGCCCGACGCGCTTTATCTGCCGGCGAAGGAATGGGACAAGGCGCTGGCGTCGCAAGGCGTCGCGCGGGTCACGCCGTTTTTGCCGCCGGAAGGCAGCAGGACGCCGGTCATCGATTGCGCCGGCAAGCTCGGCCGTAATTTCGCGGCGGAGCGTGCGGACGAGGGCGCCAATGTCTTCCGCGCTGCGGCGGAGCATGTTCAATCCTTGCAGGCGCAGGGCAAGCGCGTTGTCGTCGCCGGCTGGTCCGAGGGCTCGCGCGAGCGTCTTGGCCATGTGCTGAAGGACTTCGGCATTCACGCGCTCGAGCCGGTTTCGTCCTTCGGCGAGGCTTTGCGGCTGCCGAAATCCGCTGTCGCGCTGGCCGTCATCGGCCTCGAAACTGGTTTCGAGGCGCCCGCGCTCGCGGTGATCGGCGAGCAGGACATTCTCGGCGACCGTTTGATTCATGGTCGCAAGAAAGCGCGCCGCGCACAGGATTTCATCGCCGAGATCGGCGCACTCACGGCGGGCGATCTCGTCGTCCATGTCGATCACGGCATCGGGCGCTTTCATGGCCTCACGCCGGTCGAGGCGGCGGGCGCGCCGCACGATTGCCTCGAAATCCACTATGCCGGCGGCGACAAGCTCTTCCTGCCGGTCGAGAATATCGAGCTTTTGTCGCGCTACGGATCGGAGGATTCCGAGGTCGAGCTCGACAGGCTCGGCGGAGCGGGCTGGCAGAAGCGCAAGGCGCGGATGCGCAAGCGCATCCTCGAAATGGCCGCGGGCCTTCTGCGCATCGCCGCGTCCCGGCAGACCCACGCGGCGCCGAAGCTCGTGCCGCCTGAGCCGCTTTACGAAGCCTTCTGTACGGGCTTTCCTTATGACGAGACGGAGGATCAGGCAGCGACGATCGAGGCCGTTCTCGACGATCTCGCCTCGGGAAAGCCGATGGACCGGCTCGTTTGCGGCGATGTCGGCTTCGGCAAGACGGAGGTGGCGCTGCGCGCCGCTTTCGTCGCGGCGATCAACGGCAAGCAGGTGGCGGTCGTCGTGCCGACGACTTTGCTGGCGCGCCAGCACGCCAGGAATTTCGCCGCGCGCTTCGCCGGCCTGCCGATCAAGGTCGCGCAACTCTCGCGCATGGTCGGAACGGCGGAGACCAAGGCCGCGAAGGCGGCGCTTACCTCCGGCGAAGTCGACATCGTCGTCGGCACACATGCGCTGCTCGGCAAGCAGATCGCCTTCAAGAATCTCGGCCTCGTCATCATCGACGAGGAGCAGCATTTCGGCGTCAAGCACAAGGAGCGGCTGAAGGAGCTGCGTGCCGAAGTGCATGTGCTGACGCTTTCGGCAACGCCGATTCCGCGCACGCTGCAACTCGCGCTGACTGGCGTGCGGGAACTTTCGATCATCGCGACGCCGCCGGTCGACCGGCTGGCGGTGCGCACCTCTGTCAGCCCGTTCGATCCGCTGCTCGTGCGCGAGGCTTTACTGCGCGAACGCTATCGCGGCGGCCAGAGCTTTTACGTCTGTCCACGCATCGAGGATATCGAGGAGGCCGGCGCCTTCCTGCGCCAGAACGTGCCGGAGGCGAAATATGTGATCGCCAACGGCCAGCTTCCGGCTTCGGAACTCGAAGCGCGCATGGCCGCCTTCTATGATGGCAGATATGACATTCTGCTCTCGACGGCGATCGTCGAATCCGGGCTCGACATTCCGCGCGCCAATACGCTCATCGTCCATCGCGCCGATATGTTCGGCTTGGCGCAGCTCTATCAATTGCGCGGCCGGGTCGGGCGCGCCAAGTCACGCGCCTATGCCCTGTTCACGACGCCACTCCACAAAAAGCTGACGGTGCAGGCCGAAAAGCGCCTGAGCGTGCTGCAATCGCTCGATACGCTCGGCGCGGGCTTCCAGCTCGCGACCCACGATCTCGATCTCCGCGGCGCCGGCAATTTGCTGGGCGAGGATCAATCCGGCCACATCAAGGAGGTCGGCTATGAGCTTTATCAGCAGATGCTGGAAGAGGCGGTGTTGGCGCTGAAGGCCGGCATCGAGGAACCGGCGGAGGAGGCCTGGTCGCCGGCGATCACGCTCGGCACGCCGGTGACGATCCCGGAGGATTATGTCGCCGATGTTGATCTGCGGCTCGGCCTCTATCGCCGCCTCTCGACGCTCGAAACCGACACCGAGATCGAGGCGATGGCGGCCGAGATGATCGATCGCTTCGGCCCGTTGCCGCGCGAGGTCGAGCAATTGCTCGCGCTCGTCGCCATCAAGGCGCTCTGCCGCAGGGCCAATGTCGAAAAGGTCGAGGCGGGGCCGAAGGGCGTCACCCTGACCTTCCGCGACAATTCCTTCGCCAATCCGCAAGCCCTCGTGCGCTATGTCGCGGAGCAGGGGTCGCAGGCCAAGGTGCGGCCCGATATGCGCGTCGTCTTCATCCGAGATTTCGAGAATCCGGCCGAGCGGCTCGACGGCACACGCACGATTCTGCGAACGCTTGCCGCCATGGTGAAGAAGAAGGCGGCTTAAGCCTCAACGTGCAGCGTCTTCCGGCTTGATGCGCGACTGCAGCCATAACAAAACGAAGCCCGCGACGGGGATCAGGATGTCGCTGTAAAGGACGGCGCCCGAATTGCCGGGCGCAAAATTATGGGTGTTGGCGATCTGATAGAGATGGCCTGCAGCGGCGCCAAGCAGAAACAGAGACGGGCCGACGACAGCGGCGAGCCGTAATCCAAAGCTGCCGCGGAAGGCGAGAAAGCCGACAACCGCATAACCAAGACTTGCGAATCCGACCTCGGCCTGGAATGGGCTGTCGGCCCAGCCGATGAAGCGCGCCGACATGGCCCCGAAAAACGTGTGCATGACAAAATTGTAGAAGAAGCTCACGCCGATCGAGAAAAACAGAAAATAGGAAAACAGCGCTTCGTGGATCGCGCGGGGTGTGAGCGGCTTTGGCGCGCGAAGCAACACGATCCCGGATGCGAGAAGACCGATCACAAAAAAGGTTACGGTGAAATTGCTCAGAGCCAGACGAATCGCGGCGGACATTGTGCGCATCCCTTATCGGGCTGTGAGAAAAGTGCGGGAATCTAAGCCGCGCTGCCCTGCTTGCGGATGGTGATCACGGCTTCGTCCAGCAATTCGGCGAGCCGGTCCGGCGCCTCTGGATAGCCTGCTTCGATCCAGCGCGATTCCAGGAGCCTCAGCGCATCGCCCACGGCTTTGCCGGCGTCGATGCCGCGGGCGATGAGATCGTCGCCACTGAAGGGCAGGCGCGGTTCCTTCGCCGTGCGCAGGACGTCGAGCGCCGCGCGCCATTCGGCCGCCGCATCGCGGGCCTCGGCGGCGGCAAGGACGAGCGCGTCGCAGGCGGCGCGGCGGCCGTAGAGGAACAGTAGTTTCAATAAACCCTGTTGCGCCGGTGGCGTGTCCCGGCCATGCAGGGTCTCGAGGGCTTCCGCCGCCCGCACCAGCCGCTGATGCTCGGGGTTCGAGAGGCGCAGTTTGTCGCGCAGGCGATGCGCGTCCTCAGGCAGGTTCAGCGCCAGCGCGGCGAGGTTCAAAATCGGATCGCGCTCCTCACCCTGCGTGAATTGCAGCAGGCGTTCGAGCCTTTGCGGATTGGGCGCCGAGGCGATCAGCGGACCGAGCAGACCGGACCGGGAAAACTCGCGCGTCACTTCGCCTGTGCGGGGCGCGGCAAGGAGTTTCAGCAACTCGTTGCGGACGCGCTCGCGTGACAGCCGCGCCAATCCGTCGCGGGCGCGGATGCAGGCGAGCAGTCCCTCGGTATCGAGTGGCCCTTCCGCATAGCCGGCGGAGAAGCGGAAGAAGCGCAGGATGCGCAGATAATCTTCCTTGATCCGCTCGGCCGGGTCGCCAATGAAGCGCAGCTTTTTTGCGGCAATGTCGGCAAGGCCGCCGACGTAATCGTAGAGTGTGCCGGTGCGGCTCAGCGACAGAGCATTCATGGTGAAGTCGCGCCGCTGTGCGTCGGCGGCGAAATCGCGGCTGAAGCGGACGACGGCATGGCGTCCGTCCGTCTCGACATCTTCGCGCAGGCTCGTCACCTCGAACGGATGGCCGTCGACAATAACCGTGACGGTGCCATGCGCGAGGCCGGTCGGCACGGCGCGAAGATCCGCCGCCTGCGCCCGCGCGGCAACGACTTCGGGCGTTGCGGTCGTGGCGATGTCGAATTCCGTCGCCGGTTTGTCGAGGAGGGCGTTGCGCAGCGCGCCGCCGACCAGCCGCGCTTCCTCGCCGTCACCATCGAGAAGCGCGAGGATGCGCTGAAGTCCCTGGTTCTTGAGCAGCGCCAATGCTGCCGCCGGCGCTTCGACCGCGATGGAGCTCATTGGATGTGTCCGGGCACGAGCACGCCATTCTCGATATGCGCAGGCTGATAGGCGCCGAAGCGGCGGTCAGCAAAAATTCCGAAGGCGAGCATTCCAATCACCGCGACGGCAAGGCCCAGGAGCGTCAGGTTCGAAACGACAGTGCGGCCCCAATGCTGGCGGGCAAAGGGCATCGTCCGGCTTAAAGCAAGCCACGCCACATAAAGCAGGAAAGGCGCGAGGAACAGAAGCGCCGGCCTCAGGACGACGCGCCACATTGCAAACCTTTCACGAAAAGACCAGCCGCACATATGGTAGGGCCGGCGGCCGATGTTTGCAAAATCACTTCGAGTGGGATGCGAAACTAGCGCGCGGGCGCAGGTTGCAGCGCGCCCTTCGCATGCACATATGCGTGCCTGTTTTCAAGTTCTTGATGAAAATGTTAGGGAAACACGCCGATTTCGGCGGGAAGACAACGTGGCCACAAAGCTCGACGGACTTTGGATGCATGACCTCAAGTGGCGCGAGCCGCTCGATGTCGCGCGCGTCCTCGCCGAGCGGCCGGGATTCGCCTTTCTCGACAGCGCGATGTTCGAGCCGAAGCTGGGGCGCTATTCCTTTATCGGAATAGAACCTTTCGGCAGTTTTACCGCAATCGGTGGCCAGGCGGCCTGGAACGGGGCGTCTCTCGACGCACCGCCCTTGGCGGCCCTCCGCACCCTTCTGGCGCGGTTCGCGGTGCCGGCTGATCCGGACCTGCCGCCGTTTCAGGGCGGGGTGATCGGCGCCGTGCCCTATGAATTCGGCTGGGAGTTCGACGGCTTGCGCGGTGGCAAGCATACCATCGCCCAGGACGAGCCGGTTTCGCTCGGTTTTTATGACCTTGTTCTGGCGTTCGACCATCTTCTGCGGCGCGCCTATATTTTTTCCTCCGGCCTGCCGGAGACCGACCCCGACGCACGCGCGGCGCGTGCCACCGCGCGAATCCAGCAGGTGTTGCACCTCATCAGCCATTCCGCGCGCGGCAACGTCGAACAACCGCAGCCGATTCGCGGCTGGACCTCGAATTTCACGCCCGCAGCCTATCATGCTGCGATCGAGCAGGTTCAGGCGCATATTTTTGCGGGCGACATCTACCAGGCGAATATCGCGCAAAGGTTTTCTGCACATCTGCCGGCGGATTTCTCGCCCTTTGGCTTCTACGAGAAACTGCGCGCCGCCAATCCGGCGCCCTTCGCAGCCTATCTCAATCTGGGCGGAACGGTGATCGCTTCCTCTTCGCCCGAACTGCTTTTGCGCAAGCGCGGGCGCGCGATCGAGACGCGGCCGATCAAAGGCACGATCAATCGCTCGCCGGACCCCGCGGCAGACGCCCGCCGCGCCGAGGCGCTGAAAAAGTCGGAAAAAGACCGCGCGGAAAACATCATGATCGTCGATCTTCTGCGCAACGATCTCTCCCGCGTCAGCCGGCCGAATTCGGTGGACGTGCCGGTGCTGTGCGGTCTCGAATCCTATGCCAACGTCCACCATCTCGTCTCCGTGGTGACGGGCGAACTTGCGGCGGACAAGGATATCGTCGATCTCCTCGCGGCCACCTTTCCCGGCGGCTCGGTGACCGGTGCGCCGAAGCGCCGCGCGATGGAGATCATCGACGCGATCGAAAAGGTCTCGCGCGGCTATTATTGTGGCTCGATTGTCTATATCGGGTTTGACGGTACGACGGATATGAACATCGCTATCCGCACCGCGGTGCTGAAGCCGGGCCGTGCCTCGCTGCATGCGGGCGGCGGCGTCACCATTCTGTCTGATCCCGTTGCGGAATATGTCGAGACGGAAGTGAAGGTGAAGCGCCTGTTCGAGGCATTCGGCGCCGCCGATGAACTGGAAGAAGCAGCGCAATGAGCGGTCAGGTTCTCGTCATCGACAATTACGATTCGTTCGTCTTCAATGTCGCCCGATATTTTGAGGAATTGGGCCGCGACGTTGCCGTGCGCCGTAACGATGAGATCGACATTGCCGCGATCCGCCGTGCGGCTCCCGCGGCGATTGTGATTTCGCCCGGCCCTGGCACGCCGCGCGAGGCGGGGATTTCCGAAGCCGTTGTCGCGCAACTTACCGGCGAGATCCCGATCCTCGGCGTTTGCCTCGGTCATCAGGCGATCGGCGAGGTGTTCGGCGGCAAGGTCGTACCGGCCAAGCGGCCGCTCTACGGGCGCACGTCGCGGGTCGCGCATGACGGCACCGGGCTTTTTGAGGGCCTGCCGCAGCCGTTGGTGGTCGGGCGCTATCACTCACTGATCGTCGAGCCGACAGCGGCGCTCGAGGCGGAGCTTGCGATCGATGCGGTCTCGGAAGAGGGCGAGATCATGGCGCTCTCGCATCGCGCCGCGCCGGTCTATGGCGTGCAATTTCATCCTGAATCGATCCTGACGGAATTTGGCCATGCTCTTTTCGCTAATTTCTTGCGCCTCACAGTAGAAAGAAAGCCGCGTGTTCTGGTTTGATGGCGCGTTGCGAGAGCAGTCGATCGTTCCTTTCGACCTGACGGACCGCGGCTTGACGCTGGGCGACGGGATTTTCGACACGTCGCTGGCGCGCAACGGCCGCATCTTCCGGCGCAAGTCGCATATCGACCGGATGGCGGACGCCGCCGAAATTCTCGGCATCCCCTTCGATGAATCCGTCGCGGCGCGGGCTCTCGATGCGCTCGCCGAGTCGATTGTCGATGGCGCGGTGCGGCTGACGCTGACGCGCGGGCCGGGTCCGCGCGGTCTCTTGTTTCCGAAACAGCCGAAACCGGTATTCTTCGGCGTCGCGGCCGAACTGGGACGCCCGCTGTTCCCGGTCCTGAAGCTCGGCACGACGGCGATCCGGCGCAACGAGACCTCGCCCGGCTCGCGCATCAAGGCGATTCCCTACCTCGATTCCGTCATCGCGCTGGAGCAGGCGGCGTCCAGGGGCGCCGATGAAGTTCTGTTCGAAAATACGCACAGCCGCGTCGCTTGTCTTGCGAGCGCGAATATTTTTGCGGTATTCGGGCGTCAATTGGTGACGCCGCCGCTCTCCGATGGCGCGCTCGCCGGCACGACACGAGCCTTCGTTCTGTCGAAGGCGCATGGCTTGCATTATGACGTTGCCGAGCGCTCGCTGCCGCTGGAGAAGTTCTCGCGCGCGGATGCGCTTTTCGCCACCAGCAGTCTGCGGCTGATTGCCCCGTGCAGTCGGCTCGACGCCATCGCCTATCCCTCTGAGGAAAATGAAATCGTGCGCGAATTGCAGGCTGCGATCCAGGAGGCGATCGCCGCCGAATGCGGACGTTTTTGAAGAGAGTTCCGCCGGCGTGGCTTTGCAAGCGCCGCCGCGCGGGGGATAATAGCGCCGCCGGGCGACCGGCTGAATTTTGGTCCCAACCGGTCTTTTGATGTTGCGTCTCGCGATCCTGCGCCATGCCGAAGCCGTTCCGCTCACCGATGAATCGGATGCCGAGCGCGAGTTGACGCCGACCGGTCGCGACATGGCCGAGCGGATGGGCCGCTATTTCCACGATTCAGGTCTTAAGCCCGATCTCGCGCTGGTCTCGCCCGCCAGGCGGGCAAAGGAGACGTTCGAGGGATTGGAGCGCGGCGCCGGCGATACTTTCACCGTCGATTATCTGCCGGACCTCTACAGCGCCGATCTGCGCACACTGGAGGATGTCGTCGCCGAGGCGCCGCCGGATGCGAAGTTTCTGCTCCTCGTCGGGCATAATCCGGGCCTGGCGGAACTGGCGCTCGTCCTCGCCGGACGCGGCAACAAGTCGGAACTGGCGCGGATGCGCGGGCATTTCCCCGCACCGGCTCTGGCGGTCATCGATTTCGACGTCGATACCTGGCGCAAAGCGCGGCGCGGCGACGGCCAGCTCGAACATTTTGTGACTCGCCACGTTCTGGCCAAATGAATCGCATGGCCATTTAAGGGGTCTTCCGTGCCCTCTTTCGCCGATTTCCTCTTCGATGCCGGGCTGGCGATCCAGAACCTCGCCGAATCCCTTTCGGGGCGGGCGCTGCGGCTTGGCGTCACCGGTCTGTCGGGCGCGGGAAAGACGATTTTCGTCACCGCGCTCGTCCAGCAACTCACTCTCGCCGCCCGCGTCGCGGCGCAGGGCGGCAAGAATCCGCTGCCGGTTTTCCGCGTCCATGCCGAGGGACGGCTGGTGCGCGGCACGATCGAGCCGCAGCCGGACGATGCCGTGCCGCGCTTTGCCTATGAGGAGCATATCGCGACACTGACCGGCCCCGGCGGCGATTCCGAAAAACGCGCCTGGCCCGAGTCGACGCGGCGCATCTCCGAACTGCGGCTGACGCTGGAATTCGAGCGCGAGACGAGCTTCGGCCGGCGCAATTCGCAGCTCTCGATCGATCTCGTCGATTATCCCGGCGAGTGGCTGCTCGATCTGCCGCTGCTTGGAAAATCCTATCAGCGCTGGTCGCAGGATACTTTGGAAGCCAGCCTCGCCCCGGCGCGGGCCCCGCTTGCCGCCGAATGGCGCGCCTATGTGACTAGCCTCGATCCCGCGGCGCTGTCCGATGAGGCCGTGGCACAGAAGGCGGCGATGCTTTTCACCGCCTATCTGCGCGCTTGCCGGGCGGAGCCGATCTCGGCTTCCGCCCTGCCGCCGGGACGGTTTCTGATGCCGGGCGATCTCGAAGGCTCGCCGCTGCTCACCTTCTCCCCGCTGCCGCTCACCGAAGGCAGCGAGATCGCCCCGCAATCGCTCGCCGGCATGATGGCGCGCCGTTACGACGCCTATCGCAACCATATCGTGCGGCCCTTCTTCCGCGACCATTTCGCCCGTCTCGATCGCCAGATTGTACTTGTCGACGTTCTCGCCGCGCTCAATGCCGGTGTCGGGGCGGTGCGCGATCTCGAACATGCGCTCGGCGAGGTTCTCAACGCCTTTCGCGCCGGCAAGAACACGCTGCTGACCAGCTTGCTGCGGCCGCGGATCGACAAAATCCTCTTTGCCGCGACGAAAGCGGACCATCTCAACCACGTGAGCCATGATCGGCTCGAGGCGATCCTGCGTCGGTTGACGGCACGCGCCATCGCACGATCGGAGGATGTCGGCGCTGCGATCGATGTTGTGGCGCTCGCCGCCGTGCGGGCGACGCACGAGGCCAATGTCGGCGGCCGGGGCAATGCGGCGCTGGCCGCTGTCGTCGGCATTTCGATGGCGGGCGAGCGCATCGGCAACGAGGTTTTCGACGGCCGCACGGAGGCGGCCATCTTCCCCGGCGAACTGCCACGCGACCCGGACGCGGTCTTCTCCGGCGATATGGGCGTGGTCGATCCACGCATGGCGGATTATCGTTTCGTGCGCTTCCGGCCGCCGATCGCGCAGCGCGATGCCGCCGGCATGGCATTGCCCCTGCCGCACATCCGCCTCGACCGCGCCTTGCAATTTTTGATCGGCGACAGATTTGATTGAGGGCTCAAAGAGGATTTCCGTGGCGAGCGAAGCAAAGATAAAGCCTCAGGCGTTTCGAATCGGCAAGCCGGGCGCGGCGGAGCCCATGCCCGAGACGTTCACGCTCGAGCCGGTCGAGGATTTCGTCGAGGCCGAGGCCGCGAAGGCGGTGGCGCCCATCGATCCGGCCGAACGCGCGGTCGAATCGGCACAGGGCCGCGGCATCACGCGCAGCAGCCTCATATCCTGGGGCGGGCTGTTCTTTTCCGCGGCCGGCGGCTTCATCCTGGTTGCCTTGAGCAATTGGCTGATCTCGCTCGTCGTTGAGCTTTTCTCGCGCTCGAAAGTGCTGGGCTATGTGGCGGTCGGCCTCGGCGGCCTTGCGCTTTTCGCGCTGGCCGTAATGGCGGCGCGCGAAATCTGGAGCATCGCCCGGCAAAGCAAGATCGCGCATATGCATATGAGCTTTGCCGCCGCGCGCGCGGCCGACGATCGCGACGCGGCGCGCCGTCTCGTCGCTGAGCTTGTCGGCCTGCAGGCCAAGCGCGGCGCGAACGCCGCCGTGCGTGCCAATCTGCTCGACCTTACCAAGGAGATTATCGACGGACGCGATCTCATCGACATTGCCGAGCGCGACCTCGTCCTGCCGCTCGATCGCAACGTTGCGCGCGAGATCGCCGGCGCCGCCAAGCGCGTCTCGATGGTGACGGCGATTTCGCCGCGCGCGCTCATCGATGTCGCTTTCGTTGCCGCGCAGGCGCTGCGGCTGGTACGACGGATTTCGGAGATTTATGGCGGACGCCCGGGCTTTTTCGGCTTCATCAAGCTGATGCGCTCGGTCGGAGCGCATCTTGCGATCACTGGCGGCGTCGCCATCGGCGATTCGCTGATCCAGCAGGTCGTCGGGCACGGCATCGCGGCGAAACTTTCGGCGCGGCTGGGAGAGGGGGTGCTGAACGGCATGCTGACTGCGCGCGTCGGCCTTTCCGCCATGGCGGTGTGCCGGCCGATGCCCTTCGAGGTCGAATCTTCTCCCGGCATTGGCGATGTCGCGCCATTTCTTTTCCAGTCGGAAAAGAAAACCCCCGACGCGGCACATAAGAACTAATTAACTCTCGGCGATGTCGCGCAGGCGTTTGGTGTCGAGAAGATCGAACCCCTGTTTGGCGACGCTGATGATCGCCTCGCGGACGAGGCGCGCCATCGTCCGGTTCACCGTCTCGACCGTCATGCCGAGATAGTCGGCGATATCGGCTTGCGGCACGCGCACGGGGACGTTCGCCGGATTCGAATCGGGCCGCGCGCAGCTTTCAAACAGCGTCAGAAGAAATTGCGCCATTTTGGGCTCGGCTTTTCGCTGGCTGAGAAGCGCAATCTGGCTGCGCGCGCGCGTCAACTCCTCGTGCGTCACCACTGCGAGAGCGGAAAGAACCTCCGGCTCGCGCTGCAGCAAGCCATGGAAATCCTGCCGCCGGAATTGGCAGAGATAGACCGAATCGAGGGCGTCGGCGCTATAGTCGTTGCGCTCGCTGAGCGGGAACAGCAGGAGATCGCCCGCCTTGGCGAAACCGATGACCTGCCGCCGGCCGTCGAGCATACGCTGATAGAGGCGCAGCATGCCGGTGCGGACGACATAGACGCTGTCGGTTTCCTCGCCCTGGCGGAAGAGGGTCTTGTGCGATTCGAGCGTCACCAGCCGGGAGACTTCGGCGAGGAGCGCCTTATGGCTGTCCGAGAAATGACTGCAGAAGCCCTTGCTGCGCAGCTCGCAATAGCTGCACGCGCGGCTTTTCTCTGCCAAAAAGTTTCTTGCTAGATCCACTTCTTTTCGCGGGTTTGCGACCGGGCCGGATGCCGTGTCCCGCGCCTCAATCTCTAATGTTTACCGTCACTAAGCTGACGCAGAATCAGCGGGCGGAAATTGATCTGGATCATGCCAAACGGGGGAGACAATTTGCCGCGAGTTGATGCAGGGCGGACTTGAGCAGGATCATCCGTCGCGCGCCCGGAGGGTGCAAGTTCCTCATATATGACATGCGCAAACCGTGGGGGAATTTGCATGAGAATTACAAAACTGGCCGGGACAACGGCCCTATGTACAATGGCCGTACTTGGCATCACCGGAACCAAGGCTTTTGCGGATACCGTCAGCCCTGCCGGCTGGACGATGAATCTGCCGGTCGCCGTGGTTCTCCCCGGCGGTCTCTATTTTGCCGACACCGGTTATTACATGAACCGCCAGTCGGGCATCGGCCGGGTCGATGCGGAGGTCAACCTTCCGACATTGGTGTGGTCGACGCCGTGGGATTTCCTCGGCGGCCATGTCGAGGCGATCGCCGCAGTGCCGGAGCTGAGCGTCGGGGATCACACCGCCGGCGTGAGCGATACGTCGTTCTACAATGCGGCGGCCCTTATCGGCGAAGTGTGGAACCTCGGCAGCGGCTGGAGCGTGTCGGAATTCGCCGGTGCCTTCTTCCCGGTCAATACTGACGTCGGCCAGCTCGGGATCGGCGGCAATTTCTGGACGTTCACCGATCTCGCGGGCATCGCTTACAACACCACCGACGGCTGGAGCCTCGGGGCGAACTTCACCCTCGGCATCAGCGGCAACAACGCCAGCTACGGCTACCAGACTCAGCCCGATACGATCGACGTCGATTTCTCGGCGGTGAAGCACATCGACAAGTGGGAGCTGGGTCTCGTCGGCAATGCGTCGACCGACATCAGCAACACGGTCGGCAACGACTACGGCAATTATCGTTACAGCCAGGTCGCGCTCGGCGGTCTCGTCGGCTACACCTTCGGATCGGTGACGGCGGAAGTCTTCGCGACGCGCAGCGTCCTGGCGAACAATCAGGCGCCGCTCAGCCTCGGTGGCCCGGACACGCGGGTTTGGGGCCGCATCATCATTCCGTTGTGGAATCCCCCGGCGCCGGCCGCACCGGTCGTCGCCAAATACTGAATTTCACAGGCTCCCGTCCAGGGCATGTGACTTGGACCGGCCTTCGGGCCGGTCCTTTTTTATCTGGCGCCGGTTTTTATTGGACGCCGAGCTTCTTCTGCAGATTCGTCGAAGAGGTCGTGTACTGGAAGGTCAGCTTCTTGTCCGGATAGACATAGCGGTGCACCTTCTGCGCGGCCAGCGAGCCCTCGTGGAAGCCGCAGAGAATGAGCTTCAGCTTGCCGGGATAGAAGTTGATGTCGCCGATGGCGAAAATCCCCGGCACGTTGGTTTCGAATTGCGCGGTATCCACCGGGATCAGATTTTCGTTGAGGTTGAGGCCCCAGTCGGCGATCGGCCCGAGCTTCATGGTGAGGCCGAAGAAGGGGATCAGCCGCTCGGCGGCGATCACGACCGCGTCTTCCTTGCCGGCCTTGAAATGGGCGCCGCTCAATTCGCCGTCATCGCCGGAAAGCCCGACGATCTGGCCGATGCGCAAATCCAATTTGCCGGCGGCCACAAGCTCGCGCATGGCATTGACCGAATGCGGCGCGGCGCGGAAATCGTCACGGCGATGGACGAGCGTGATCCGCTTGGCGATCGGATGCAGGTTCAAGGTCCAGTCGAGGGCGGAATCGCCGCCGCCGACGATAATGACATTCTTATCGCGGAATTCTTCCATCTTGCGCACGGCGTAGAAGACGGATTTGTCTTCATAGAGCTCGATGCCTTCGATCGGCGGCTTCTTCGGCTGGAACGAGCCGCCGCCCGCGGCGACGATCACCGCCTTGGCGGTGAAGGTAGCGCCGGCATCGGTCTTCACCCGGAAGGCGGGCGCCTCGGGCGTGCCAAGAGTCTCGAGCTCCGTCACCAGTTGATTGAAATGGAAGGTCGGGTGGAACGGCTCGATCTGCGCCAGCAGATTGTCGATCAGGCCGGCGCCGGTGATCGTCGGATGGCCGGGAATGTCGTAGATCGGCTTTTCGGGATAAAGCTCCGAGCATTGGCCGCCGGCACGCGGCAGAATGTCGATCAGGTGGACTTTGATATCGAGCAGCCCGAGCTCGAACACAGTGAAGAGGGCCGAAGGACCGGCGCCGACGATGACAACGTCGGTTTCAATATTGTCTACCATCAAAGGCTCCTTGGAAATTCTCATCGCGGGCAGCATGCGCCGTCCGCGGCTCAGCACATCTCGACGATCATCGCGGAATTGGCGCGGGGCTAACCCTGGCGCGCCGGCGTCGTGACGATCAGCCCCTCAACTTCGGGCCCGATCTTGATCTGGCATGCCAGGCGCGAATTTGGCTGCACGGCATAGGCGAAATCAAGCATGTCCTCTTCCTGCGGGCTGGCCTCGCCAGTCAGCGGGACGAAAGCTTCATCGACATAGACGTGACAGGTTGCGCAGGCGCACGCCCCGCCGCATTCGGCGGTGATCTCGGGGATCGAATTGCGGATCGCCGCCTCCATGACGGTCGAGCCTTCCTCGGCTTCGACCGGCCGCTTTTCGCCCGATGAATCGATGAAAGTAATATGGACCATTGATGCTTTCTCTGGAGGTTTGAAGGAGGGGATTGCGCGCCTTTTAATGAAGAGCTTGCACAATGAATAGCCTCGTCTTGGCGACGAAGCCGGAATTTGGCCCAAAACCGCGGTTTTGGCGGGACTTTTTTGCCGCAGCGCAGCAATTACCCGCCTGGATTGCGGAAATTGGCGGCTACGGACGCTCGCCGAGATGGCGCCGGATGGCCGCCAATGCGGCCTCGCTGGCGCCGGGAAGGCGCGCAAATGCGTCTGGCGCGGCGGCGCCCGCCCGCCACTCGGCCTCCGCGGCTGCGGCGGCTTCCGCGAGGGCAAAGGCGCCGACGGCCCTGGCAGAGCCCGTGAGTTTGTGTGCGAGATCGGCGCGGGCAAGCGGCGTGGCGGCGGGATCGTCCAGTGCTGACAGGATCGCTGTGGATTGGTCGGCAAAGAGTATCAGCAGTTCGCGTTGAAGCGCCGTATCGCCGCCGGTTTGCGACGCGAGATGATGCGGATCGAACGTCTTCACCGATCGTACTATCTCTTCGGTCAACGCCGGCTTCATTGCGGCCCGCGATTCATGAATCCGTCCCCAGCGAATTTTGCGCTGGCCTTATCGGCAGCTTGCCATCGTACGGATTTTGCTTGACAAGTTACAGGGATAACCGTGGTGGCGCCCGCGTGCGGCAATTCTTTGTTTTTATGGTGAAGGCCGCGTTAACGACGTTTGCAAACCTTCGACAGCGGCGGTTTCAATCGCTCTAGCGCGGATGTAGACTGCCTTTGGTTAACGGAATGTTTGCGGTTTTGCCGCCGGCCGGTGGCAAAACGCGTCGTGAGTAGGGTGCGGATGCGTATCTCCGTTTGCGTAAGAGGTTATCATGGCGACGTCCAATAAGGCGCAAGATCCGGCGGCTGCGGCGCTGTCGGCGATCGAAGAGGCGTTGAACCTTTCCGCCGACTCGCCCGCCGAGGATGAAAATAAGGCGCCGGAGATTTCGACGCCGATTTTCCCGAAGGCTTCCGACCCCGACAAGACGCCGAAGGTCATGCGGCGCTATCCGGAAGGACCGGCGCTCGGTGTGCCGTCGTTCGGCCCGGACGATCGTTCGCTGCCGCGCCTGCCGGAGGTCGAGGAACACCCGCTCTTCGTGCCAAAGAAGCCGGAGACCGGAAAGTCGGCGGGGCAGAGCGATTTTGCCGCCAGCCAGGCGCCCGTCCAGCCGGCTGGCGCGCCGGCCAACGATGACCGCCATTCCGTCGGCGCGATGCTCCGGGCGCTGAACCAGCGCCCGAGCCCGGCGCCGTTGGTCATTGCCGGGCTTTTGTCTTTAGTCTGGCTCGTTCTCGCCGGGCTTTATTTCGGCGCGCATCGTGCCGAACTTCTGGTTCCCGGCGCTTCGGCCCTGCGTCCGGAGACCGCGTTGTTCGCGATTATCGCGCTTGGGCCGGTCATTTTCTTCGTCGTCACCGCGCTCTTGGCGCGCCGGGCGCAGGAGATGCGTCTGACCGCGCGTTCGATGGTTGAGATCGCGATGCGGCTTTCCGCTCCGGAGACGATCGCCAGCGAGCAAATGGTGACGTTGTCGCAAGCCATCCGCCGCGAGATCGTCTCGATGGGCGACGGCATCGAGCGGGCACTGGCCCGCGCGGGCGAACTTGAAACCCTGGTACGTTCCGAGGTCTCCAATCTCGAGCGTTCCTATTCGGAAAACGAGCGCCGGATCCGTTCGCTCGTTGACGAGCTGACGACCGAGCGCGAATCGATGCTCGCCAACAGCGAGCGGATGCGTGCGGCGATCGGCAGTGCGCAGGATTCCTTTGCCCGCGAGCTCGACAGCGCCGCCGGCGGCCTGACCGAAAACCTTAACGGCACCGGCAATCGCATCACCAATTCGCTCGGCGCCAAGGCCGAGGAAATCCGCTTCTCGCTCGCTCAGGCGGGCGAAGATCTGGTCGGCGCGCTGGCCGCTCACGGCGAGGACATTATCGGCCGGCTCGATCAGGCGCGTGAGGCCGTCGAAGCGAGCATCGGGCGCGCCAACTCCGAACTGGCGCAAAGCTTCAATCAGCGCCTCAGCGAGATCGACGCCCATCTCAACGAAACCGGCGAGGCTTTTGCGAGCCATATTACGCAGCGGCTGAACGATGCGAGCGAGCGCGCCGCCCTGGCGCTGAGCGGGGCGACCTCGGCCTTCGATCAAGTCTCGAACGACCTGACGCAAAAGTTCGCTGATGTCGACGCGCATTTGCGTGACAGTGGCCAGAGCCTCGTCAGCGATATCGCGCAGAAGCTCGACGATGCGAGCGAGCGCGCTGCCCTGGCGCTGAGCGGGGCGACCTCGGCCTTCGATCAAGTCTCGAATGACCTGACGCAAAGGCTCGCCGATGTCGACACGCATTTGCGCGACAGCGGCCAGAGCCTCATCAGCGAAATCGCGCAAAAGCTCGACGATGCGAGCGCTCGCGCCGCCGCCGTGCTCGAGGACTCCTCCTCGACGCTCACGGCACATTCCGAGCGGATGCACGAGCGCCTCGCGGCCACGGCGCAAGAATCTTTCGACAGTTTCGCTTATCACGCGGGGACGCTCAACGATCGCTTCGCCGAGACGGCGGGCGATGCCATCGGCGCCATCGCGACGCATGGCGAGCGTATCAACGAGACTTTGTCCGAGCGGCTCGCGCGGTTCGAGGATGCCATTTCCGGCCACGGTAACGAGATCGCCGAGCGGCTTGGCGAAAGCGCCGATGCGCTCGCGGCTCGGCTCTCCTCGCATTTCGAGACATTGCAGGGCGTGCTCGACAACCAGGGCGGCGAACTCGACCGCAAGCTCTCCGAGCACAACGATCATACCGTCGCGGTCTTCGCCGAGCAGGCGCAGAATCTGGACGATCGCGCCTCCGCACGGGCGCAGCAGGTCGCCGATTCGCTGGAAGGGCTGCTTGGCCGGATCGACAATGCGCTTGATGGACGTGCCCGCACGCTGCACGAGACGCTTGCCGCACGGACGCTCGAAATCGCCCGCGTGCTGAGCGATGGCAATCGCGAAGTTACGCAGGCGCTCGAGGCGCGCGCCGAAGCGATCAATGCCGATCTGGCGCAGCAGGTCGCGGCCTTTACCGAGAATTTCGCCGAAAAGGCCGGCGAAGCGCATCATTTACTGAGCGCGAGCACCGCCGGCATCGGCGATTTGCTGGCAAATCGCGCGGAGGAAATCAGCGCGGTCCTGAGCAGTCAGACCAACGAGATCAATACGACCTTCGATGCGCGTGCCGGCGAAATCAACGCCTCTCTGGCAGGCCGGGCGGCGGAAATTGCACTGCTGCTGTCGGCCAAAGCCGATGAGGTCGATCAAGTGCTGGGGGCGCGTGCCACGGAGATCGCGCAGACTCTCTCGGTCAAGGCCGACGAGGTCAACCGTCTGCTGGGCGGCCGCGCGATCGAGATCGCGCAGACCTTGTCCGATCAGGCGCAGGACGTGAACGAGGTGCTGGGCGTTCGCGCCAGCGAGATCGCCGATACGCTTGATAGCCGCATCGCCCGCTTCGAGGAGCAGATCGTCGGCCGGCTCGATCTCGTCACCAGTGACCTCGACCAGCGGGGGCGCGAGCTCTCCGACAATCTGGCGGCGCGGGCGCAGGAGATCGACCAGACGCTTGCCCACCACACCGGCTCGATCAGCGCCGCGCTCGACCACGAATCGGGCCAGCTCGAAGGTCTGCTGAGTGGCCGTGCCGATGCGCTGCGCAGTCTGCTTGGCCAGGCCTCGCAAGATCTGGACACCACGCTCGCCGGCCGTATCGCCGAGATCGGCGGGGTCCTTGCGGGCCGCGTCAACGAGATCGGCTCGACTTTGGCGGGGCGCCTGGTCGAGCTGCAGGCCACGCTCGACGAGCGCGGCGGCAATTTGCACGACACGCTCAGCGCACGGTCCGACGACATCCGTGCCGTCCTCGACACGAAGGGTTCGGATCTTGTCGAAAGGATTGGCCAGAAGCAGGCGGAACTCGCCGCCACGCTCGATCAATCGACGCAAAGCCTCAACACTGCTCTGGCGGCCGGCGCCAGCGCTTCGGTCGATTCGCTTGTCTCCACGCATCATCAGGTGCGCGCTGGCATGACTGAAGCCATCGGCGCTCTCGATGAGAAGAACGCCGCCGTGCAGCGGACTGTTGAAAGCGCCCAGGCGAGCTTCGCGAGTGTCGAAATCGCTCTTGCCGCGCGCATCGCCGAATTCGAACGGGCGACCGCCAACATCGGCGAGCAGATCGAGAGCCTCGGCGCCAATGCCGGTTCGACGATCAGCAGCGCCGAGGCGCTCTATCAGGTTATCGCGCAACAGCAGCAGTCTTTAGCCGCCGCCGCCGCCGATCTGTCGCGCTCGCAGGTTGAACTCGACCGGACGCTCCACGAACGCCGCGGCGCGATCGAAAGCCTTTTGACCACCGTTGCGGCCCGGCGCGAGGAATTCGAAGGTGTGATGGGGTCGTTCCAGGCTCTCGTCGATGAAGCCTTCGGCCGCGCCGAGGCGCGCGCGGAGGAGATCGGGTCATATCTGGCGAATACATCGCAGATGACGGCAGGCCAGGTGGAACGGCAATTCAGTGATATCCGTGCTTCGATCGGCAGCGAGCGCGAGCGCACCGCCGAGCTTCTGCAGGCGGCCTATCAGCAGGCGAGCGCCGAGATCGAAGATATCTTCGGCAAATCGACGGCGCGGTTCCAGACGGCCGCGGCGGAGATGCGCGGCATTGCCCGCGAGATCCAGCGCGAGCTGGAGACGACCCGCGAGGAAGTCCGCCGCAACGCCGTCGGCCTGCCGCAGGAGACGGCCGAGCAAACCGCAGCAATGCGCCGGGCCGTCGCCGATCAGATCAAGGCGCTCAACGAGCTGACGGATATCGTCGCGCGTTCCGGGCATTCCTACGATCTTTCGGACCCGGTGACCGCCCCGCGTGAGGCCGCACCCGCGCGACGGCTGGAGCCCGCACGGTCCGAGCCGCCGCGTGCGGCACGCCCGGCACCGGCGCCGGCGGCACCACCGCGTCCCGCGGCCGCCGACCGTAGCCCTGGCTGGCTGTCCGATCTGCTGGCCCGCGCCTCGCGCGAGGATCAGCAGACGCCGCGCCGGCCGTTCCAGCCGGAAGAGCCGTCGCCGCCGCGTGGCCTGCCCGCGATCGGGCGCGCCGCCGCGGCCTCGGAGCCGCTGGAGACGATCTCCCACGATATCGCGCGGATGGTCGATCACGCGGCGATCGCCGAGGCATGGGATCGCTATCGCAGCGGCGAGAGCGGAGCCTTCGCGCGCGGCATCTACATCGGCCGCGGCGCGCAGACCTTCGAGGAAATCCGCCGCCGCTATCGTGGCGACAGCGAATTCCGCATCACGGTCGATCGCTATATCCAGGAATTCGAGCGCCTGCTTGCCGATGTCAGCCGCGACGATCGCGACGACACGCTGACCCGCACCTATCTCACCTCGGAGACGGGCAAGGTCTATACGATGCTTGCGCACGCGGCGGGCCGGCTGAACTAAGCCGGCCACGCACGGCCCGTAAAAATGGCGCGTAAAAATTGCCAGTCGGCCTATAAGCCGGGTTTGGTATGGCGCGCGAAGCGCGCGTGATGGCCATTCCTCTGGGACGGCCGTTGCCGACCGTCTCAAGCAACCTACCCGGACGCGGGCCAGAGACGGCCCTGCGGCCTCTTGCGAGACCGCCTGCGCCCCTATTCGGTTTTGCTCCCGGTGGGGCTTGCCATGCCGCGACTGTTACCAGCCACGCGGTGCGCTCTTACCGCACCGTTTCACCCTTGCCTGCCGGCGAACCGGCGGGCGGTCTCGTTTCTGTGGCGCTATCCCTGGGGTCACCCCCGCCGGACGTTATCCGGCACCGTGTCTCTATGGAGCCCGGACTTTCCTCCGCAAAAGCGGCGGCCATCCAGCCGACTGGCCGGCTCGGGATAGGCGCGTGACGGTCTGCCGTCAACCGAAGCGGAATATTGGCGCCGCACGCCCACCGCGATCCCGACAAAATTTTAAGGGATTTCTGCACCTTTGAAAAAGGCATTTCCTTCGCGGTGGAGGCAGAAATGAAGATGCGCAACGGCCTTTCGATAGCGATGCTCGGTCTTGTCCTCTCCGGCTGCGGCTATACGCCGGAGCAGCGCGCGACATCGGGTGCGGCGATCGGCGGAGCGACCGGATTGGCGCTCGGCGCGGCGGCCGGGGGGTCGCCGGGCGCGGCTCTCGCGGGCGGCGTCCTGGGCGCCGCGACCGGTGCGATTGTGGGCGCCAACACGCGACCGCCGCCGCCACCGCCGCCGGGCTATTATCCGCCGCCACCGCCGCGCTGCGCACATTGGGGCTATGATGTCTATGGGCGCCCGATCTGCGTGGCGTATTACGGATATTGATCGGCGCGGCCCAACCTCATGCAAGATTTCGCGCCTGACAGTCCCTTGGCCGTCGCGCATCCCTCGCCGAACCATGGCGACAGGGACGAGCAGGTGCCGCGCGCGATCATCCTGCACTACACCGGCATGAAGACGGGCGCCGCGGCTCTGGAGCGCTTGCGCGATCCGGCGTCGGAAGTTTCAGCGCATTATGTCGTCGAGGAAGACGGGCGGATATTTCAGCTCGTGCCCGAGGCCCGCCGCGCCTGGCACGCCGGTAAAAGTTCTTGGGCCGGCGAGACCGACATGAATTCCGCTTCGATCGGCATCGAGATCGTCAATGGCGGCCATGATTTCGGGAACCCGGCGTTTCCCGATGCGCAGATCGAAGCCGTCATCGCGCTTTGCCGGGACATCGCGCAGCGGTATGGGATTCCGCCGCAAGACATTCTCGCGCATTCGGACATTGCACCGGAGCGCAAAGCCGATCCGGGTGAGCTTTTTCCGTGGGCGAAGCTCGCGTCGGCCGGGGTCGGCCATTATGTGCCGCCGCATCCGCTGGGCCCCGATGCGGGCTTGAGCTTGGGCGACGAAGGCGCGGAAGTCTGGAACCTTCAGCGCAAACTCGTGGCCTATGGTTACGGACTCGACGTCACGGGGGTCTATGACGATCAGACCGAGAAAGTGGTGATTGCCTTCCAGCGCCATTTCCGGCCCGCGCGAATCGACGGCAAAGCCGATCTTTCGACGCTGAAGACTCTGCAGGATTTGCTGGCGTCGAGTTAGCTCCCGCCACGCTCGGAGCGGCTGAAATTGCTCAGATGGCCCTCGCGCGCCGCCTGGTCGCGCGCCCCGCGCAGGAAGGCGCGGCTTTTGTTCTCCGGCGCCACGAAGGAGACCTGCTGCGCGATCTCGATATTGCCGCAGGTGGGGCAGGCGGGCGTGTCGCTGGAACGCACCAGCAGCTCAAAATCCTTGTCGCATTTCGAACAATGGTAGCTGTAGAGCGGCACGCACGGGCCTCCTGTGAACTGTCCCGCTGCTGCTATTCCAATCTCGTGCCAGATTATTCCGCCGCGACGGCGGTGCGATCGTAGTTCAGGATCGGCGCGAGCCAGCGCTCGACTTCCGCGACGCTCATGCCCTTGCGCCTGGCGTAATCCTCGACTTGATCGCGCTCGATCTTGCCGACGCCGAAATAATGCGCCTGCGGGTTCGCCAGATAAAGCCCGTTGACCGAAGAGCCCGGCCACATGGCGAAGCTCTCCGTCAGCTTCACGCCAATGCGCCTCTCGGCGTGGAGCAGATCGAACAGGGTCGCTTTCTCGGTATGGTCGGGCTGCGCCGGATAGCCCGGCGCGGGACGGATGCCGCGATATTTTTCGGTGATCCGCTCCTCGTTGGTCAGCGTCTCGTCCGGCGCATAGGCCCAGAATTCGCGCCGCACGCGCTCGTGCATGCGTTCGGCGAAAGCCTCGGCGATGCGGTCGGCGAGCGCCTTGACGAGGATCGAGCGATAATCGTCATTCGCCTTGGCAAAACGCTCCGCCAATTTCTCTTCGCGCGCCCCGGCGGTGACGACGAAGGCGCCGATATAATCGGCCTTGCCGCTGGCTTCGGGCGCGATGAAATCGGACAATGCGATATTGTATCGGCCCTCGCGCTTGGAGAGCTGCTGGCGCAGCGTGTGCAGCGTCGCCAGAGTCTCGCCGCGGGATTCGCCAGTGTAGAGCCTTATGTCGTCGCCCACCGCATTCGCTGGCCAGAAGCCGATCACGGCTTTCGGATCGAACCAGCGCTCGGTGACGATCTGCTTCAGCATATCCTGAGCGTCTTCATAGAGCTGGCGCG
Source organism: Methylovirgula ligni (assembly GCF_004135935.1). Classification (NCBI taxonomy): domain Bacteria; kingdom Pseudomonadati; phylum Pseudomonadota; class Alphaproteobacteria; order Hyphomicrobiales; family Beijerinckiaceae; genus Methylovirgula; species Methylovirgula ligni. The sequence continues at coordinate 131,173 of NZ_CP025086.1, read as the reverse complement.
CAGCTTTCCCCTGCTCCTTGTCGTCGAGGATTTCCGGGTAATGGCCGCGCAATTCCCAGGTGCGGAAGAACGGCGTCCAGTCGATATAGGGGATCAACTCCTCGACATCATAGGTGCGGAAAACACGCGTGCCGGTGAAGAGAGGCTTCGGCGGCAGATAGTCGGAGAAATCGAGCTTGAGGCCGTTTGCACGCGCCTTGGCGAGGGATACGCGCGCCTTGTCGAGTTCCGCGCGCGCGTGAGCATCCGCCACCTTCTGGTATTCGGCGCGCACTTTGTCGATATAAGCGCCGCGTTTATCGTGCGAGAGCAGCGATTGCACGGTGCCGACCGCGCGGCTCGCGTCGGTGACATAGACCGTCTGGCCGCGATGATAGTTGGGATGGATCTTCACCGCCGTATGCACGCGGCTCGTCGTCGCTCCGCCGATGAGCAAGGGCAGATCGAAGCCCTCGCGCTCCATCTCGGAAGCGACGAAGCACATTTCCTCAAGCGAGGGCGTGATGAGGCCGGAGAGGCCGATCGCGTCGACATTCTCGGCCTTGGCCGTTTCGAGAATCTTCGCCGCCGGCACCATGACGCCAAGATCGATGATCTCATAATTGTTGCAGGCGAGGACGACGCCGACAATATTCTTACCGATGTCATGCACATCGCCCTTGACCGTCGCCATCAGGATTTTGCCGGCGCTGGAGCGCGCGTTGGCCCCCTTTTCCGCTTCCATGTAAGGCAGCAGATAGGCGACGGCCTGTTTCATCACGCGGGCGGATTTGACGACTTGCGGCAGGAACATCTTGCCGGAGCCGAAGAGATCGCCGACGACATTCATGCCGCCCATCAAGGGGCCTTCGATCACGTCGAGCGGCCGCGTTGCCTTCTGCCGCGCCTCTTCGACATCGACATCGATATATTCGGTGATGCCGGCGACGAGCGCATGTTCCAGCCGCTTCTCGACCGGCTGCTCGCGCCAGGCAAGGTCACGTTCCTTCGCTTCAATGCCCTTGCCTTTGTAGCTTTCGGCAAGCGCCAGCAGCCGCTCGGTCGCGTCGGGGCGGCGGTTCAGCACGACATCCTCGCAGGCCTCACGCAACTGCGGTTCTATGTCTTCATAGACCGCGAGCTGGCCGGCGTTGACGATGCCCATATCCATGCCGGCGGCGATCGCATGATAGAGGAAGACCGAGTGCATGGCCTCGCGCACCCGTTCATTGCCGCGGAATGAGAAGGAGAGGTTGGAGACGCCGCCGGAAATGTGAACGAGCGGAAAACGTTTGCGGATTTCCGCCGTGGCCTCGATGAAATCGACGCCGTAATTATTGTGCTCCTCGATGCCGGTCGCGACGGCGAAAATATTCGGATCGAAAATGATGTCCTGCGGCGGAAAGCCGACCGTCTCGGTCAGGATTTTATAGGCCCGCGCCGAAATCTCGACCTTTCGCTCGAACGTATCCGCCTGGCCTTTCTCGTCGAAGGCCATGACGACGACCGCAGCGCCATAGCGGCGCACGGCCTTTGCCTGTTCGATGAATTTCTCCTCGCCTTCCTTCATCGAGATCGAATTGACGATCGGCTTGCCCTGGACGCATTTCAGGCCGGCCTCGATCACCGAGAATTTCGAGGAATCGATCATCACCGGCACGCGGGCGATGTCCGGCTCGGCGGCGACGAGGTTGAGAAAATCGACCATCGCCTGCTTCGAATCGAGCAGGCCCTCGTCCATGTTGATGTCGATGACCTGCGCGCCATTCGTCACCTGATCGCGCGCGACATCGAGCGCGGCGGCGAAATCGCCCTCCTTGATCAATTTTCGGAAGCGGGCCGAGCCGGTGACATTGGTGCGCTCGCCGACATTGACGAAGCGGATGTCGGGCGAGAGCGTAAATGGCTCCAGCCCCGAGAGCCGCAATTGCGGTTCGATTTCGGGAATTTCGCGCGGCTTCAATCCCGCGACACGCTTGGCGATCGCGTGGATATGCGCGGGCGTCGTACCGCAGCAGCCGCCGACGATATTGACGAGGCCGGACTCCGCGAATTCGCCGATGAGGCCCGCCATATAGTCCGGGCTCTCGTCATAGAGACCGAATTCGTTTGGCAGGCCCGCATTGGGATAGGCGCAGATCAGAGTGTCGGCGGCGCGCGAAAGCTCGGCGAGATGCGCCCGCATTTCCCGCGCGCCGAGCGCGCAATTGAGCCCGATCGAAAGCGGGCGCGTATGCTGCAGCGAATACCAGAAGGCCGTCGGCGTCTGGCCGGAGAGGGTGCGCCCGGAAAGATCCGTGATCGTGCCGGAAATCATCACCGGCAGGCGGCGGCCGAGTTTCTCGAACACATCGTCGATGCCGGCATAGGCGGCCTTGGCATTCAGCGTATCGAAAATCGTTTCGATCAGCAGAACATCAGCGCCGCCCTCGATGAGCGCTTCGGCCGCTTCGGCATAGGCGGCACGCAATTCGTCGAAGGCCACGGCGCGAAAGCCGGGATTGTTCACGTCCGGGGAAATCGATGCGGTGCGGTTGGTCGGGCCCATCGCACCCGCGACGAAGCGGCGGCGGCCGTCCTTCGCCATTGCCCTGTCGGCGGCGCGGCGGCACAGTCGCGCGGCCTCGCGGTTCAATTCCGCCACCAGCTCCTCCATCCCGTAATCGGCCTGGGCGATGCGGGTGGAGGAGAAGGTGTTGGTGGCGATAATGTCGGCACCGGCCTCGCAATAGGCGAAATGGATCGCCTCGATCGCGTGCGGCTGGGTCAGCACAAGCAGATCGTTATTGCCGCGCAGATCGCTCGGCCAGTCGGCGAAGCGGGTGCCGCGGAAATCGGCCTCGGTGAAATTGTGCGTCTGGATCATCGTGCCCATGGCACCGTCCAGCACCAGGATGCGCTCAGCAGCGGCGGCGCGAAGATCTTTCTCGGTATCGGACGCGGGAACTCTGGACATTCAGACGACTTTCGTCTCGGCCGTGGGTCTCAGGCCGAGCAAATGGCAGATGGCATAGACGAGATCGGCGCGGTTCATTGTGTAGAAATGGAAATGGTCGATGCCCGCGTCAACGAGGTCGAAAACCTGTTCGGCGGCGACGGTCGCGGCGATCAGCCGCCGCGTCGTCGGGTCGTCATCGAGCCCCTCGAAGCGCTCGGCGAGCCACCCCGGTACCGTGGCTCCGGCCCTCTCGGCAAAGCGTGCCGTCTGGCGGAAATTCTGCACCGGCACGATCCCCGGGATGATCGGAATCTCGATGCCTCGGTCGCGCACCTTGTCGAGAAAGCGGAAATAGACCTCGTTCTCGAAGAAGAACTGGGTGATGGCACGGGTCGCGCCCGCGTCGATCTTGGCTTTCAGCACATCGATGTCCTGATCGACCGAGGCACTTTCGGGATGGCCTTCCGGGTAGGCCGAGACGGTAATCTCGAAATCGGCGAGCCGTTTCAGCCCGGTGACGAGTGCGGTGGAATTGGCATAGCCGCCGGGATGCGGGTGGAAGCGGCCGACGACCCCACCCGGCGGGTCACCCCGCAGCGCCACGATGTGGCGCACGCCGATCTCCCAATAGGCGCGGGCGATCTCATCGACCTCCGCGCATGTCGCGCCGACGCAGGTGAGATGGGCAGCAGGCTTGATCGCTGTTTCGCCGGCGAGGCGGGCGACCGTCGCGTGGGTGCGCTCGCGCGTCGCTCCGCCGGCGCCATAGGTGACCGAGACGAATTCGGGTGCGAGTGGCGCGAGCCGCTCGATCGAGTTCCACAGGGTTCGCTCCATCTCCTCCGTCTGCGGCGGAAAGAATTCAAACGAGACATTGATTCCCGAGCAGATCCGGCGGCTGGCGCGCGGCTGAGGTTCGGAGAAATCGGCCAGGGCCATCAGGCAAACTCGCGATTGGTGAGGGGGATTGGATCGGCGATGACGCGGCGGTCGCGGCCGAGCCAGAGGGAGACGGTCAGCTTGCCGCCGTCCTTCTTGCTGGGAACGAGATCACGCCGGCCGATCACGTCAAGGCCGGCTTCTTCCATCAAGCCAGCGATCTCCTCGCCAGAGAAGCCGAGGCGGCGGTGCGCGTGCTGCGTGCGCAGGCTCTCTTCCTCATGCGGGGCGAAATCGACGATCAGCAGGCGGCCGGAGGGGCGGAGCGCCCGCGCCGCCTCACGCACGGCGCGGGCGGGATCGTCGAGGTAATGCAGGACCTGGTGGATGATGACGAGATCATAGCAGCTATGCTCGACGGGCAGGGCATAGATGTCCCCCTGGCGGAGCTGGACGTTGCGCAGTCCGGCTTTCTCGATCCGGGCGCGGGCGAGGGCCAGCATTTGCGGCGATTGGTCGATACCGACGGCGCGTTCGGCGCGCGGTGCGACGAGTTCGAGCATCCGGCCCGTCCCGGTGCCAAGATCGAGAACGGCGTTCAGCGGCGCCCGGCCGATGAGCTCCGTAACGGCAGTTTCGACCCGCTCCTCGCGGATATGCAGGGCGCGAAGCTTGTCCCAGTCCGCCGCATGGGCGGCGAAATAGCGGGCGGCCTGCTCGACGCGAGCGCGGCGAACCTCGGCGAGCCGGTCGCGATCCGCCTGGCGGGCGGTATCCTGTGGGGCGAGAGTCGCGAGGATATTGCTCAGCAATTTGGCAATCGGCCCCGTGCTCGCGGCCAGAAAGAAGACCCAGGCCCCCTCGCGATGGCGCTCGACCAGCCCGCCCTCCAGCAGCAGTTTGAGATGACGCGAGATGCGCGGCTGCGACTGGCCGAGGATGGTGACGAGCTCGGTGACCGTCAGTTCCGCCTCGGCGAGCAGGGCGAGCAGGCGCAGCCGTGTCGGCTCTCCCGCCGCGGCGAGCGCGTCGAGCAAGGTTTCGAAAGAGGTCGTCTCAGAGGCCATCGCTGCTCTCAAGTTTCATAAATCATATAAAGATATGTTTATATTGTAAAGTAAAATTCGGGGGCATCTAAGGGCCGCTTCGCCGCGCGTTTCCACTTTTTCGCCCGATTGCATTCGGGTGGTGTTCAGCTTCACCGCGTTAAATGCAGAGGTGTCATGCGGACCATGTACTTCCGCATTACGGAGGCGAGACAAATATCCACCGGGCTGCGCGCCTTGCATGGTTCCTGCATGGCGCAAAGAACACAGGCGTCGATAAACACAAGAGGTGGCCGACTTTCATATGGCTTTCGTTAACTGCGTGCGGGAAATTCAAGCGCAGCGAATCAGTGCAAAGCGTGCGATTCGAAACGAAGTTTTAATGCGTTGTGAACGCATAGTCGTCGTGAGAGCCGTGACGCACCGATGAAAGCCACATTCTCTCCCTCTTTGCGCCCCGTAACGCGGGCATGGTGAGAGGATACAGCGGTCGGTGCGGACCAAAGAAAACTCAGATCGCGCGCCAGGGAGAAGCCCCTAAGGGATCGTAAGAAAAAGACAGCTTCGGTGCATGAACGGGCGGATGTTCGGCATCAAAGTGAATGAAGGACGGAATGAATTATGCGGATCATCTACGATAACGAAATCGACGGAGTGAAGGTGGTGCCGATCGGCCGCATTCAAGCCGCTTCGGGTTGGCACGGCCGGCGCTCGGCGGTGACACAAGACTTCTACAAGGCCAAGGCGCTTGAGAACCTGGTCGATGTCGCGGAAGACTGCGACGCCGACGCGATCATCGAAGTCGATTACGGCGTCGATCATGCCGACGACGGCGACCTGCCCGGCGCGGCGACCCTTCAAAGGGTCAAGGTCACCGGCCTCGCCGTGAAATTGATGCGGGCCTCGTAAACATTGACGTTGGGCCGGCACCTGTGCCGGCCCGTCATCCCAGCGACATGAAGCAATCCAGTTTTATGCGGATTGCTTCGTCGTTTTGGTCCGCGCACTGACAGCGGAAAGCCGCCTTCCTACCTCGAAAATTTCTTGTATTTCATGCGGTGCGGAACGAGTTCCGTCACGCCGAGACGGCGCTTCTTGTCTTCCTCGTAATCCGCGAAATTGCCTTCAAACCATTCGACATGGCTGTCGCCCTCGAAGGCGAGCATATGCGTCGCGATCCGGTCCAGAAAGAAACGATCATGCGAGATGATGACGGCGCAGCCGGCATAGTCGGTCAGCGCGTCCTCAAGTGCGCGTAGCGTCTCGACATCGAGATCGTTGGTCGGCTCATCGAGCAGCAGCAGATTGGCGCCTGACTTCAGCATCTTGGCGAGATGCACGCGGTTGCGCTCGCCGCCCGAGAGCTGGCCGACCTTCTTCTGCTGGTCGGTCCCCTTGAAGTTGAAGGCGCCAGTATAGGCGCGGGAGTTGATCTCGCGCTTGCCGAGATAGATCACCTCCTGGCCGCCCGAAATCTCTTCCCAGACGTTTTTCTTGGGATCGAGCGCATCGCGCGACTGATCGACGTAGCCGAGCTTGACGCTCTCGCCGACCGTGATCGAGCCTTTGTCGGGCTTCTCTTGCCCGGTGATCATGCGAAACAGGGTCGTCTTGCCGGCGCCATTCGGGCCGATCACCCCGACGATACCACCGGGCGGCAGCTTGAAGGTGAGGTCGTCGATGAGCAGCTTGTCGCTGAAACCCTTGGAGAGATCGGTGAAATCAACGACGGTGTTGCCGAGACGCTCGGCGACCGGGATGACGATCTGCGTCGCCGAGGGCACGCGGTCCGCCTGCTTGTCGACGAGATCCTGGTAGCGCTGTATGCGCGCCTTGGACTTGGCCTGCCGCGCCTTGGGCGAGGCTCCCATCCATTCGGCCTCCTGCTCAATCTGGCGTTGGCGCGAAGCGTCTTCGCTCTTCTCGAGCGCGAGGCGTTTGGCCTTCTGCTTGAGGTAGCTGGTATAATTGCCTTCGTGCGGGATACCGCGGCCGCGGTCGAGTTCGAGAATCCAGCCCGTCACATTGTCGAGAAAATAGCGATCGTGGGTGACGATCAGGATGGCGCCGGGATAGGTCCGCAAATGGCCTTCGAGCCAGTTGACCGTCTCGGCGTCGAGATGGTTGGTCGGTTCGTCGAGCAGCAGCAGGTCGGGCTTTTCGAGCAGCAGCCGGCAGAGCGCGACACGGCGGCGCTCGCCGCCCGACAGCTTGTCGACCGGCCAGTCGTCTGGCGGGCAGCCGAGCGCGTCCATCGCCTGCTCGACCTGGCTGTCGAGATCCCAAAGGCCCTGCGCCTCAATCTCATCCTGGAGCTGCGTCATCTCGTCCGCAGTCTCGTCGGAATAATTCATGGCGAGTTCGTTGTAACGGTCGAGGATCGCCTTCTTGCTGGCGACACCGAGCATCACATTGCCGCGCACGTCGAGGCTGTCGTCGAGCTTGGGCTCCTGCGGCAGATAGCCGACCCGGGCGCCCTCGGCGACGAAGCCTTCGCCGGTAAATTCCTTGTCGATTCCGGCCATGATCCGCAGCAGCGTCGATTTGCCGGAGCCATTGATGCCGAGCACGCCGATCTTGGCGTCCGGGTAGAAGGAGAGATTGACGTTGTCGAGAACCTTCTTGCCCGCCGGATAGGTCTTGGTCAGGCCTTGCATGTGATAGATAAATTGCCGCGCCATTTGAGGCTTTTCTCGCTTTCGGATGATAAAATTTGCCACGTTCTAGCCGCGCCTGCGGCTGCGGTCCAGCGGCACCGGCACTGTGTAAATAGTCTTGTTTTTTGATGACAGGGCGGTCTTTTCGCCGTCACAATCCGGTGGTGACCTGCGCGCCCTTAGATCACCATGATCGATTCTGAATATTTAGAGCGGGATTTTGCGAAAAACCAATATCCACTTTTCGCATCCCGCTCCAGGCCGGAGTGGCCACGATTAGCTTCATATGGATGTGCTTGAAAGGAACGGCAACGTGACTGACGTCGAAACGCGCGATCTGGGCAAAAATTCGGGCCGTGCCGAGCCGATCGCCCCGAGCCTTCCCGGTGCATCGAACCTTGCGGCTGCCGCGGCGGCCGTCTTGCGCAAGCGCGGCAGTATTTTCGCCTCCGACGCGGGGCGCGGGGCGGATGCCTTCGGCCTCGACGCGGCGCTACGCCCGCTGGCCGAACTGGCAACGCACCGCGATGCCGAGACACCGCTGACCATCGGCCTTCTCGGTGGCGCGGGGTCGGGCAAGACGTTTGCGCTCGCCACGCTGCTCGGCGATATCGACGCCCTGAGCGCCAGCCGCGATGCGGCGATGCTGCCGCGGATCAGCACCGTGCGGATCGATGCCGCCAGTCTGGAGGGCGAGCCGAGCGTCGCGCTCGCCGCCGTGGTCTACGACAAGCTCGGCGCGGACTATCCGGAATTTGTGCGCGAGGCGGCCCATGCCGTGCGCGATCCGCATGTCGTCGCGCGCGAAGCGGCGGAGCGGCTCGACGACGCGCGCCGGCGCCTCGATGGCGAGCGCCAATCGCTCGACGAGATCGAAAATCGGCGTGGTCGCCTCACCGAAACCGTGCTGTTCGAATCGGCCGGCTCGCAGGTCGATGCCTTTGCCCGCACCAATCGCGGCAAGATCGAAAGCCGGCTGGCGAGTTTCGGCATCACCGGCGATCCAATCGCCAATTATAAGTCGATGGTGCGCGATATTTCAGACGCCAGCGGCGCAACTGGCCGCGTCGGCGCCACGCTGCGCGCCTTCTGGGCTTTCGCCGGGCAGGGCAGGCTGCTGGTCATTGCGCTGCTCCTTTTCCTGGCCGGCATCGGCTTCGACGCCGCCGTGGATCAGCATGAGGCCTGGCTCGCTTCCCTGGCGCAAGCCGGCAAGGGCTTTGGCCCGCTATCGGCCTGGCTTGGGGCGCATATCGGCTGGCTCGGCTTTGCCGCCAAGCTGGCCTATCTCGGCGCGGCCGCGGCGCTCGTCGTCAATATCCTGCGCGGCATTCTCTTCCTCGGCCCACTGTTTCGCGGCGTCGGCCTGCTGAAAAGCGATGTCGCCAACCGCCGCCAGTCGCTCGACCAGCTCTATGCGCATCAGACGCGCCGTGTCGACGGGCTTGAGGCGGATGTCGATCTCGCCGCCCGCGCGGCGGCGGAGGCCGAGCGGCGAGCTGGAAATGCGGCGCGCGGCGCGGTGCGCAGCGAGCCTTCGCCGTTCAAGGAGGGCGGCGCGAAATCGCAGGCCGAGCATTTCTTCGCGTCGCTCGCGACCTATCTCGCCGGAGCGCAGAAGGCTGCCGCCGGAACGCCGAGCGGCGCGCTTTCGGTGCCCGACCGGATTCTTGTTGCGCTGGACAATGTCGATGCGCTCGCGCTGCCGCAGGCGCGCGCGGTGCTTGAGGCGGCGCATCGCGCCTTCGCACACGCCGGCTTCGTCACGCTGATCGCCGCCGATCCTGCGCGTCTTGCCGACGAAGCCGTGCAGCTCGAAAAATGGATTCAGGTTCCGTTCCGCCTCGATGCGGCCGGCTCCGGCGATTATGCCGGATTCGTCGAACAGGTGATCGGCCGCCCCGGGACGATCGAGGATGGCGCGGCGTCCGCGACGCTTGCGCCCGCGCATGATTGGTCGATCACGGCCGAGGAATCAGCGCTTCTCGCCCAGTTCGCGTCGCTTGCAGGCGGGACGCCCCGCGCGGTCAAGCGTTTCGTCAATCTCTATCGCATCGCCCGCGCGCAGGCGGGGCAACACAAAGGCGCGCTGGCGCTTTTCCTCGCGCTCTATAGCGGCGGCACGGCGGATGAAATCGGCGCCGCGCGGCGGGCTTTGTCCGGGCGGGACGACGATGCGCCGCTCGATCTTTCCAGCGGCGGAGTACAGCTCGCGCAAGCATTGGACGCTGCCCAAGCCGCCGACGGTCTGGTCAGCGTTGGGTCCGCGCGCCGCTCTGCAGCGATCGCGCGGACGTTTTCGACGGGGACGGCGGCTTAAATCAGCGCCGCCGCGGCCTGCGGGCTGCGTCTACGATAGAATCTTCGCGGCGCTGAGGAGGGCCTTATAGAGGCCCCATGCGACCGGAATCGCCACGATGAGCCACGGAATGACCGCAGCGCCGCCGAGGGTGCCCGTACCGATGCCTTGCGCAGAGGTCTGCGCGACCGTCGTCGATGTGCCGCCAGCCGTGCCGTCTTTCTTTATCAGCCATTTCGGGTCGACGGGTCGCACGAGCAAGTTGCAGATGAAGCCGAGCGCGAGGACGCCGACCATGATGTAGAGGACCGCATCGTACACTTGCGTCTTCGGCACGCCGGCCGCGATCTGCGCGTCACGTACGCGGACGATGACCTCGGAGCCGACGACGCCCGCCGCGGACCAGGCTGTCAGCAGGCGGCCGTGAATGGCGCCGACGAACTTCGTTCCGAAGATATCGGCGAGATAGGCCGGCACCGTTGCGAAGCCGCCGCCGTACATCGACAAAATGATACAGAGCGCACCGACGAAGAGTGCCTTGTTGCCCGCGTCCGCCAATGTCGGCGTCAGGCCGTAAAGGATCATGCCGAGCACGAAGAACGTGAAGTAAGTCGTTTTGCGGCCGATCTTGTCGGACAGCGAGGCCCAAAAGAATCGGCCGCCGATGTTGAACAGGGACAGCAAACCGACGAAGCCGGCGGCAACAGCCGTGATGGCGACGAGCTGCTTGGCATCAGGCGTCGTGCCCTTGGGCAGCCCGATCAACGAGCCGCCGAAGATCGTCTGCAGCATGGGCGACGCCATTGACAGAACGGCGATGCCGGCGGTGACGTTGAGGAACAGCACACCCCAAATCATCCAGAAGGACATCGTCTTATGCGCGTCCTTGAGATCCACGTCGCCTGCTGAAATGAATTTGCTCGTCTTCGCGGGCGAAACCCAGCCCTCCGGGGCCCAATTCTCCGGCGGAACGCGGTAGCTGAAGGCACCAATGGCCATCAACACCAGGTAAAGGACGCCAAGAACGATGAATGTCTGCATCACGCCGGGATCGGTCGCCGTCTTGAAGCCCGGCACGTTCCAGCCAGGCACGACAGGTCCCCCGGACATCAAAAGGTTCGCGAGCGGGGCGCCGATCATCGCGCCACCGCCGAAACCCATGATCGCCATGCCGGTCGCCATACCGCGCCGGTCCGGAAACCATTTGACGAGAGTCGAAACAGGGGAAATGTAGCCAAGGCCAAGACCGACGCCACCGATGAGCCCAAGGCCGAGAAAGAGAAGCCATAATTGATGGATGTGGACTGCGAGGGCACTGATAAGAAAGCCGCCGCCCCAGCACAAAGCCGCAACGAGACCCGCTTTGCGTGGGCCCGCTCTTTCGAGCCAACCGCCGAAGAGTGCCGCTGAAACACCGAGAAACACGATGCCGATCTCGAACGTCAAGACGGTTTGCGAGTCCGGCCAATTACAGGTTGTCGTCGTCAGCATTTCGAAGAAATTGATGTTCTTGCAGGACGCCGGCGCGTTGGGGATCACCTTCGCCAGTGGCTTCCAGAATACGCTGAGCGCATAAGCCATCCCGATGCAGAGATGGATCGCGAGCGCCGCGGGGGGGACCAGCCAGCGATTGAAGCCCGGCCCGGCGATGGTTCGGGAGCGATCAAGAATTCCGCCGGACGTATCTGTAGCGGCAGGGGAAACCAAAGTGCTCATGGGCGTTCCTCATTCCTCAGGCGGCGGTCCGGCTTTGCGGCCACCATCTTTTCGGCACCGTTTTCGGTGCATTTTGATGGGTGATTAAACTGCACAATTGCCTGTATCGGGCAAGGAATATTTAAATCTCCTGCCCCGGCGAATTGGATAGGTGCAGCGCGAAAAGAGGCCGCCGCCTGGGCTTGAAACCCAAGCGGCGGCCTAAGGTTGCAGGGTTCAGGTTGGGACGACGGGGGTTTTAACTCGCGGCAGATCGCGAACAATTTTCTCATCGATATTGAGGTGTGCCGCGACGAGCTCGTTTGGCGTATTCGCCATCCATGATGTCAGCGACAGGTCGGCGTATTGGCCGACATGGAAGACTTCGAGAAAGCGCAGCACGTCATTGCCGGTATTCTCGATGTAATGGCCCAGCGCGCGCGGCACATATCCGACATCGCTCGGCGCAAAATCGACCGTGTTGGCGCGCCCCTCACCGGCAAAGAGCGTCATCCGTGCCGTTCCCTGAATGTAATATTGCCACTCGTCCGAAGTCGGATGCCAATGCAATTCGCGCAGACCGCCGGGCTCGACCTCGACGAGCGCGGCCGCCATCACGTCCGAAGCTTTGAAGTTGTTTTTGTCGGCAATGCGCACGGTGCCGCTTTTGGTCCTGATCGGTGGCTGGTCCATCAGCGGGAAGGAATAGGAATCGGGCACCATCGGCTGGCTGCTTTGCGCAAGGTCGCCGGCAAGCGAGCCGGGCAGCGGCGCATTGAAGATCCACAAGTCCTTTTTCGGGATATTGGCGAAGGCGCTCGCCGGCACGCCGAGGTTTTTGGCCAGAACCTCCGGCGGCGTATGCCGCACCCAATCACTGATGAGAAAGGTGCTGTCTTCGGAAAAATTGCCATCGTTGAAGACGAGGACAAATTCGGCGCCGTCCGGTTCAAGGCCCTGAATGGAATGCGGGATGCCGGAGGGGAAGAACCAAAGGTCACCCGCCTTCACGTCATTGACGAATTTGCGCGCTTGCGCATCGATGCCGGTGATCCGCGCACGGCCATAGGTCATGAAGGCCCATTCGGCGGGCTTGTGCCAATGCAGCTCGCGCACCGCGCCTTTCGGCAAGCGCATGTCGACGCCGGCCATCTCCTTGGAAATTGGAAAGTTTCGCACGGTCACTTCGCGCGCCCAACCAGCGTCGGTGTGGCGATTGTGCGATTCCGAAAACGAATATTTGAGCGTTCCGAGATTGCCGTGATCGGTCGATAGCGGATTCAGTTCGTCGGGATTCAGCGCTTCCTCGCGCGGATCGTGCGGCCCCGGCGTCTGCGATGCGTCACGCACATTGTCATAGGTTCCGGCATAGGTCTGGCTTGCAGCGACAAGCAATCCGCCAGCGGCGGCCCCCGTCGAAAGCAATGTACGGCGCGAATAGAGTGGCATCGTTTCCTCCGTTTTTTCGCGCAAGCGTTCCCGATGCGAACATCATGGTTCGCCTGCGGAATTTTTTGTCTTGACCACTATGACAATTGCCAGCGCGGCTCGGAACGCCGTAGAAGCCGGTCAGTGTGATCGTGACTTCCGATAGGCAAATGCTCGACCCGGTTTTGTTGCAGACCTTTCTCGTCATTGCCGAGGGCAACAGCTTCTCGGAGGCAAGTCGCAGACTCAATCTGCGGCAATCGACGGTCAGCGAGCATGTGCAGAAGCTTGAGAAATGCATCGGCCATCGTCTGTTCGTGCGCGACACGCATTCGGTTACGATGACCTCTGAGGGTGAGGCGCTTGTCGAATTTGCGCGCAACATCATGGAGACGAATGCGCGTGCGGCGGATTATTTCGCTGGCACCGAGCAGCGCGGACGCTTGCGCTTCGGCGCGTCGGAAGATCTCGTGCCCTCATGGCTACCGGAGGTGCTGGAGGGATTCGTATCACAGCATCCACTTATCGAATTCGAGTTCACCGTCGCGTTGAGCGCCGTGTTGATGAATCGTCTCGATAGCGGCGAGCTTGATATCATCCTGTGCAAGCGTTGGGTGGGCGACGAGCGCGGCGATCTCGTCTGGCGCGACAGGCTTGTTTGGGTCGGGGCGCGCAAAGACTGGCTGCGCCCCGAAGGGCCTGTCCCGCTGGTGCTCTACCGTCCGCCGGCGATCACGCGCTCGGCCGCGCTGTCGGCGCTCGAATATGCCGGCATTCCCTGGCGCATCGCCTGCACGAGCAGCAGCCTGAACGGCTTGACGACGGCGACGCGTGCGGGGCTCGGTCTCATGGCGCATTCACGCAGATTGATTCCGGAAGGTCTGGAGGAAGTCGATCCGGGGCAGGGTCTGCCTGACCTCGGCCCAGTTGAATTCATGCTGCTGAAGGCGCGTCGCGCGCCGGGCCGCGCCGTTGCCGCACTTAGTGCCGCGATCCGCGCCCGCGCCAATCTGGAAACTCTCTGAGTTACCGCCAGACCGCCGCGAGCCGCAGGACGAGCGTTGCAACAGCTTCCACATCATCGATCGACGCGTGCGCGAGATGCTCGGGGACGTCGGTATCCGCCAGGTCGCTCACCAGCGCCTTGATCTGCGTGTCGTCCGGATAAAGCAGCGGCTTGCCGTTGGCGGCGCGATGTACTTCGAGCTTCGGATGTGCGTCGCGCTTGAACCCCTCGATAAGAACGAGATCGACCTGCGCAAGCTTGCTGAGCAGTTCGGTGAGCGGCGGTTCCGGCGCGCCGCGTAATTCGTGCATCAGGGCGAAACGCTGATCGGAGGCGACGAGAACCTCCGTCGCGCCAGCGGCGCGATGCTCGTAGGAATCCTTGCCCGGCTTGTCGATGTCGAAATTATGATGTGCGTGTTTTATCGTCGAGACGGTGAAGCCGCGCGCGCGCAAAACCGGAATCAGCTTGACGATCAAGGTCGTCTTGCCCGCGCCGCTCCATCCGGCAAAGCCGATGACGCGCATTATCTGTCTCGCGCGACTTCGATTGCCGCCGTGTCGATGGTGAAACTGCCGTCGGCTTCGATCGCAAAATGCGCCGCGACATCTTCCGACATCTGCGTTTGCAGCGCGCGGATCGTATCGATCTGCATTTGCGGTGTCGCTATGCGCGCGACCCAGGTCGCGAAGTCGAGGTGCAGACGCCGCGCAGTCACGCTCTTCAAAGCGAAGCCGGCGGCGGCGAGTGCATCCGTCCATTCGGCGAGCGAATAATCGCGCACGTGGGACGGATCGCGGATGAGTTCGATGCCTTGCAGGTAAGTGTCGAGCAGGCCGAGGCCAGGCGAGACGACATCCATGAACAAGGCCCGGCCGCCAGGGCGCAGCACGCGACGCGCCTCGGCGAGCGCTTGACCGAAGCCATGCCAATGATGCGCGCTGTAGCGGCTCAGGACGACATCGAAATGCGCGTCCGGGAACGGCAGCGTTTCGGCGCGGCCTTGCTGTGTCGCGATATTGGCGAAGCCGCGTTCGGCCGCTACGCGCGCAACGGCGGCGAGCATATCGACTGAAAGATCATAGGCGGTGACTTCCGCGACGAGCGGGGCGGCGCGGAAGGAAACATGGCCGCCGCCGCAGCCAAGGTCGAGCACGCGCGCCGTGCTTTGGCCTTGAAGGAGCGCCGCCGCCTGATCGAGATCGGCGCCTTGGGCGTGGACAGAGCTTTCGACATAGGCCTCGGCGCGGGCGCCGAATTGGCGTGTCACCAGTGCCGCGTGTCCGCTGGTCATTTCATCCTCCGTGGCGTCCGCCTGACATTGTCCTATAAACAGCGCATGGATGAGCCTGTCAAAGAACTCGATCTCAAGGGCCTGAAATGCCCTTTGCCGGTTCTGCACACGCGCCGGGCCCTGCTGCGGCTCGACGCGGGCGAGCGGCTGATCGTTTTCTGCACCGATCCTTTGTCCGCGATCGATATCCCGCATCTCGTCCACGAACTGGGGGACGCGCTCGAAGACAGTCATCGGCAGGATGGCGTTATCGTCTTTCGGATTCTGCGGTTGTCGCGGTGAGTATCCGCTCGGCTGCGTGGAGATCATCCAGGGTGTTGATGTTGAGGAACGGATCGTAGGGCGTCACGTTCCAATCCGCATAGGCGCAGACATGGCGCGCGAAGAAACTATTGACGCGGCGCAGATCCTCGACGACGAGCGCCTCGCGCAGATCGGCGCGGAGCGCGACCGGCCAAAGCGCAAAGGTCGGATGCACGATATTGTCGGAGCGCGCGACCGCGATCTCGGCGGGTTTGGCGCTGCGCGCTGCATGAAGCCGCGCGACGAGGTCGGCGGGGAGAAAGGGCGTATCGGTCGCGACGCTCACGGCGAAAGCAAGATCGGGGCGTTGCGCGGCGAAATAATCGAGCCCGGCCAGCACACCGGCCAAGGGGCCCGGAAAGTCGGGCAGATTGTCGGGCACGACAGGAACGCCGAAGGGCGCGAACCGCGCCGCGGGGCCATTGGCGTTGATGATAATGGAAGCGCATTGCGGCTGGAGCGCCGCGATCACATGCGCGACGAGTGGCTCGGCGCCGAGCTTTTGCAGCGCTTTGTCAGCGCCGCCCATCCGTGTCGCGCGGCCGCCCGCGAGAATGATGGCGCCGGTTGGCGGATAGGCAGTGTCCTGCGTGACCATAACTCACGCTAAAAGCGATACCAGACGGCGGCAAGTGGCCCGAGTTCACGCCCGGCATTTGTCCCCGCTACCGTCTCGAAAACGCCGCCCTGCACCGACCAGGTCGTCGAAACATCATAGACCAGGCTTTCCTGCAGCTTCACCCAATTATATGCGGGCGAATCTGCGGTCGCTTGCGGTGCAATCGTCGCAAAGCTTTGTAGCAGCAGCAGAATATTTGGCCGCGGTCGCGCGCCGAGAGTCACGTCCGCGTGCCATTCGTCGGGCATGTCGTCGCCGACCAGACGATAGCTGCCCTGAAGGTCCACGAAACCGTCCATGCCGGCGAGCGAAAACGAATGGCCGATCAGCAGCCGGAAATCGCCCGAGACGATGGAATCGGAATCGAAATTGACGAGTGGCTGGCGCGAAACGAAGGGAACGTGCGCCACCGCCTGAACCGAAATGACAGTATCGCCGAAATTGGCGACGCCGGCGCGCAGACCGATATCCGTCCCGCCTGTCGTGAGGCGTGTCGTGGGGGTTGTCGCCTGGGTGTCGTGATCGAAGAAGGGCCGCGCGACGAGCGTGAATTCGTCGCTCAAGCCATATTCGATATAGGAGCCGAGAGAAAATTTTTCGTAGGCGGGAATCGGGATCAGTTTGCCGTTCGGGTCGAAATAGCGCGTCGAATCCGAAAAAACCGATCCGGTGATGATTTGCCCTTCACCCGGCGGCTCAAGCCAGGCGCTCGCCCGCGCCTGCCGGGACGCAGCGAGGAACGATGCGATTGCGATTCCCCCCAAGAAACAAACGCGCGATACTCGCACCGCAGCCCGCCCGCAAATTCATTTGATCCGCAACAAGGGAAAGCTTGCATGTACGGCTAAGCTTGCCAAGCGGGAAAGCGATCGTTTGGCGACGCCACTTAATTTGCGGTGCGCGGTGGCTGCGCTGCAAGGCGCGTGCGATTATGTGCGGGCGGACCGGAGGAGCACAGATTTTGGCAGCGGCAAAAATCATGCGGGAGATTTTCTTCGACGGGGCAGGCGGGCCGGAAGTGATCCGCCTGCGCGAAGCCCCGGTTCCGGTGCCGGGACCGGGCCAGGTTCTGATCGAGGTGGTCGCGGCAGGCATCAACCGGCCGGACTGTCATCAGCGCGACGGGAACTATCCGCCGCCGCCCGGCGAGTCCGACGTGCCGGGGCTGGAGATTGCCGGGCGCGTTGTCGCCCATGGCGAAGGGGTTTCGGCGCCGCACCTTGGCGAGGAGGTCTGCGCACTCGTCGGCTCCGGCGGCTATGCCGAATATGCGGTGGCGGATACGCGGCTTTGTCTGCCGGTGCCGCGTGGCCTAAGCCTTGTCGAAGCGGCAGGAATCCCTGAGACTTATTTCACTGTCTTCGACAATGTGTTCACGCGCGGGCGTTTGAAGCCCGGCGAGACGATCCTCATTCATGGCGGTTCGAGCGGCATCGGCTCAACAGCCATTCAACTCGCCAAGCTGTTCGGCTCGCACGTGATCGTCACCGCCGGTTCGCCGGAAAAATGCGCCTTCTGCCGCACGCTCGGCGCCGACCACGCGATCGATTACAAGACGCATGACTTCGTTGCCGAGGTGAAGGCGCTCACCGCCAAGCGTGGCGTCAACATAATCCTCGACATGGTTGGTGGCAGCTATATCGCGAAGAATCTTTCGCTGCTCGCGCTCGAAGGCCGGCTGGTGCAAATCGCTTTCCTGCAAGGCAGCACTGTCGAGAACATCAATCTCATGCCGGTGATGATGAAGCGGCTGACGATCACCGGTTCCACGATGCGCGCCCGCTCCGTCGAGCAGAAGGCCGAGGTCGCGCGCGCTCTGCGTGACAAGATCTGGCCGTCGCTTGATCGCGGCAAGGCGCTGCCCGTCATTCACGCGACCTTTCCGCTGGAGGACGCCCGCGCCGCGCATGCGCTGATGGAATCCTCAAGCCATGTCGGCAAGATTGTGCTGGAGACGGGGAAGTAGCTCGTTCAGCGATATTTTTGCCGCGGCTGCCCGCAAAGTAGCCCGGCGCGATTGAAACCGCGCCGGGTCCGTCACATTACTTCGCCACGCTATAGGAATGCGCGCCGACGCCGGCGAGATGGCCGCCCTGGACGATCAGATATTCGTCGCGGATCGGCTTGCCGGCGAAGAAGTTCTCAAGGATTTCCCGCGTGCCGGCGGCATAGCGCGCCTGCGCCGAGAGGGTCGTGCCGGAGGTGTGGGGCGTCATGCCTTCGTGCGGCATGGTGCGCCACGGGTGATCCTTCGGCGCTGGCTGCGGATACCAGACATCGCCGGCATAGCCCGCGAGTTGACCGCTTTCGAGCGCGCGGACAATCGCATCGCGGTCGCAAAGCTTTCCGCGAGCGGTGTTCACCAGATATGTGCCGCGCTTCATTGTCGCGAGCGTCTTGTCGTTGATCATATGCTCGGTTTCCGGATGCAACGGCGTGTTGAGCGTGATGACGTCGCAGACCTTGAACAAATCCTCGCGATTTTCATGGAAGGTGAGGCCCAATTCCTTCTCGACGTCCGCCGGCAAGCGATGCCGGTCGGTGTAGTGCAGCTTGACGTCGAAGGGTTTCAGACGGCGCAGCACGGCCGTGCCGATACGCCCGGCCGCAACAGTGCCGACATGCAAGCCTTCGAGGTCATAGGCGCGCTCGACGCAATCGGCGATGTTCCAGCCGCCCTTTCGGACCCAATCGTGCGAAGGAATGTAATTGCGCACGAGGCTCAGGATCATCATCACCACATGCTCGGCGACGCTGATGCTGTTACAATAGGTGACTTCGGCGACGGTGATTTTGTGCTTGTTGGCGGCTTCGAGATCGGTGTGGTCGGAGCCGATGCCGGCGGTCACGATGAGCTTCAGGTTTTTGGCCTTGGCGATCCGCTCCGCCGTCATATAGGCGGGCCAGAAGGGCTGCGAGATCACCACCTCCGCGTCGTGCAGCTCCTTGTCGAGTGTCGAGTTCGGACCTTCCTTGTCCGAGGTGACGATGAGCTGATGGCCATTGTCCTTGGCCCACTTCTTCAGGCCGAGGGCGCCGCTGACGCTGCCCAAAAGTTCGCCGGGCTTGAAATCGATCGCCGAGGGCGTCGGGGTCGTCTGGCCGTCGGGATAGGATTTGATGACCGGGATCGTGTCGCGGGCGTAGGTCTTGGGGTAGCCGTCGACCGGATCGTCATAGAGAACGCAAATAATCTTCGCCATCGTTTCCTCCTTGGGAAGTTGTCGTTTCCTGCTGTATTTATGTTCATACAGCAGCCGGACACTGGCGCTATTCGTGGCAGAGTGCCAATTGATTGTTGCGTACATTTATCGAGCACTTCTATGAAGCGGCGCCGGCACGTTCGGTTTGACTGCCAATTTCAGAACGTGCGACCGATCAGACGCGTTCCAAAAAACGCGGGATCTCCAAACAGACGTTGGTGTTATTCGCGCACGGCTCAAGACTGGTCGAAGCGGATTTCGGAAATTGTCCTGGCACCATCAAGCAAATGAAATCTGGACGTTCTCGGGGCCAGGAAAGCGTGGTCGTTTGGGGTGGGGCAATCAACGATCGATGATGTCGAAGCGCGAGCCGTTCCTCTCCCGAATACTGATTTTCCCGATCAAGTCGCTTGACCCCGTTGAACCGCGGCTGGCGCGGGTATTGTCGAGCGGCGCCCTGGAACATGACCGGACCTGGGCGCTCTTCGATGAGGCGGGCAAATTCGTCAATGGAAAGCGGCATGCGGCCGTGCATCGCCTGCGGTCCGAGATCGACATAGACACGCGCGCCGTCACTTTGCGCGACGAGAGTGAGCGCGGGCTCGGCAGCGAAAGCTTTTCGATTGACGCAGCCCCGCCGCTTGAGAATTGGCTCAATGCCTATTTCGGTTTTCCCGTCTCCTTCGGGAAAAATGGCGATCTCGGTTTCCCCGACGACACGGATTCGCCGGGGCCGACAATCATCAGCGTTGGCACGCTCGCGGAGATCGGTCGGTGGTTCGGCCTGCCGATCGATGAAGTGCGCCGGCGTTTTCGGACCAATCTCGAAATCGACGGCGTGCCGCCGTTCTGGGAAGACCGGCTCTTCAGTGCACCCGGAACGACGGTCAAGTTTCGCATCGGCGATGTGATTTTCGAGGGCATCAACCCGTGCCAGCGCTGCGTCGTGCCGCCGCGCGATCCGTTGACGGGCGAAAGCGACGACACGTTCGTGCGGCGTTTCACGGAATTGCGTGCCCGCACGCTGCCGGGCTGGTCGACCCGCGAAAGGTTCAACCATTTCTATCGCGTTGCGATCAACACCCGGACGCACGGCGATCAGGGCGGCAAGGTGCTGCATGTCGGCGATAGCGTCGAAATCCTCGAAGTGCCAGCCGGGAGAAGCACCGAGCGGGCGCCGCATGTCGCGGATTTCTGGGCCGGTGATCTCGTCGTCGAATCCACGCGGGACGAAACCGCGACGGTAAAAACCTTTCGCCTGCGTCACCCGGGCGGTGCTGATATTCCGTTTCGCTTTTTGCCCGGCCAGTTTCTGACCCTCTCGTTGGATCGCGGCGCGGAGGTCTTGCAGCGCTGCTATACGATCGCCTCGTCGCCATCGGAGCCGGGCTTCTGTGAGATCACGGTGAAGCGCGAAGGCCTCGGCTCCGGTCTGCTGCACGAGTCGCTGGCGCCCGGATCGCATCTCGCCGTTTCCGGTCCGCTGGGACGCTTTACTTTCGACGGCGAGAATTCGGACGAGATCGTTTTCATTGCCGGCGGCGTCGGAATCACGCCGCTGATGTCGAAAATCCGCTATCTCACTGGCCGGAACTGGCAGGGCCGTATCGATCTCATCTACTCCGTGCGGACGCCGCGCGACATCATTTTCCGCGACGAGCTTGATGCGCTTCAGCGCGCTCACCCCGCGCTCAAAGTCCATCTCACCGTCACCGCGCCGGACGAAGGCTGGACGGGCGCCCGCGGCCGGCTGTCGGAAACCTTCATCCGCGCCGCAGTGCCGGACATCGCTCATCGCACGGTGCATATTTGCGGACCGACAGCGATGGCGGCGGCGGCGCAGCAGATGCTCCATCATCTCGGCGTCGAGGCCTCGCATATCGAGATCGAAGCTTTCGGCGGCAACGCGAATGTTGCGCCGACGGGCGATGCGGTCGATTGCGAGGTCAGGTTTGTGAAATCGGGCAAGGAAGCTGTCGTTTCCTCGCGGGCGACACTCCTCGATGCGGCGCTCGCGGCGGGCGTCGGTCTCGATTATGGTTGCCGGGCCGGCGTTTGCGGCCGCTGCAAGATCAGGGTGATCGCGGGCGAGGTCACGATCGACTGCGATTTCGTGCTTACACCGGAGCAGAAAGATTCGGGGCTGGTTTTGAGTTGCCAGAGTCATCCCGCCGGCACTGTGCTCATTGATGCTTGACTTCGCACCGGGTTCTTCTTACAGCTTATCCAGCGGGCGCCTTCGGGCGCCTTCTTTCATGGCGGGTTTGTCCTGTCATGGCGCACCCGTGGCGTCCCGGAGCTTAGCTCGAGAGCGGACACCTGTCGGCAAGGGTTCCTGATAAAGGATTCCTGGCAGAGGAGGGCGCGGACCTCCGCCAAGCGTGTCTTTATAAAGCATGTCTTTGTAAGAGCACGCCTTTTTCCAATGGCGGGGACGCGGTTTTGTGACACGCCTAGCGGCGTTGGCGCGCGCGTTTCCGTCGCAATTTCGAGGACGCGATGACCAAACGCGCAGAAGCCAAATATAAGATCGACCGCCGCCTGGGGCAGAATATCTGGGGCCGCCCCAAGAGCCCCGTGAACCGTCGTGAATATGGCCCCGGCCAGCATGGCCAGCGCCGCAAGGGCAAGCTTTCCGACTTCGGCACGCAGCTCCGCGCCAAGCAGAAGCTCAAGGGCTATTACGGCAACATTTCCGAGCGGCAGTTCCGCAAATATTACGCCGAGGCGATCCGCCTGCGCGGCGACTCGGGCGATAATCTGATCGGCCTCCTGGAGCGCCGGCTCGACGCGGTGATCTACCGCGCCAAGTTCGTGTCGACCGTCTTCGCCGCGCGCCAGTTCATCAACCACGGCCATGTGAAGGTGAACGGCAAGCGCGTGAACATTGCCTCCTATCAGGTGAAGGTCGGTGATGTGGTGGAGGTGAAGGAGGCTTCGCGGCAGTTGACGCTGGTGCTCGAAGCCGTCGGCCTCGCGGAGCGCGACGTGCCGGATTATTTCGAGGTCGACCACGGCAAATTCACCGCCAAGATGACGCGCGTTCCGCTGCCGCGCGAGGTGCCCTATCCGGTTCAGATGGAGCCGAACCTCGTTATCGAATTCTATTCGCGCTGAGTTTTCTCGACGCTGGACAGATATGCGAAGGCCGCCCTCGGGCGGCCTTTTTATCTGCGGCCGACATGGCCGGCGCCGGCTCAGCCTGAAGGAACTTCGAAAACGCTGTCCGTCTTGATCTCCGCAGGCGTTGCGTCTTGCGCTTGTGGAGTGCTTGCCTGTCCGCGCCTCAATATACGCCACGCAAGACCGAAGACGCAGAGAAGCGCCAGTCCGCCGAGCGAAACGGGCATGCTCTCATCAAGCATTATCTTGGTGCCCTGTGGGTCGAGAACCACGGCCGCGACAAGCCCAAAGCCGCATGCAAAGAAGGCCGAGAGATAAAGAAGCGAGCGTTCAAACGCCGTTCCGAATTGCAGAATGTCCGGCAACAGGAGCGCCAATCCGACCCCGAGAATCGGCAAGTCATAGTCATAGGCATAAGGGCTGATGAGCAGGGACGCTATTGCGGTCAGCCCAAGTGATTGTTGCAGGGAGAAGCGTCGGCTGGCGGCGACGACCATTGTAAGCGCAGCAACCGCTACGACCGCCTGCACAAACATCGCGAGCGATGCCGGAAGGCCGAGGGTTCTTGCGGCGGCATAAAATGAGACCATTCTGTATAAGGGATAATAGCCGTGGGCGAGAAAGAAGCCGGCTTGCTTGATGCTGTGGAAGAAGGCCGCCCAGACCTCTATTCCCAAAACGAGTGTCGCGACTATCGCGGTCGCCGCCACGGTTCCGCAGGCCGCGACGGCTGTTCTCCAGCGACGGGTTGCGAGAGTATAGATCGCGAAAGCGACGGCGAGATGCGGCTTGATCGCCATCAGGCCTAGCGGTACGCCAGCCAGCGCACTGCCTCGCCTCAGGTAGAGACACGTCAGGCCAATGAGAGCGCCGGTGACAAAGCCATTCTGTCCGCAGCGAATTTCGACGACGAGCACAGGAAAAGTCACGATCAAGGCCAGGACGAAGCTCTCCGTCGCGAGCCGCCGCAGGATTGCGAGATAGGCTGCGAAAGAGCCGACGATAAAAAGGCAATAGGCGATCCAGCGCGAGGTCAATGGAAACGTAGCGACGAGGACATCGAACGGTGGCGGATATGTCCAGAGAAGCAGGGTTTTGCCGCGCGCGGGCGAGGCCGGAATTTCTCCGATGCTGTGGACGAGATAGGCCTTATCCACGTCGCCGTGCCACACCATCTGGCCGACGATGTAGAAATCGTCGAAGTCCACCAATTGGCGTGGATGCGCCTTGGTCCCAAGACTCGAAAACTGGATGGCCGACAGGGCTATGAGGACAATCGCCGCGGCAAGAATGAACTTCGCGTAGAACGAACGTTTGCCGCCGGAATAATAGCTGGCTTCGATTGTCGCGAGCAGAGTCATTGCGAAGCTCTTCCGCTATTGCGAAGGCTATTGAACGCCACTTCGCGGGCAGGAGTGTGCTCGACGTGTGTTTATAAATTCTTCAAAAATCCGGCGAGACGCATCAGGCCCTCCGGCCAGGGACCGTGGCCGCTCGCGGCGTTGATGTGGCCGGCATTGCCGGCATCCGCGATTTCTGCCTGCCAGGCGCGGGCAAAGTCTTCCGATTCCGCAAAGCTCGCGTAGGGATCGTCGCGGCTTGCGACGAGGACGCTCGGAAACGGCAGAGCCGCGGCCGAGATATCGGCAAAGGCAGGGTCGATCGTTTCTATTTCTTTGATCGAGCGCAAGGAGGGCGGGGCGACGAGAAAGGCTCCCTTGACCTTATCTCCGAGTGCCGCCGCAATGTCCGCGACGGTGGTCGCGCCGAGGCTGTGGGCAACAAGGATGACCGGCCGTTCCGCCTCGGCCACAGCATTTGCGATGGCATCGCGCCAGTCGGCGAGACGCGGACGCTCCCAATCTTTCTGCTCGACGCGCCGGGCGGTCTTGAGCTTTGCCTCCCACCGGCTCTGCCAATGGTCCGGGCCGGAGCCGCCGAGGCCGGGAATGATGAGAATGTCGGCGTCGCCCGTGCGCATGGGTCACGCGTGGGGCGGCGGCGCGAGTTCCTGCGCCAGTGCCGCGACGAAGGTTTCGAAAAGATTTTTCTCCAGCGCTTCAAAAGCGGGCGCGCGCGTCGCATGCTCCGGGTCGCCGGCGGCAAGTCCCGCCTCGACCTGACGCAAGTGGCCGACCTCCTCATCAAGGAGCGCGTCGAGCTGCGCGGAGAGCGGCGAGGCGCCGAGTGCTTCCTTGTAGCGGCCATAGACGTCGAGCGCGCGCCGCTCGATCAGCCAGGTCACATAGAGGTAGACGATCTTTGCACGTTCGGACTCCGGCACGCCG
This sequence comes from Methylovirgula ligni, assembly GCF_004135935.1. NCBI lineage: Bacteria > Pseudomonadati > Pseudomonadota > Alphaproteobacteria > Hyphomicrobiales > Beijerinckiaceae > Methylovirgula > Methylovirgula ligni. The sequence goes on along the minus strand of NZ_CP025086.1, from coordinate 106,416 downwards.
GCGAATTTTTCGTCGCAGCCGTGATCGAGATTTTGAAAATAGGCGCTCGCCGCCTTGGCAGCGAGCATGCTCTCCGGCGTGTAGAAATCGAAATCCTTGCCGCCGACCTTCACCGCCATGTTCTTGAGCAGAAAAGCGTGGCCGCCTTCTTCCAGCGCGTGGTTGAGGAAGGCGCGGTTCAGCACGTCGGCGCGCTGGCTTTTGATGATCTTCCGGAAGCCGACATATTCGAGATAGGAGAAGGTGTTGAGCCAGCGCGCGTGGAGTTGATCGTCCTTGATGACGATCGGCATCAGCGCGGCGAGACGGTCGGATGCACTCATCAGTCAGTTGGCTCCGAAAACACGGTTGAAGATGAAATCGACATGCTTGAGGTGGTAGCCGAGGTCGAAGAGGTCTTCGAGTTCGGCATCGCTCAGGACGGCCTTCACATCGGCGTCCTTTTTCAGGAGGTCGAGGAAATTGCCTTCGCCGCGCCAGACCGGCATGGCGTTTCGCTGAACGAGCGTATAGGCGCGCTCGCGGGCGAGGCCCTTCTGCGTCAGCGCCAACAGAACTCGCTGCGAATGGACGAGGCCGCCAAGCGCATCCAGGTTCTTCTTCATGTTCGCCGGATAGACGACGAGCTTGTCGATGATGTCCGCGAGCCGCGCCAGAGCGAAGTCGAGCGCGATCGTCGCGTCAGGCCCGATCACCCGCTCGACCGAGGAATGGGAGATGTCGCGCTCGTGCCAGAGCGCCACGTCTTCCATGGCCGGCAACGCCATGCCGCGCACGAGGCGGGCGAGGCCGGTCAGGTTCTCGCTCAGCACCGGGTTGCGCTTGTGCGGCATCGCCGAGGAGCCCTTCTGCCCCTCGGAGAAATATTCTTCCGCCTCCAGCACTTCCGTGCGCTGCAAATGGCGGATTTCGGTGGAGAGCCGCTCAATCGATGAAGCGACGACGCCGAGCGTCGCGAAGAACATCGCATGGCGGTCGCGCGGGATGATCTGCGTCGAAACCGGCTCGGGTGTCAGCCCAAGCTTGCGCGCGACATAGTCTTCGACGCGCGGATCAATGTTGGCGAAAGTGCCGACGGCGCCGGAAATGGCGCAGGTCGCGATCTCGGCGCGCGCCGCGACGAGCCGGGCGCGGGCGCGGGAGAATTCCGCATAGGCTTCGGCGAGCTTCAATCCGAAGGTCACAGGCTCGGCATGGATACCATGCGAGCGGCCGATGCTGGGGGTAAGCTTGTGCTCGAAGGCGCGCCGCTTCAGCGCCGCGAGCAGCGCGTCGGTATCCTTGATGAGCAGATCCGCCGCGCGGGAAAGCTGCACAGCGAGGCAGGTGTCGAGCAGATCGGACGACGTCATGCCGAGATGGAGAAAACGCGCCTCCGGGCCGATCTCCTCGGCGAGATAAGTGAGGAAGGCGATGACATCGTGCTTCGTCACTTTTTCGATGGCATCGATCCGCGCAACATCGAAGTTGAGCCCGTTGCCTTTTTGCCAGATCGTCTCGGCAGCGGCTTTCGGCACAACGCCGATCTCGGCCAAGGCGTCGCAGGCATAGGCTTCGATCTCGAACCAGATACGCAGGCGTGTCTGCGGCTCCCAAAGCGAAGCCATCTCGGGGCGGGAATAACGCGGGATCATCGAACCTGTCTCAAATTCAAGCCAATTCGCCGCGCGCGAGCTGCGCGGCCTTGCGGATGGCGGCGATATTGCCGGCATAGGCGGTGGGACCACCTTTAAAGACGGCGGAGCCCGCGACGAGCCAATTGGCGCCGGCGCCGGCAACGAGGCCCGCCGTCTCGGCAGTGATGCCGCCGTCGACCTCAATGTCAATATCGCGGCCGGCGGTCATCGCGCGGACACGATCGAGCTTTTCGAGCGAAGAGCGGATGAAGGCCTGGCCGCCGAAGCCCGGATTGACGCTCATCACGAGGACAAGGTCGATCTCACCGAGGACATGCTCGATCGCTGAAACGGGGGTTGCCGGGTTGAGCGCGACACCGGCCTTCTTGCCGAGCTGGCGGATGGCGCCGAGCGAGCGGTGGAGATGCGGCCCGGCTTCAGGGTGAATGGTGATGACGTCGGCTCCGGCCTTCGCGAAGGCCTCGATATAAGGATCGACCGGGGCGATCATCAGATGGACGTCGAGCCGCGCGTCGGTGACGCCGCGAATGGCCTTCACCATGTCCGGGCCGAAACTGATGTTCGGCACGAAATGCCCGTCCATGACATCGAGATGCACGATGTCGGCTCCGGCGGCGATCACCTTTTGCACCGAGTCGCCGATATGGGCCCAGTCGGCGGCGAGAACGGAAGGGAGAATGGCAAGCGGACGCATCGAGCCTCGTCGTGCAGGCGACGTTTCCCGGCAAGCGGACGTTTCGCGGCAAGAGACTGAAAAGAAGAACCTTTCCAGAATTCAGCCCGGACGGATTGCCGATAGGCCCCGGCCATAGCACGGCCGGGCGGCGCGCGTCGAGGGGCGGCGGGTGAGGCGCGTTGAAGCTAGACCGCCGCGCGCTTCTGGTCGTTCCACTGATGAATGAGGCCGGGCAGTTGGGCGGCAGGAAGCGCGCGGCTGAACAGAAAGCCTTGGGCTTCGTCGCAACCCGCCGCGCGCAGCCAGGCGAGTTGTTCCTGGGTCTCGACGCCTTCGGCCGTGGCCCGGATGCCGAGACTGCTGGCCATCGCGGTCATGGCCTTGACGATGGCGCGCGAACCGTCCCTGTTCGTCATGCCGCTTACGAAGGACTGATCGATCTTGATCTTGTCGAAGGGGAAGCTGCGCAAATAGTTGAGTGACGAATAGCCGGTGCCGAAATCGTCCATCGCGATGCGGACGCCGAAGTCGCGTAATTCGTGCAGTTTGGCGAGCGTCGCAGTATTGTTGGCCAGCAAGAGCGACTCGGTGATTTCAAGTTCGAGCCGGCGCGGCGAGAGGCCAGAGGCGCGCACGCTACTGGTCACTATCTCGAAGAGATGCGCGTTCTTGAATTGCGCGACCGAGACGTTGACCGCGAGCTTGATATATTTCGGCCAGGTTGCGGCCTCGGCGCAGGCGGTGCGCAGAACCCATTCGCCCAGCGGTACAATGAGGCCGATCTCTTCGGCGAGCGAGATGAACTCCGCTGGGGAGACCTGGCCGCGCGTCGGGTGGTTCCAGCGCAGCAAGGCCTCGAAACCGCCGATGCGGTTCTCCTGCAGATCGAAGACAGGCTGGTAGTGGACTTCGAACTCGCCGTTGCCGAGGGCGTCGCGCAGATCGAGCTCCAGCGCGCGGCGCACTTGCAAACGCACGTCCATCTCGGGCTCGAAGAACCGCCAGGTGGCACGCCCGTCCGCTTTGGCGAGATAGAGCGCCACATCGGCATTCTTCAACAGCTTGTCGTAGGCGGTGCCGTCGCCCGGCGCGATCGAAATGCCGATGCTGACGCTGATGGTCAGGCGGTGGCCGTCGATCTCGTAAGGCGCGCTGAGCACCTCGACGATGCGGCGCGCGAGAAGCGCCGCTTCCTCCGGCTTTTGAATGTCGGATTGCAGGATCGCAAATTCGTCGCCGCCGAGCCGGCTGACGGTATCGACCTCGCGCACGCAGGCCTTCAGACGTTCCGCCACCGAGCGGAGCAATTCGTCGCCGACAGGGTGACCGAGCGTATCGTTCACCTGCTTGAAGTGATCGAGATCGAGGTTCAGCACCGCGAAGCCGCTGCTGTTGCGGCCGATCTGGCTGATCGCGGTCTCGATACGTTCGGCGAAGAGGACGCGGTTGGGCAGTCCGGTCAACACATCGTGCCGTGCCATGAAGACGATGCGCTCTTCCGCGCGGCGGCGCTCCGTTACGTCCTCATAGGTCGCAACCCAGCCGCCGTCGCCGGTGGGCTGGCGCGAGATCAGGATGACGCGATTGTTGCTCAATTCGAGGAAATGCGTCGCCGCGATCCTTTGGCTGATCAGCGGAAATTCCTGCGCATAGAGTTCATCCGCGGTTTCATCCGGATGATTGCCGGCGGCAACGCCGAGAGCGAGAACGTCGCGAAAGACGATGCCGGGGCGCAATTGCGACGGCGACAGGTGAAAGATTTCGCAGAAGCGCCGATTGACGACCTTCAGCCGATGTTCGGCGTCGTAGAGGCACAGACCCTGGGACATGTTGTCAAGCGCGGCGTCGAGCAGAAGGTTTGTCGCCTTCAGTTTCGCTTCCTGCTCTTTCGACACGCTGATGTCGCTAAAGAGCGCGATGAAGCCGCCGTCCTGCGTCGCGCTGCGGCTCACGCGCAGCCAGCGGCCGTCCTGCAGGCGTATCTCGCCGGTCGCCTGAGAAAAATTGTTCAACGACAGCGCGGAGGGGACGAGATTGTTCGGTTCGGCCGTCGCGTCCGCGGACGTTCCGGGTTCGAGCAAGGCCATGGCGCCGCCGAAGAATTCGTTGGCCTGCGAATTGGCGAGCGCGATGCGGTGATCCGAATCGACCACCACGATGCCTTCGCGCGAGCTTTCGAGCGCATCGGCGAGCCGGACCTGTGCGGTACGCCGCTGCGTCACCTCGCGCTCCATCATCGACCGGATGTTATCGCGCATCGTGCGCATCGCGGCGAGCAGGGCGCCGAGTTCGTCGCCGCCGCCGATGGGAATCTCGGCATCGAGCTGGCCGCTGGCGATACGCTTGGCGGCGGACGAGGCCGCCGCAACCGGCTTGGTGATGCGCCGCGAGAGCAGCAGCGCGACAAGGCCCGAGAGAAAGAGCGCGCCGGCGGTGCCGAGGAAGGCGAGGTCCGTCGCGACGGCGACCTGCTTGCGGGCGCTTTGACGATAGGTGAAACCATCGCCGGCCGTGTAATTCACCAGAAGGTCGATTTGCTGCGATACCGTCTGGGCATAAGGGTCGAGTGCATCCCAGGCGGCGTTGAGCGAGATATCGTCTCGCAGATGGCGGCGCGCCTCGCTCCAGGCATCGGCGGCGTTTTGCACTTCCGCCGCCGCGCGTGCGGCGCGCAAAGACTGCGATCTCTCGGCAGCGATTTGCAGGTCTTCCGCCAGGTTTTCCTCAAGATCGGCGATCGCCTGGTCCAGTTTCGTGCGGGTTTGCGGCTTGGTTGCGCTCCATCGCCGCGCGAAGGTTGCCTGCATGGCCGCGAAATCGGCCGAGGCGGCGCGGGCATAATTGATCGACATCAGGGATTCGTCATAGGTCTTGGTGACCAGCACGCCGGCGCGACGGATGCCGAGTGCCGCATAGCCGCCAAGAGCCGCGGTGATCAGGCTCATCGCCAGGAAGGCGATAAGGATTCGGCCGCGGATTGTCTGTGCCATCTGGACAGCCATGACGAGCGGTGATCGCCGCTTCCGGGCTAGTCCTTGCAATGCCGGCAATGGCTGACGACCCATCAAAATAACTCGAACACCAATAGGGTCTTTTGCGCCAGTTTAGGTTAAGACGAGGCTAAATTCGCTTGCCCGATAGTGCCAAAAAGTGCTGATTTCGCTGTTAGTTAACCTATCGATTCGCATAACCCTCGGGAGAGCGTGCCCGTTTCGGGCGACGGATAACATACATGAGCCTGCCAAGGCCCACCCGATTAGTGAGAAGCGGCCGCTTCGCGATGCTGGCCGCAGCGGCGGCTTTGAGCCTGCTCGCCGGCGGAATCGGCTGGACGCAGCAAAAGTCACCCTATGTCATTTCCCAGCGGGGACGCGCCTTTCACCCCACCTTCCTCAGTCTCAAACGGGGTGAAACGATACGGATCGTCAACGATGACGGCGATTTGCTGCACCATGCCTATGTCGAGTCCGACACGTTCAACTTCGACTCGGGCGACCAATTGCCAGGCAGTCAGACGGATATCGTGTTTTCGGTGCCCGGTACTTTCAACGTGCTGTGCGGCATTCATCCGAAAATGAAGCTGGTTGTCCTCGTCAAGTGAGGAAAATGCGTGAGGCTCCAGCCTGGGGTGCTGGAGCCTCGCTTCGCGCTTTTACGCCGCTGCCGTCTAGACGACGTGGGTGCCGTAAAGCGCCGAATGCAGCACGTAATAGGCGACCAGGAACGCAGCGAGCGCCGCGCAATAGGCGGTGGGGATGAGAACGACATCCCACGCCGAGATCGCCACCTTGAACCGCGTCAGATAGTTCCTGATGCCGAGCCACAGATGCACCGGGCGCTTGCTGGCCGCATTGTCGCCGATAAGGCCGAGAACGACACCGATGATCGGCGCGTGACCGATGGCGTCGATTTTGCCGAATTCCGGCACGGCCGCGATAAACATGGCGCACAGGATGACCGCTGCCACGCGACGCACGAGCGGGGTCAGGATGAGGGCGAAAGACAGAGTGAATTCCACCATGCCGGCAGCCCGCATGTAGAATTCCTGGCTAAAGCCCATGCTCATGCCGGGATGCGTGATGAAGAGCGGATAGGTCCATTGCGGATAGGCCCATTTCTCGATCGAGGCCCACATCAGCGTGATGGCGATGCTCCAGCGGGCGATATCGAGGGGGCGGATGCCGTAGAAATTGCGCCCCAAACCCGTCAGCGCCAGATAAGCGGCGATGCCGAGAAAAATCGGATAATCGAGCAGATGAAAGATGCCGTATTCGTAGACAGCATAGCCGAACAGCCCGACGAGGCCCGCCGCAGTGAACACGAGCGTTTCACGCCACAGCAATCCCGCTGCGAGGGCGAGCTGAATCCAGGGAATGAGCGTTGAGGAGGTCTTGAGCTCCGGCGTCAGGATCACGCCGCCGTTCGCCCAGCAGGCGACGAGAAAGAAGCCGCACGTGGCCCGGATAATGGTTTCGGTTTCGTCGTGCAGTCCGCTCGTCACGCGGTTGAGCGCGGCGATGAGGGCGGTGCCGATCGCAGTCCATTCGACGACATAGCCGAAGAGCAGCATTGTAAATGCCGTCAGCATCAAGACTTCGAAATCGGGGCAAAGGACGTTTTCGAGACCGCGTGGCTGGCCGGCGACGTTAAAGGCGCAGAACCACTTCACATGCGCGCTAGCTTGCCCGGAGCAGAGAACGCTTGCCGCCAAAGCGAGCCCGCTTGCGGCCGAGACGCGCCGCAGGCGTTGCCAAGTCAATTCCATCATCATTCCTCGTGGAGTGGCCGATAACGAAGAATTTAATCGAATTTTAAGGCTACGTCCGCGCTATTCCTAATAATTGGTTAATTCCACTTTCGAAACTCAGGTCTATTAAGGTTGATGAAAGAAGAGCCGATTGCGCAAAGGGCTGGCAAGGGCGTGGTAAGCTTGGCTACCTAGACTCGCGTGCAACGCATTTTTTTACGAGAGACAGATGATTCTCGCTCTGAGCCTTGCAAGCATTTTTCTCGGAACCGGCCTTGCCTATGCCGCGCCGAAGACGCCGGCTTTGACGATCCGTTTGGAGCAATCCGGCGGCGCGCTGTTCATCGCCGGCCTCGCCTTGATTGGAACGATGCTTCAGCAGATGTATTGATCCCGCTTTGCGGGTTCAGCGCGGCGCGGCAGGCTGCACGGCGACTTCCGTCTCGCCGCTCAGTGTTTTGAGGAAGGCGAGCAGATCAGCCTTTTCCCCGGCGCTCAGCCCGAGGGGATGGATAAGCTCCGAGCGGCTGGGGCGATCGATGCCGCCGCGATCATAAAGATCGATCACGCCTTCCAGGGTCGCTATGGACCCGTCGTGCATGTAGGGCGCACGCTCCGCGACATTGCGCAGGGTCGGCGTCTTGAACGCGTAACGCAGCTTGACGGACGTCGGGAAAAAGGCGCCGCGGCCGATATCCTTGCCCTTACCAACACCGACATCGTGGAAAGATCCATCGGTGAATGACCATCCGCTATGGCATTGCGCGCAATTGCCCTTGCCGTTGAAAATGGCGAAGCCGCGTTTCGCCGCCGGGCTGACGGCATCTTCGTCGCCCATGATCCAGCGGTCGAACGGCGCTTCCGGCGAGTGAATCGAGCGCACATAAGTTGCCAGCGCCGCGGAAATATTTTTGCGGTTGACCGCATGGTCCGGAAAGGCCGCGGCGAAGGCCCGGGCATAGACTGGCGCAGCAGACAAGCGTGCGATCAGCGTCGACTCGGTCAGGTTGAGATTTCCCGCCGCCGTGATGGGCGCGAAGACGACCTTCTCGAGCGTCGGGAACTTGCCGGTCCAGCCGTAGAGGTCGATAAAAGCGGTGTCCAGAAGCGTTGGCGTCCGAAACGCCATGGCATGGCCCGTATCGCCGAGCGCCAGCGGGAGATGATCGCCGAACGACAATTTCGGGTCGTGGCAGGTCGCGCAGCTATGCTGCCCCGATCCCGAAAGCAGCGGGTCGAAGAAAAGCGTGCGGCCGAGAGCCTCTTTCGCCGACGAATAGGTATCGTCGTCCGGATAGGGCGTTGTGGCCGGCCGTGCATATTGCTGGCGCAGTGCAGCGTCGCTGGGGTCCGGCGTCTGCTCGTCGCCATAGGCGGCCATGGAAAGCGGCAGAAGCAGCACGGCCAGCAGACTGCGGTGGATGTTCGTCATCGCGGTCTCCGACGGTGGCACATTCACCCGAGACGGTTGATAATTCGTTGAGATTCCAAACCGATCTTCGCCGCCCGCAGTTTGCTACTCTGCCGCAAGGCCCGGCTGCGCCAGCGCCGAGAGCGCATGTGAGAGGTCGGCGATCAGGTCTTCGACATCCTCAAGGCCGACCGAGAGCCGCAGCATCCCGTCGCTGATACCCATTTTGGCGCGCCCCTCCGGCGTCAGCCGCTGGTGCGTGGTCGTTGCCGGATGGGTGATGATGCTTTTGGCATCGCCGAGATTGTTGGAAATCTTGATGATCGAGAGCGCGTTGGCGACCGCGAAGGCGCCCGCCTTGCCGCCGGGCACCTCGAAGGTCACCAAAGTGCCGCCACTCTTCATCTGCCGCCGTGCGAGCGCTGCCTGCGGGTGGTCCGCGCGGCCCGGGTAGACCAGCCGCTTCACATTCGGATGCGTGGCCAGAAAGTCGGCGATCCGCGCCGCGCTCGCGGCCTGATGGTTGACGCGCAGCGGCAGGGTCTCCAGCGATTTGAGCATCACCCAGGCATTGAAGGGCGAAAGGGCGGGGCCGGTCTGGCGCAGATAGGTATGGATGTAAGTATCGATGAATTCGCGGCTCGACAGGATGATGCCGCCGAGACAGCGTCCCTGGCCGTCGATATGTTTGGTCGTCGAATAGACGACGCAATCGGCGCCGAATTGCAGAGGCTTCTGCAAGACCGGCGAGGCGAAGACATTATCGACGACGAGCCGCGCGCCATGCCGGTGGGCGATGTCCGCGATGGCTTTCAGGTCGTAGATTTCGAGGCTCGGATTGGTGGGGGTTTCGAGGAAGAAGACCTTGGTCTCCGGCCGCACCGCTGCTTCCCATTGGGCAAGATCGGCGCCATCGACAAGCGTCGCCGCGATGCCGAACCGGGGCAGCAGTTCCTCGATCACATAGAGGCAGGAGCCGAACAGCGCGCGCGCCGAAACGAGATGGTCGCCGGCCTTCAACTGGCCCATCAGCGCGGCGGTGACCGCCGCCATGCCGCTTGCCGTCGCGCGGGCGGCCTCGGCACCTTCGAGCAGGCACATCCGCTCCTCGAACATGGCGATGGTCGGGTTGGAATAGCGCGAATAGACGAAGCCGGGGTCTTGCCCGTTGAAGCGCGCCTCGGCCGCCTCGGCCGTATCGTAGACGAAGCCCTGGGTGAGGAAGAGGGCTTCCGACGTTTCGCCGAATTGCGAGCGCAGGGTGCCGCCGTGGACGAGGCGGGTGGCCTCGCGCCAGTTTTTCGGGTCCTTGAGCGCCTCGTCAGCGGTTTTCTTCGTCATCAGCCATCTCCTCATCGCCGTCTTGGGCAAGACGGCGCAGTCCTGCCAGGGCGCGGCCGGGTCGACGAAAATGAGGGAGGATGCTTCGCGACGAAGCCTCGGCCCTTTTAGTCCCTTGTTTAACGTGGCGGCAAGCCGGCCGGCCCAAATGACCACATCCGGAAGAATAAACCTTGCCTTTGCCCGGCTCAAGGGAAAATAGCTGTTCGCAGGCGGCTTTCCGCCTTGACGCCGGAGGCCCCCACGGGATTGGTCTCGGCAGAGAGAGCGTTCCGATGTCCCTGAATCCCCTCCCGCTTGAAGACGAGAATGCCGGCCTCTTCGGCACGCGTTTCGGCCTGCTTGGGCGCGAAAAGATAAGACTTATGCTGCGACGCAAGATGATCCGCGTCGGGGGCGAAATTGAGCCGACTCAATTGCAGCCAGCGAGTCTTGATCTCAGGCTTGGCGCTCGCGCTTACAGAGTCCGCGCCAGTTTTCTACCTGGCAGGGAACGTACTGTTGAAGATCAACTCAGATCGCTGAAGATCGATGAGATTAGTCTTAAAGAAAGCGGCGCAGTACTCGAGCGTGGCGGTGTCTATGTGGTTCCTCTAATGGAATCTCTCGGGTTGCCGGAGAGCATATCTGCTGTCGCAAATCCGAAAAGTTCGACAGGGCGACTCGATATTTTCACGCGCCTGATAACGGATCGAAGTGAAGTCTTCGACGTAGTGGAACGCGGATACGAAGGACAGCTTTACGCTGAGATTTCGCCGCGCAGTTTCAGCGTCCGCGTTCATGAAGGCAGCAAGCTCAATCAAATCCGCTTCCGCCGCCTCGCCTCGTCGCAGCATTCGCGCACCGACTTCGCGTTGAGTGACAAGGACCTTGCCTCGCGTCACCGCGATCAAAAACTCGTCGATGACGAAGAGCTGAACTTGCGCGACGGTCTCATCCTGCGTGTCGCGCTCAGCGCGGAGACGATTGGCGACATCATCGGCTATCGCGCGCAAAAGCACACGGATATCATCGATGTGAACCGCGTCGGCGTTTACGATATCGCCGATTTCTGGGAGCCTATTCATGCCCGCGCGGATCGGCGGCTCATCCTCGATCCGGACGAGTTCTACATTCTCGCGTCGCAGGAAAAGCTGCACATTCCGCGCGATCTCGCCGCCGAGATGGTGCCCATCGATCCGGCAATGGGCGAATTCCGCGTTCACTATGCCGGCTTCTTCGACCCCGGCTTCGGCTATACCGAAAGCGGCCATCCCGGCAGCCGCGCCGTCCTCGAAGTGCGCAGCCATGAGGTGCCTTTCATCCTCGAGGACGGGCAGGTGATCGGCCGGCTCGTCTACGAGAAAATGGCCGAGGCGCCGCAGGAGCTCTATGGGCAGATCGGCGGCTCGAACTATCAGGGCCAGGGCCTCAAGCTCTCGAAACATTTCCGCATGCCGTGAGCCGTGTTGTTGACGCTCGCGCCTTAAAAAAGGCTGGCATAGACTTTGTAGGTTCAGGTCACCCCAACCGGACCGCTTGATGCCGCATGCTGCCCTGATCGCTTTTGCTCTCATCGCGCTGACGATGACCGGCGCGATTCTCGCGCGGCGGCTGCACCTTCCGGCGTCGATCTTTCTGGTCGTGTTCGGCATTGCGGCGAGTTTCGTGCCCGGCCTGCCGCATATCCCGATCGAGCCGAACGTCGTTCTGCAAGTGCTGCTGCCGCCGCTGCTCTATATTGCTGGGGTCGGCATGAGCTGGCGCGGCTTCAAGCGCGAATTCGCCGAGATTTCTCTGCTCGCGGTGGGCTGCGTTTGTGCCACCGCCGCGGCGGTCGCCTTCACCGTGCATGGGCTGCTTGGCTGGCCTCTGGCGCTGGGCTTTGTCCTCGGCGCTATTGTCGCGCCGCCGGATGCTGTCGCGCCCCTCGCGCTTACGGACGGGCTGGCGCTGCCGCAGCGCATCGTTACCATTCTGGAAGGCGAGGGCCTCGTCAACGACGCGACCGCGCTGATTATCTTCAGCTTCGCGGTCACCGCGGTCGAAACCGCGAGCTTCTCGCTGCCGCAAGCGACCGGCCTGTTTGTCATCGTTGCAATCGCCGGCGTCGCCTGGGGGCTCGCCGTGGGCTGGGGAACCCTACGCCTGCGTCGCGCGATTGGCGATCCGCAAATCGAGCTGACGATCGCGCTGCTCGCGCCCTACATCGCCTTTTGGCCTTTGCAGGCGCTGGGCGGCTCCGGGGTTTTGGCGGCCGTGACGGCAGGGCTTTATGTCAGCGCCAATGGCGCCGGGTCGATCCCGCCGGCGACACGCCTTCAGGGCTATTTTTTCTGGCGCCTCGTCGTCTACATCACAGAGGGTTCGATCTTCGTCATCACCGGCCTGCAGGCGCGGCCGATCCTCGAGACCTTGCAGAAGGACTCGTGGGAGAAGCTGCCGTTGGCGATCGGGGTTGTCATCCTCGCGGTGGTGGCGGTGCGCCTGATCTGGGTTGTCGTCCTGACGCGAGTCCCGCGCGATCTCATCCGCAAAAGCAAGCACAAGGCGCCGCCGCCCTGGCAGCATGACTTCTTCATCGGCTTTACCGGCATCCGCGGCGTCGTCTCACTCGCCGCCGCATTGTCGATCCCCTTCATGGTCGACGGCGCGCCGTTTCCCGAACGCGACATCGTTTTGATCATCACCTTTGCGGTGATTCTCGCGACTCTGGTGGGGCAGGGCCTCAGCCTGCCTTGGCTGGTGCGCAAGCTGGGTCTCGATGCGGAGGGCCGGCGCGAGTCGGCGGCGGCGAAGGATCGCGAGATCCGCGCCCGCGTCCTCGGCGTCGAGGCGGTGCTTACACGGCTCGGCGCGCTGGACGGCATATCGGCCGGGACGATGCGCGTTCTGAAGAACCGTCATCGCGACCGGCGCGACACGCTGATCAGCGCACTCAAGCGTGCGGACGGGCAATATGGCGATTCGCTTCAGGTGCAGCTCAGCCTCATCGAAGCGGAGCGGCAGAAAATCGCTGAACTTTATGCCCAGGACGCCTTGAGCGACGAAGCGCGTCGCCGGATCGAGCGGGAACTCGATCTCGAGGACGCGCGCGTGCGGCACGCCTATTCGAGCGCGCTGCCGATCAAATACGACGATCCACTGACTTGACCGCGAGCGCCGGCCGCTCAGCGCTTGTGGTGATGACGCAAATATTCGTGCAGCGACGCCGAGCCGGTTTCCTTGAGCAAAGTGGCAAGGTGCATGTCGCCGCGCCGGCCGGCGGCGAAGTGATCGCCGTAAGTCTTGCGGAGCGTATCTACCCGGGTGTTGCCATGTTTGTGGCTGATCCGGCCGCCGTGTTCCTCGGAGCGTCCGTCAAGACCCCTCTTATGCGTCTTCACCGCTTTACTTGCCTTGACTGTTTTACGTGCCTTGACTGCTTTACGTGCCTTAACCGCTTTTGCCATTGAACCCCTCCCATTTTCGAGGATATACCGGCGGAGCATTAACCCGCACAATCTACTCCGCTCGCGGATTTCCCACGTGCATCAGCGCACGATACTGCCAAGTATCACCACGTTGGGGAAATCGAGTGTCGGGATATTGGAAATCGGGGCTTTAACAAATGTAATGCCCCTGCTTACAGCAAGCTTACAATAAAGTTACAAGAAACAAACAACAACATTATTGCTCGAACATAATATTCGTCTCTCCTGACACAGCGAATAACTGCGCGCCAGAGGTGGGACTATGAACGAGATCGTCAAGACGAGCGCCTTTATCGGCGCGCAACCCTATTCGCCGGACGAATTCGAAGCCGCGATCCGCGCCGTCGGCGCCGAGCGCTATCACGACAAACACCCTTTCCATAAAATGCTGCACGGCGGCCAACTGAACAAGGAACAGGTCCGCGCCTGGGCGCTCAACCGCTATTGCTATCAGGAGGCGGTTCCGCGCAAGGACGCCGCCTTCATGAGCCGTGTGCATGACCGCGAATTGCGCCGGGAATGGATTCATCGCATCCACGATCACGACGGCCTCGGCGAAGAGGGTGGTGGTATCGAACGCTGGCTGGTGCTGACCGACGCGCTCGGCTTCTCGCGTGAATATGTCACCTCGCGACGCGGCGCGCTGCCGGCGACGAAATTCGCGGTCGAAGCCTATGTGCGCTTCGTCGTCGAACAGCCGCTGGTCATCGCCGTCGCCTCTTCGTTGACGGAATTGTTCGCGCCGGCGATCCACCGCGAGCGCATCGCCGGAATGCTGGCCAATTACGATTTCGTCGACGACCGTGTCATGGCCTATTTCAAACGGCGGCTGGCGCAGGCGCCGCGCGATTCCGAATTCGCGCTGAATTACATCAAGACCAATGCGCTCACCCGTGCCGAGCAGGAAGGCTGCATCGCCGCGGTGCGTTTCAAATGCGACGTGCTATGGGCGCAGCTCGATGCGCTGCATTATGCCTATGTGACGCCGGGCCTCGTTCCGCCCGGCGCGTATCGGCCTGGACAGGCAACGGAGTGAGGCTGCCGCCCATAATTTGCGCGCTGCCCGTCCTGCCTTGATTTATTCCCATATCCTTGGCATGTGTTGTCGGCTCGCGCGGGCGTAGTTCAATGGTAGAACGGCAGCTTCCCAAGCTGCATACGAGGGTTCGATTCCCTTCGCCCGCTCCATTGCGCTTATATCGCAAACGCCCAGCGCCGGGTCCGCTACTCAAGCGGCGTAGAAAACTTCACTGCAAAAGCAATCTCGAAGGCTTGCGTCACTTCCGCCGGGGATTGGCGCGTCCGGTGAAGCAGTACGATGCGGCTCTTCGCCGGTGGGATGATCCGCGCCCGGATCAGCGCGTCGAGCGACGAAATTCTGACGATCGTTCCCTCCCGCAACGTGCCGGTATGGTCGAGGAAACTGGATTTCTTGATGCCTGGCTCGATCTTCGTGATTGGCGATTGGGCGGCCGCGCCGTGATCGACCGCGACGGCATGTTCGGCAGCCATATGGGCAAGCTTGTTTTGCATCGCCGGCCTGTATTGGCTGTCCAGCGTCACCTGTAAGCCTTCCGGCTTTCTGGCGGTGATAACGCCGCCGACTTCGCCGATCTTCTCAAGGCGCAGCTGGACGTCCGTACCCTCGGCGAGATCCTGCGATTGCTTGCGCGCGGCGTCCGCAGACTGGCCAACTTTCGGTTCGTAGACGAGATCAACGGTGTCGGTGCTGATCTTCGCCGTCTTGCAATTCAGCGCCGGGCCGTTGCGCCGGCTTAAGGTTCCCGGCAACTGGACATCGATCAGGGGCCGGTAGTCGTACAGGGCCATCATCGCTGCCAATTCATCGACCTGGATCGCCGGCGGTGGCTCGGCGTTGTGCGACAGGTTTTCCTTGGCGAGTTCCCAAATTCTGTAGCGGCGTTTCACGGGTTCGTCCATCTGACGCTCTCTACCTTGCTGTCTTGAAGCCATGAGCCAGACATAACGAACTTTTCATGTCAGAATTCTTCCCATTTGCCAGCGGACTTCGTGCCCGTTTTACGCGCCGGCGCCGGCTTGCCGCCGCCTACGGCCTTCAAGAGCGGGCGCGCTGCCGGTGACGAGTGCGCTTTTGCAGCCGGGCTCGGCGCGGCGCGTATATTTTCCTGGCCGGTCTGAAAACTGTCAATCATCTCCGCCAGACGCTCCGTTTCCTCGGAAAGCGAATGCGCTGCCGCGGTCGATTCCTCGACCATAGCCGCATTTTGCTGGGTGACCTGGTCCATTTCGCCGACGGCGATATTGACCTGATGAAGCCCGGTCGCTTGTTCCCCGGCGCTTGTCGCAATGTTGCCGACGATCTGGTTGATTTCGACCACCTGCTCGACGATGCGCTGAAGCGCCGTGCCGGTCGCCTCGACCAGATGCACACCCTGGTCGACTTGCGCCGACGAGGCCGAGATGAGTCCCTTGATTTCTTTCGCGGCTTCCGCCGAGCGCTGGGCCAGGCCGCGGACCTCCATGGCCACGACGGCGAAGCCGCGTCCCGCATCGCCGGCACGGGCCGCCTCGACGCCGGCGTTCAAAGCCAGAAGATTGGTCTGGAAAGCGATTTCGTCGATGACGCTGATGATCTGGCCGATCTGGCGCGACGACTTCTCGATGCCACCCATGGCACCCATCGCTTCATGCACGACAGCGCCGGCTTTTTCCGCTTCCGCCTTTGCCGCCGAGACCGCGTCGCGCGCGTGGGTTGCGCCCTCGGCCGTCAGTTTGACGGCCGCCGTAATCTGGTCGAGAGCGGCCGCGGTTTCCTCGAGGCTCGCAGCCTGTCTTTCACTGCGACGTGAGAGGTCGTCTGCGGCGACCGCAATCTGCTCGGTCCCGGCGCGGATGGCTTGCGTCGTCGCGCTGATCCCCAACATGGTTTGCTGCAACTTCTCCATCGATCCGTTGAAATCGGCGCGCAGTTGCTGATATTCCGCCGGAATGTCATCGGCCAGCCGGTAGGTGAGATCACCGTCGGAAAGCGACGACATGGCGTTGCCGACCGAGCCGGAGACGTTCGTGCGTTCCTGCGCGAGCACCGCGGCTTCCGACCGCGTGCGGGCGGCTTCGGCCGCGGTGAGATAGGCAGAAATCGCGAGGTCCATATCGAGCATCGTTGCCTTCACCAGCGCGCTCAATTCGCCGGCGATCTGCTGAACCGGCAACGGCTTCAGATTGAAGCCGCGCTTTGCCAGACGCTCCTCGAGGATCTTGCCGATGAGCGCTTCCATGACCAGGGCATAGCCGCCGATATACCAGCGCGGCGCCAGGCCGATCGCCGCATGGACCTCGCCCACGGCGGTGGCGCCTCTCACATAGTTACTGTCGAAACGGCCGCTCGAAATCGCGTCCCAATGCGCGAGCTGCTTGCTTTTGACGCCGGCGATTTGGCTCTCGGCCGCGAAGAATTTGGCCGTTTCCGGAAACGCGCGGATTTGCGCATAGACGATGTCGAGCGCGGCGGGCAATTCCCGCATGATGATGGTCTTGGCAGCCTGGATATTCGCTTGTGCCTCGGGCCCAAGCTTCATGAATCTGAGTTGATCGGCCAATGCGTCCGTTGACATAATCCGCCCCCAATAAAGCACTTCGGATTGCCGCGGAGCTTTTCGCTCGCGGCGCATACGCGCTTTCAACTGACGCAGAGCACGCTTCTTGCACGAATCAATGCAGCAAATAGCTTCGCTTATCTGTGGACGCGAAAGCGTTACGGTCTATGTCAAACACTCGGATTGACGCAGTTTTTCAACAAGAGTTCTAAACATATCACGAATATAAAGAGATTTATACTTATGTTGCGAACATAGATTGCGAGTTATTTCTTGAAAAGGAAGGCGATGCTGCGAACGGCGGCGTTGCCTTTTCACCCGATCCCGTGCTTATCCCGGCGGCGAAGTTTCCACTGTCAGAGGGGAGCAATGTTTCTTAAACACCTTTACGAAGGAGGCCGGCCTTGCTCCGCTTGCCCCGCAGGTTATCCGCCGTTCTGCCGCTCGCTGGTCAATCCGAAAAACGAACATAATGATCCGCGGCGACTCGAGGTTGCGCAAGATTTCGATGTCATTGAACCGCACCGGAACATCTATCTCCGCAACGCCAGGACCGACGACATCTATGTTATGTGCGACGGCTGGGCGTTTACATTTTTGCAAACCGCCGATGGGCGGCGCCAGATTGTCTCGTTCCTGGTTGGCGGCGATTTTTTCGCTTGCGAGTTATTGATCGAACAAAATTCGGGCTTGTCGCTGCGTACCCTGACGAAGTCTCTCTTCTGCCGGATGCCGCGCGCACAGGTGCGGGAGCAGGTTCTCAAATCGGACGAGACGTTGAATATCGTCGGCAAGATCTGCATCGCCAATGAAAGGGCGAAAAATGATCTGCTGCTCGATCTCGGGCGTCGCAACGCGGACGAACGTGTCGCGCACTTGATTCTGACCCTGACCGAGCGTCTCGACCGGCTTGGTACGACTCGCGACGGCAATTACCCGTTTCCGTTGCGCCAGCAAGATATCGCCGACGCCACCGGACTGACGCCGGTCCATGTCGGCCGGATGATTTCCAAATTCCGCGAATTCGGATGGATCGAATTATCCGCCGGCCATTTGCGTATCCTCAATCGGGGCGAACTGGTTCGTCTCGGCCGCATCGAATTAAAGCGCGCGTTGCGGCAGCTTAATCCTGTATGGCGAGCCGGTAGCCGACGCCCGTTTCGGTGAGGATATGCCGTGGCCGTTCGGGGTCGGCCTCTATTTTCAGCCGCAAGGCGCGAATATACATTCGCAGATATTGCACGTCCGTGTCGCCGCCCCAGACTTCGCGCAAGATGAAGCGGTGGGTCAGAACCTTGCCGGCGTGGGCGATGAGCAGGCGCAGGACATCATATTCGCGCGGCGAGAATTTCACCTCCTGGCCGCGCACCGTGACGATCCGCCGGACGAGATCAGCGGTCAGATCGCCGCTGCGGAAAATGGCTTTTTCGCCCTGCTGTTGAAGGCGATGGCGTTGCGCGGCGCGGATGCGCGCCAGGAGTTCGTCTATGCCGAACGGCTTTGTCACGTAATCATCGGCTCCGAGATCAAGCGCCTCGACCTTCAGCCCCTCGGCCTCGCGGCCTGAAAGAACGATGATCGGCAGGGTTGCGCCTTCCGCCCGTAATTTGCGGATGATGTCGAGCCCATCCATATCCGGCAGTCCGAGGTCGAGCACGACCACATCGGCCGCCTTGGCCCGGATCGCCTCGATTGCGCTAAGGCCATCCCTGGCTTCGGAGACGACATAGCCTTGCGTCGCCAGACTCGCCCGCACGAAGCGCAAAATGGCGGGTTCGTCGTCGACCAGCAGCACACGCACCGGCGCTGAGAGCGTGCTCATGCGAGGGCCTCCACCTTTGGGGCTGGCGGAACCGGAAACTTCAGCGTGAAAATGGCGCCCGACCGGTCGGTGCGATTGGCGGCTGTGATCGTGCCGTTCATCGCTTCGACGAAACCCCGGCAGATGGCGAGCCCAAGGCCGGTGCCGACCCGCTGGCGATCGCCGCGGTGAACGCGGTAGAACTTGTCGAAAATCTGCTCATAGTCGGCCGGCGGAATGCCTTCGCCCTCGTCGGCGATGGTGATCGCGACCTTTTCGCCTTCGCGCCGGGCCGTGAGGGTGATCGTGGAGCCGGGCGGCGCATATTTGGCGGCATTATCGAGCAGATTGAACAGGACCTGTTCCATGAGCACCACATCGAGAGACAGCATCGGCAGACCCGCCGCGACGTCCGTCTCGATCTTATCATCCTTGAGGATCTTCTGCGCCCTTTGCAGGGCCGCGCCGACGAGGTCCGAAATATCCACCAGATCGGCATTGGGTTTGAGCGACCCCGATTCCAGCCGCGTCATATCGAGCAGATTGCCGATGAAGCGATTGAGCCGCTCGCCTTCTTCCTGAATGGTACGCAGCAATGTCATGCGCGCCGGGGCATCGAGTTCTTCGCCATGCGCGACAAGGCTCGTCGCGGAGCCGATGATCGACGCGAGCGGCGTCCGCAAATCGTGCGAAATGGAGGTCAGCAGAGCCTGCCGCAGCCGGTCAGTCTCCTCCGCCAGCCGCGCCTTTTCGATATCCGCCGCGAGATGAATGCGCTCGATTGCCAGCGCTGCCTGATCGGACAGAGAGTCGAGAAGACGTGCATTCTCCGGTCGCAGCAAAGGCCCGGGGCGGTCGGAATCGATGCCGATCACGCCGATGGCGCCGCGCCCGGTCCGTATCGGAATGAAAAGCCGCTTGGCGCCGGGCAATGTATCGGCGCCGCGGCCGGCCGCGTGATTTTTCTCGAAGCTCCATTGCGCGGCGGCAAGGTCGGCCGCGTCGAGCTGATCCTCCGGGGGATAGCCGCCCGCGAGTTCCAGCCGGCCTTCCTTCGGCAGCAACAGGACGACATTCACCTTCAGGAGCAGTGCGATCTCGTAGACGCTCGCCCAGACGACGTCGTCGAGCGAGGCCGCGCTGGCAAGCTTGCGGCTGAAAAGATAAAGCTCCTCGGTGATGCGGGCGCGTGTGCGTGCGGCGATCGCTTGCGCCCGCAAACGCGCGGCGAGATTGCTGGCGATGACGGCGACGATCGCGAAGACGATAAGCGTAACGACATTTTCCGGAGCGGTGATCGTGAAGGTGTAAAACGGGGGCAGGAAAAAGAAATTATAGGCGAGCACGCCGAATAAAGCGGCGACGAGCGACGGAAAAAGCCCGTAGCGCACGGCGCTCGCCAAAACGCCGATAAGGAACACCAGGGCGACGCTGGTGATGCCCAGCGCCTCGCGCAAAACAAACGCGAACAGCCCCGCCGCGGCAACGAGGCCGAGGCTTTTGGCATAGGCTGCCCAATCGCGTGAGGGATGCGGCGGGGTGAAGCCGAGTGGGTTCGCCTTCCGCCGCGACTCCATCGAGGCAATGTGAATATTGATATCGCCGGCATTCCGGATGAGCTTTTGCGCCGTCGAGCCGCGCAGGAAGCTGAGCCAATCGGACTGGCCGGTCTGCGCGACGAGGATATGTGTGACATTATGCGTCTGCGCATAGTCGAGGATGGTGGCGGCGGCATCCTCGCCGGGCAACGTCACCGCGACACCGCCGAGGCGTGTGGCAAGTTGCTGGGCCTCGGCGATGGCGTTGCGCTGCGCCTCGTCGGCGCGCAGATCGCGCGATGTCTCGACATGAAGCGCGGTCCACGGGGCGCGCAGAAGTTCGGCGAAGCGCCGCGCCCGGCGCACCAGAGCGGCGGCGCCGACACTGTCGATCGCGACCAGCAGGCGCTCGCCAGCCGGCCAAGGCCCTTCGATCGCATGTGAGCGCATATAGTCGAGCATTTGCGCATCGACCCGCTGCGCCGTCCGGCGCAAGGCGAGTTCGCGCAAAGCCGTCAGATTGCCGCGCGAAAAATAATTGTCGATCGCCCGTGCGGCGCGATCGCCGATATAGACCTTGCCTTCGCGCAGCCGGGCGATGAGGTCATCGGGCGTGAGATCGATGACTTCGATATCGTCGGCATTGTCGACAATCGAATCCGGCACCATCTCCCGCACGCGCGTGTGCGTTATGCGGGCGACGACATCGTTCAGGCTTTCGATATGCTGGATGTTGACCGTCGTATAGACATCGATCCCCGCGGCCAGCAATTCCTCGACATCGAGATAGCGTTTGGGGTGGCGGCTCTCCGGAGCGTTCGTATGGGCAAGCTCATCGACCAGGACGAGACGCGGGTGCCGCGCCAGAATGGCATCGATGTCCATCTCGGTCAGGACGCGGCCCTTGTAGAGGATGTTCCGCCGCGGGATGACCTCAAGGCCGGCAAGGAGTTCTTCCGTCTCCTTGCGGCCGTGGGTCTCCACAACGCCCACCACCACATCCACGCCCTCGCGGTGCTTCGCCCGGGCGGTGAGCAGCATTTCATAGGTCTTGCCGACGCCCGGCGCGGCGCCGAGGAAGATCTTCAGCCGCCCGCGGCTGCCGGTCTCGGCTTCGCGGAGCAGGGCCTCGGGCGAGGGCCTTTTGTCGCCTGACGCAATGTCCATTCCGCTTGATCATACTCCATCGCGCCGGAGCCTAGGACTTTTTCAGTGCGTCAAGGGCGAGGTTCAGGTTGAGAACGTTAACATGCGGCTCGCCGATTACGCCGAGGAGCCGCTCTTCGATATGTGCGGCGACGAGCGCCTTCAGGTCCGCCTCCGGGATGTTCCGTGTCTTGGCGATGCGCGGAACCTGGAAATAGGCAGCCGCCGGCGTGATGTCGGGATCGAGCCCGCTGGCAGACGTCGTGACGAGATCGACAGGCACCGGCACGGAGGGGTTCTCCTTATGAAGCGCCGCCGCGTCACCCTGAACGCGCTGGATCAGGGCCTTCGACGTCGGGCCGAGATTGGAGCCGACCGAATTGTCGGCTGCATAGGGCACGGCAATCGTCTTGGTCGGATCCTTCGGGTCCGGCTCGCTCGTCGCCGAGGGGCGACCGTGGAAATATTTGTCGCTCACGAAATTCTGGCCGATCAGCGACGAGCCGATTACTTTGCCGCCACTCTCGATCAGGCTGCCGTTTGCCTGATGTGGAAAGAGAACCTGGGCGATGCCGGTCATACCGAGCGGGTAGGCGAGGCCGGTGATGATCGTCATCAGTACAATCATCAGAATGGCGGGACGGATTTGCTTCAACATTGGAGTTACCTCACGCAAGGCCGATGGCGGAAACCGCCATGTCGATGAGCTTGATGCCGATGAACGGCACGATGATGCCCCCGAGTCCGTAAATCAGCAGATTGCGGCGCAGGATGTGGGCGGCGCCGAGCGGGCGATAGGTGACGCCTCTGAGCGCCAGCGGCACCAGAGCGATGATGATCAGCGCATTGAAGATAATGGCCGACAGGATCGCGCTCTGCGGCGTATGCAGGTGCATGATGTTCAGCGCCTGAAGCTGCGGATAGAAGGCGAGGAACATGGCCGGGATGATGGCGAAATATTTGGCCACATCATTGGCGATCGAGAAGGTCGTCAGCGCGCCGCGCGTCATGAGCAATTGTTTGCCGATTTCGACGATTTCGATGAGCTTGGTCGGATCGCTGTCGAGGTCGACCATGTTGCCAGCCTCGCGCGCCGCCATCGTGCCGGTGTTCATGGCGACGCCGACGTCGGCTTGCGCGAGGGCGGGCGCGTCGTTGGTCCCATCGCCGCACATGGCGACGAGCTTGCCCTGGGCCTGCTCCTGACGAATGAGCTTCAGCTTGGTCTCGGGGGTCGCCTGAGCGAGGAAGTCATCGACCCCGGACTCGGCGGCGATCGCCGCGGCGGTCAGCGGATTATCGCCGGTGATCATGACCGTGCGGATGCCCATGCGGCGCAATTCCTGGAAGCGCTCCTTGATACCGCCTTTGATAATGTCCTTCAGGTGGATGACGCCGAGCAGGCGTCCGTCCTTGGCGACGGCGAGGGGCGTCGCGCCCGCCTTGGCGATCTCATCGGCCTTGGCGGTCAGTTCGCGCACGGCCGCTTCAATGTCGGCCTTGGTCTGGCCGCGCACATAGGCGATTACGGCGTCGACCGCGCCCTTGCGGATCGAGCCTTCGCCGCTGTCGATGCCGCTGATCCGCGTCTGCGCCGAGAAGGGGATGAACTTCGCCTGCAGGCTGGAAAAGTCGCGGCCGCGAATACCCTGCTTCTCCTTGGCGAGGACGACGATCGAGCGGCCTTCCGGTGTCTCGTCGGAGAGCGAGGCGAGCTGCGCGGCGCTTGCGAGGTCCGCCTCGCTGACGCCGGTGAGCGGAATGAAAGCCGTCGCCTGCCGGTTGCCGAGCGTGATCGTGCCGGTCTTGTCGAGCAGCAGCGTATCGACATCGCCCGCCGCCTCGACGGCGCGGCCGGACATGGCCAGCACCTTGAAGCGAACCAGCCGGTCCATGCCGGCGATACCGATGGCCGAGAGCAGGGCGCCGATCGTCGTCGGGATCAGCGTCACGAACAGCGCGACAAGCACGAGAACCGTGGTCGAGCCGCCGGCGTAAGACGCAAAGCTCGGGATTGTCGCAACGGCGAAGACGAAAATGATCGTCAGGCCGGCGAGCAGGATGTTGAGCGCGATCTCGTTCGGGGTCTTCTGCCGTTCGGCGCCTTCGACGAGCGCGATCATGCGGTCGAGGAACGTCGAGCCCTGCGCGGCGGTGATCTTCACCTTGACCCAGTCGGAGATCACCAGCGTACCGCCGGTGACCGCCGACCGGTCGCCGCCACTTTCGCGGATGACCGGCGCGGATTCACCCGTGATCGCCGATTCATCGACCGAGGCGACGCCTTCGATCACGTCGCCGTCACTGGGGATGAGATCGCCGGCTTCGACCAGCACGATGTCGCCCGGCTTCAGCGAGACGGCTGGCACCGAACGCCAGTCCGTGCCTTTGTTCTCCGCCCCATTGGCAAGGCGTAAGAGCTTGGCGTTGGATTCCGTCTTGCTGCGCCGCAGAGTCGCTGCCTGCGCTTTGCCGCGGCCTTCGGCCACCGCTTCGGCGAAATTGGCGAAGAGCACGGTGAACCACAGCCAAAGGATGATCTGGAAGGCAAAGCCATAATGGCCATGCCCCAGAGCAACGTCGCGGAGGAAAAGGATCGTGACAAGCGTCGCGACAACCTCCACCGTGAACATCACCGGGTTACGGATCAGCAGGCGGGGGTCGAGTTTCCTAAACGAGTCGCCGATGGCGGTAATGAGAATCTGCGGGTCGGCCGAACCGGCGACGGGCATCCTCGTACGAGTGGACTGGTCCATGGATTGCCTCTTGGATTAATAGAGCGTGCCGGCGTTCATCGCGAGATGTTCGACGATCGGGCCGAGCGCCACGGCGGGGAAATAGATGAGACCGCCGGTGATCAGGATGACGCCGATGAGCAGGCCGACGAAGAGGCCGCTGTCGGTTGGGAACGTGCCTGCCGAGGCCGGGACGATCTTTTTCGCCGCGAGAGAACCTGCGATCGCGAGCATCGGAACGATCATCAGGAAGCGCCCGATGAACATCGCGAGACCCAGCGTCGAGTTGTAGAACGGCGTGTTGGCTGTGAGGCCCGCGAAGGCGCTGCCGTTATTGCCGGTCGCCGACGTGAAGGCATAAAGAATCTCGCTGAAGCCATGCGGCCCGGCGTTTTCCGGTCCGGCGAGCCCTGCGGGCAGCACTGTCGCGAGCGCGGTGAAGCCGAGGATCGAGAACGGCAGGATGAGAATGGCGAGCATCGCCATTTTCACTTCCTTCGAATCGATCTTCTTGCCGAGATATTCGGGCGTGCGGCCGACCATCAGGCCGGCGATAAACACGGCCAGGATGGCGAAGATCAGCATCCCGTAAAGGCCGGAGCCGACGCCGCCGAAGACGATCTCACCCAGCATGATGTTCACCATCGGCACGAGACCACCGAGCGGCATCAGGCTGTCGTGCATCGTATTGACCGCGCCTTCCGAGGCATCGGTCGTCACCGTCGTGAACAGAGCCGAATTGGCAATGCCGAACCGGACCTCCTTGCCTTCCATATTGCCGCCGGCCTGGAGCGCCGAAGGCTCCTGGTCGACATGGAGTGCAGTAAAGGAGGGATTGCCCGGCGCTTCGGAATGATAAACGGTCGTAATGCCAGCGAGACAAAGAACGCCCATGACCGCGAAGATCGTCCAGCCCTGGCGCTGATTGCCGACCATCCGGCCGAAAACATTGGTCAGCGCCGCGCTGATCACGATGATCTCGACCATCTCGATGAAATTGGTCAGCGCGTTGGGGTTTTCGTAGGGATGCGCGGAATTGACGTTGAAGAAGCCACCGCCGTTGGTGCCGAGCATCTTGATGACTTCTTGCGAAGCGACGGGTCCCTGCGCGATGACTTGCTTCACGTCTTCCAGCGTCGTCACCGTCGTATAGGGGTTGAGGTTCTGCGGCATCCCCTGCCAAACGAAGAACAGCCCGACGACGATCGCGGCCGGCAAAAGGATGTAGAGGACGCAGCGGGTCATATCGATCCAGAAATTGCCGATCGATTGCGCCGAGCGGCGCGCAAAGCCGCGAACCAGGGCGATCGCGAGTGCAATTCCGGTCGCCGCGGACAGGAAATTATGCACCGTCAACCCGGCCATCTGCGTGAAATAGCTCATGGTCGTTTCGGGCACATAGGATTGCCAGTTGGTGTTGGTGATGAAACTTACCGACGTGTTGAAGGCGAGGCTCTGCTCGACAGCGCTCTGACCTTGCGGATTGAACGGCAGGACGCCTTGCAGCCGCTGAATGGCATAAAGCGCGACGAAACCCGCCGCGCTGAAGAATGCCATCGCGATCGCGTAGGTGACCCAATGTTGCTCTTCGGCTTCGTTGACGCCGCAGACCGTGTAGATGGCGCGCTCCACCGGTCTCAAGACAGGTGAGAGGAACGTCCGCTCGCCTGAAAAGACGCGCGTCATGTAATAGCCAAGCGGCTTCGTCATCGCGATGATCAGCACCGAATAAAGGGAGATCTGAATCCATCCGTTCATGGTCATCTGGATGCTCCTCAGAATCGCTCAGGGCGCACAAGCGCATAGACGAGATAGGCGAGGATGAAGATCACGGCGAGACCGCCGAGCGCGTAGTCGATAATCATGGCTGGCTCACAATCTGTCGCAGACGAAAACGTAAAGCGTGAGGATCACGAACGCGGCGATGCCGATCGCGAGATAGAGAATGTCAAAGAGCATGCGAACGATCTCCTGGCGGCGCACGGCGGCCACGCTCAGAAGCATCGATCGATTTCGCCGACCTGGGCTCTGCGTGACTTACGCGAGGATTTGGCGCAAAGCGCATATAGGTTCGAGCGCTCTTCGCAGGTGCGGAAATATAAATCTCATATATGCGGGCCGTATGAGGGCGTGCGCATGATGAGTTTGGCCCGCCGCATCATCGATTTTTGATGAGGATCAAGGTCGCTGCTGGATTTTCGGGATAACGGACGCAAATGCGTTCGATCTATGCGCTCGCCGAGCGCAACGTGCCGCGTTACACATCCTACCCGACCGCGCCGCATTTCTCCGATGCCGTGGGGCCGGAGGCTTATGCGCACTGGCTTGGCGCTCTGACGCCCGATGCGGACCTCTCGCTTTATATCCACGTCCCTTATTGCACGGACATCTGCCTTTACTGCGGCTGCCACACTAAAGCGGTGCGGCGCCGGGGGCCGATCGACCGCTACGCCGAACGGCTGGTCGGCGAGATCGAACAGGTCGCGCAGGCGCTCGGCCGGCGCCGGGTCACGCATCTGCATTGGGGCGGCGGCACGCCTTCGATTCTGGGGCCCGAATGGCTCACGGCCATTGCCGACCGGATCGGCGCGGCCTTTGATCTTTCGACGCTCGTCGAGCATGCGATTGAACTCGACCCGAGGCATTTGTCGGCCGAACTCGCGGGTGCGCTGGCCGAGATTGGCGTCAATCGCGCAAGCCTTGGGGTGCAGGATTTCGCGCCACAGGTGCAAAAGGCGATCGGCCGCATCCAGCCCTTCGCACAAGTCGGGCGCGCGATCGGCGCGCTGCACGGTGTCGGCATCGAGAACATCAATATCGATCTGATGTATGGCCTGCCGCACCAGAGCATCGAGGACGCTGCGGAAAGCGCCCGGCTGGCTGCGCTGCTCTCGCCGCAGCGGATCGCTCTATTCGGCTTTGCTTATGTGCCCTGGTTCAAAACCCACCAGAAGCTGATCGAGGCGGATGCATTGCCGGGCGCGGCGGAAAGACTCGAACAGGCGCGGGCGGCAGCCGATACGCTGGCGTCGCTTGGTTATGTCGCTGTCGGTCTCGATCATTTCGCGCTGCCTGACGATCCGCTTGCGGAAGCGGCGCGAAGAGGAAGCCTGCATCGCAATTTTCAAGGCTATACGGTTGATGATGCCGAGGCGCTGATCGGCCTTGGCGCCTCGGCCATCAGCAGACTGCCGCAGGGATTCGCGCAGAACGCGGTCGATGTGGCGGGCTATTTACGGAATATCGAGGCGGGGCGCTTGGCGACGGTGAAGGGCTACGCCTTTACGCCAGAAGACAAGCGGCGCGCTGCGGTCATCGAACGGCTGATGTGCGATCTGGCCATCGATCTCGATGAGGTTCCCGGCGATTATTCCGCTGAAATCGCGGCCTTGCAGCCGCTGGCCGAGAACGGGGTGGTGGCAATTGACGGGCGCCGCCTGGCGATCACCGAGCAGGGGCGTCCGTTCCTGCGTCTCGTCGCCGCTGCCTTCGATGCTTATCTGCCGGCCAATGCGGCGCGCCATTCGGCGGCGGTCTAGCGCCGCGCGCAGCTATTTTAAGATGCCTCCGGCAGCAAGGCGACATTGGCGAGATCCTGCTCCCGATGCACCGTCAAGCGTTCGCGCGAAAGTGAAATGAGGCCCTCGCGCCGCAGCGCGCCCAATGTCCGGCTCGCGTGCGTGACTGTGATGCCGAGCGCGTCCGCGACATGAGCGAGACTCAGCGGGAAGTGAACGACATTGCCTTCGGCAAAGCCCCGCTCCTTCAATTCCTTATAGAGCGAAAGAAGCAGCCAGGCCGTGCGCTCTTGCGAATTACGCTGGTTGATCTCCGCCAGCCGCGCTTCGCTGCGCACCAGCCCCGCCGTGCAGGTGACCTCGATGCGCCGTGTCGCCTCGCTGGAAACTTCCTGACGGCCGAAATCCTTCAGCGCGAAAGTGCAGAGCATCGCCTCGGTCAGGGCGTGGACCGTATAGGGAAGGCGCGGCAGGAAAAGCAGGGGAAGCAGCACAGGGTCGCCGGGCAGCAGGAACTCCATGATCTGCCGCCGCCCGTTGGGCAGCACGGTGAACCGGAAGGCCCAGCCTTCGCGTAGGATATGCACTTGGCCGCCGACATTGTCTTTGTGATAAATCGAGCGGCCCTTGCGGCAGAGATACATGCCAACGCCATCGCGCGCGATTGGGGTCTGCTTGCCGAGCGCTCCGCATATTTCCGCCATCGGGCATCGCGCGCAGACACGTAGGGTTTGAGAATTCGCAGTCATTATTGCCGGTTTCCAAATTCCAAGTGCCAATTCCAAGCGTCATTCGCGACATTTGCCGCCCAACTCCCGTTGGGCGGGAACTTTTCCACTCACGCGCGGCGCGAACGATAATGATCACAAAGACTTTCAGTGGGTCTTGCACTTTGTCAATGATCCAGATCAACGAAATTGCGAGTCATTGCGCGTTGGGGAAACTATTCTCTTGGTCCGCGAAAATATTGCGAAATGTCAAACACAAAGATCGCCCATGCGCTGCGACCTGTCGCACTAGTCACGGTGCGCGTGACGTGTGATTCCAAGGTCGGCTTCCTTGGAGGCCAGGGTGTGAAACGTTCGCCTCGCAGCGGGCTTTTAGAAGTCAAAAATATGGTTAAGCCAAAACAGGTTATCCTCGGATCGGCTGCTCTCATGCTGATCTCGGGAGCGGCACAAGCTCACAATCCCTTCGAATTCCAGACGCCGGTGACGCCGATCGCGCGTGAGACGCTCTACGTCCACGACCTGTTTTTGACGATCGCTGGCATCCTCTTCACGATCGGGTTCGGCTTCCTCCTCTTCGCGGTAATCCATTATCGCCGCGGCCGCGGACACACGCCGGCGACCTTCACGGCGCCCAGGACGCCGCTGCAATGGGCGCTCTCGGCTCTGCCGATCCTGACGCTCATGTTCATCGACTATATTGTGATGGGCATCCCAGCCTATCACGCGGTTCTCAGCCTCGCCGACACGCGCAACGACGCAGCGCTCGTCATCAAGGTGACGGGCAGCCAGTGGCGCTGGCACTACGATTATCCGGATCAGGGCATTTCCTTCGTCAGCAATCTGTCGACCTCGGAGGCCCAGCGCGACAGCGGCGCGCCGACCGATTCGAACTATCTGCTCGAAGTCGACAAGCCGCTGGTTCTGCCGGTCGGCGAGAAGGTTCGCGTTCTGCTGACCTCCACGGACGTGATTCACGCTTGGTGGATTCCCTCCTTCGGCATCAAGCAGGACGCCGTTCCCGGCTTTCTGCGCGAGACCTGGGTGAAAATCGACAAGCCCGGCGTCTATCGGGGGCAGTGCGCCGAACTCTGCGGCGTCGGCCATGCCTATATGCCGATCGTCGTCGAAGCGAAGTCGCAGGACGATTTCAAGAAGTGGGTCGCCGATGCGCAAGCGAGCGCGGCCCAGGCGGCGGCCGTGACGACCTTGAGCAAGGAAGACCTGCTGAAGCACGGGCAGCAGACCTACACGACCTATTGCGCGCTCTGCCACCAGCCGACGGGCCTTGGCCTGCCGGGCGCTTTCCCGCCGATCGCGGCTGGCAAGCCCTTCGCGGCGCCGCCGACCATGACGGATCTGCTCGCGCAGCGCGGCTTCTTCAAGAACGGCTTGATCGCCGAGGGCCCGGTGGACCAGCATATCCAGATCGTGCTGAAGGGCATTCCCGGCACGCCGATGCCCAACTTCGATGGGCAATTGAATGACGCCGATATCGCGGCCGTCATCACTTTCGAGCGCAACAGCTTCGGCAACCATACCGGCGACGTCGTGCAGCCTTCCACCGTGAAAGCGGCGCGCGGAAAATAATTGGCTTGAGAAGAGGAAAACCCGATGAGCGGTGCCATCACGGATTTCGGCCATCACGACGCCCACTACGAGCCGAAAGGCCTGGGGCGCTGGCTCACGACCACCAATCACAAGGACATCGGCATCCTTTATATGCTGTTCGGGTTGACGATGTTCCTGCTGGGCGGCCTCTTCGCCGAACTGATCCGCGCCCAGCTCATCCATCCCTCCAATCATTTTCTCACGCCGGAAGTCTATAACCAGGTCATCACGCTGCATGGCCTCGTGATGGTCTTCGGCGCCCTGATGCCGGTCACGGCCGGCTTTGCGAACTATCTCATCCCGCTGATGATCGGCGCGCCCGACATGGCCCTGCCGCGCCTCAACAACTGGGGCTTCTGGCTATTGCCGCCGGCGGCGATCGTTCTGGTGCTTCCCTTCATCCTGAAGCTGTTCGGGATCGGCAACGGCCCGGTTGATACTGGCTGGACGATGTACGCGCCGCTCTCGGTGCAGGGTGGCCCCGGCGTCGATTTCGCCATCTTCGCGATCTTCCTGCTCGGCGCTTCGTCGCTGATGGCCTCGATCAATATCGTCGTGACCATCTTCAATTTGCGCGCGCCGGGCATGACGATGATGAAGCTGCCGCTCTTCGTCTGGAGCTGGCTGATGACTTCGTTCCTGCTGATCGCGGTGTTCCCGGCGCTCATCGCCGGCAGCGCGATGCTGCTCGCCGACCGTCATTTCGGCACGCATTTCTTCAGCGCGGCTGGCGGCGGCGATCCGGTGCTCTGGGAGCATCTCTTCTGGTTCTTCGGCCATCCCGAGGTCTATATTCTTCTGTTCCCGACCGCCGGCATCCTCTCGCACATCCTGCCGACTTTCGCGCGCAAGCCCATCTACGGCTACAAGGCGCAGGTCTATTCCTATTGGGCGATCGCGGCGCTCTCGGTCGTGGTCTGGGCGCACCACATGTTCACGTCCGGCATGCCGGTCGCGGGCCAGCTCTATTTCATGTATTCGACGATGCTAATCTCGGTGCCGCTCGCCATCCTGTTCTTCTGCTGGCTCGCGACCATCTGGAAGGGCTCGCTGACCTTCGAGACGCCGATGCTGTTCGCGCTCGGCTACATCGTGCTCTTCGGCATCGGCGGCTTGACCGGTCTCATTCTTGCCGATGCGGTTGCCGACCAGCAGTATCACAACAGCTTTTTCCTGGTCGCGCACTTCCATTATGCGCTGTTTGGCGGCCCGATCATGGGCGTGATCGCCGGCATCTATTACTGGCTGCCGAAGATCACCGGCCGCATGTATAGCGAGCCGCTCGGAAAGCTGCATTTCTGGCTGACGATGATCGGCTTCAACATCACGTTCATGTCGCAGTTCTTCCTCGGCGTCGCCGGGATGCCGCGTCGTATTCCCGATTACGCGCTGCAATTCGCGTCGCTGAATCTGGTCTCCAGCCTCGGTGCCTTCCTGCTCGGTGCGGCGCAATTGATTCTCGTCTACAACGTCATCCGCGCCGCGGCCGGCTTCGGCAAGCCGGCGACGAGCCAGGTCTGGGAAGGCGCGCAGGGCCTTGAATTCACGCTGCCCTCGCCCCCGCCGCACCATACGTTTGACGAACAGCCGGTCGTGGCATGACCGACAACGAAGCCGCGCCGAGGCAAGCGCCGATCCGGCAGCGCCCGAACCATCGGCGGCTGGCCCTCGGCCTGCTGCTCGTGGCGCTCGGCTTCTTCGGCTTTGGCTTCGCTCTCGTACCTTTGTATAACACCTTCTGCCATACGACGGGACTCAACGGCACGACAGGCGAGGCCACGGCGCGGCCGGTAGGCGGGGTCGATCTGTCCCGCACCGTGACGGTCGAATTCACCAGCACAGTGATGCCCGGCCTCCCGTGGAAATTTCAGCCGACGGTTCGCCGCTTGCAGATTCATCCCGGCGAGCCCGCCACCGCAACCTATCTCGCGACCAATCTCGGCGGCGAGCTGCGATACGGCCAGGCGATCATGAGCGTGAGCCCTGAGCAGGCCGCGATAAACTTCAAGAAGATCGAATGCTTCTGCTATCACGCTCAGGCGCTCGCGCCGCATCAATCGCGGATCATGCCGGTCGTGTTTTTTGTGACTCGCGACCTGCCGAAGCAAATCACGACGATCACGGTGTCCTATTCGGCATTTCCGGCCGTGCAAGAAGCCGCGTCGAGAGGGGAGAACCAAAGTGAGCGCTAACCCAGCCGCGACCACCCGTCGCTATTTTGTCCCGAAGCCCAGTCCCTATCCGGCGCTGCTCTCGTTTGCGATCATGCTGCTCGCAATCGGCCTTGCGCTGCGCGTCAACGGCTATCCCGCCGGGCAATGGATCGCATTGGTCGGCCTGGGTACGATCATCTTCGCCCTCGTGCGCTGGCTTGGAAATGTCATCAGCGAAAGCGAAGGTGGCTTCTACCACCATTGGGAGGACCGCTCCTTCCGGCTCGGCATGATCTGGTTCATCATTTCCGAGATCACGCTGTTCGCGACGCTGTTCGGCGTCCTGTTCTACGAGCGCGAAATTTCGGTGCGGGCGCTCGCCGCGCTTGATGTCAATTTCACGCCCTGGCCGCATTTCGCTGGCGCGTGGCCGACATCGGGCCCGTTGGGCAAGGACTTCGAAACCGTCAATCCCTGGCGCATTCCGGCATTCAACACGCTGCTTCTGCTCATCTCCGGCGCGACGGTGACGCGCGCGCATCACTGGCTGAAGCGTGACCGGCGCGACGCGCTCGTCTTCTGGCTCGCCGCGACGATCGCGCTCGGCGTCGTCTTCCTGCTTTTGCAGGCAAACGAATTCTACGAAGCCTATACCAAGCTGGGCCTGACGCTCGGTTCCGGTGTCTATGGCGCGACCTTCTTCGCGTTGACCGGCCTGCACGGCTTCCATGTCACCGTCGGCGTCATCATGCTGACGGCGATCCTGGTGCGCATTCTGCGCGGCCATTTCAATCCCGAGCACCATTTCGCCTTCGAGGCGGTGAGCTGGTACTGGCATTTTGTCGACGTCGTCTGGCTGATGCTCTTCGTCTTCGTCTACTGGCTCTGACGGCAGCCGTCCGCCGGGGCTGGAACACGCCCCGACATCCCGAATGAGAGAGCGTGCTCCAACCGGAGTACGCTCTTTTGTTTTGGGTTGAGGCTAGTCCGCATCCCTTTCACTGGCGCGGCGCATCGCTTCGCGCAAATCAGCCCATCGCCGGTTTCCCTCGTTGGCGCCGAGCAGCGCGAAGGCGAGGACGAAGGGGATGAGATAATAGATGATGCGGAAGAGCAGCAGCGAGGCCAGCAGGCCCTCCTGCGACGGCACGGGCAGGAATTTCAGCATCGTTGCTTCGAAAACGCCGATGCCGCCCGGCGCATAGCTCGCGATCCCAAGCGCGCAGGCGAAAACATAGACGGCCGCGAAGGTGAAGAAATCGACGTTGTGCGGTTCCGGCAGCAGGACATAGAGCACGCCGGCGGCCGCGCAGAGATCGATGACGCCCAGAACGACCTGCGCCAGCGTCAGTTTGAATCCGGGCAGTTCGAGCTTCAGGCCCTGGATGCGCGTCCAGCGATGCTCGATCGAAACCCAGACGAGATAGACGCATAAAGCGCCAAGCGCGCCGAGCCCGACCAGCATGTTGATCTGAGGCTCGAAATGGTCGAGCTGGCTGATCGTGCCGGAACGGAACAGGAGCGCGATGCTGAGGATCAGCACCATGCCGAGCCAATAGGTGACGCCGGCGATGACGGTGAGACTCGCGATCTTCCCCGGCTTCAGGCCGGCCTGCGAGTAAATCCAGAATCGCACCGTTCCCGCTGTGATGAGCGGAAAGCCGAGCGTGAAGCAGATCGCATAGCTCGTGAACGAGGCGAGGGCCGTCGTCGTATAGGGAACGCGCTGACGCAATTGCAGCAGCGCGACGCCGTCATAGCCGGTCAAGGCGAGGAACGACACGGCCGTCAGCCCCAGGGCCTCGAAGATCTGCGTGTTCTGCGTGGCGGCGAAAGCGGCGCGCAATTGGCCGGGGTTAATGTGCGCGAGCGTATGAATCAGGACGAAAATAGCGAGGGCGGCGATGGCCACGCTGAACGAAAAGCCGATATAGGTCGCGATCGTCCGCCGCCGCTTATGGTCCGCGCTGTCCGACTTGGAAGAAAAGCTGTTCAGCCAGGTATGCAGATTCGCCTTGCGCGGCCGGCTCAGGCCACGGCGGTTTTGCGTCGGGCGAATTTCCTCATTCAAAGCCATTCGGTTTTCCATGCTGCGAGCCGCTCGGCCGGCGGGTTATGCGGCGTGAATACGCCACGGGCAAGGCTGTTGCATCGCGCAAATATTTCGCAAAATTGGCGCGACCGGGTTCATGCGGCGATGAGTATTTGTATTATAAGGCATTGAAACGCATTGCCTTATTGTTGCGTCCCCGCGAGATGTCGAGAGTCGCTGCCAAGATTGTGCCCGTCCTCTTGCCGAATCATGTCAGCCGTTGCGAAATCACCACATTATTTTGGTATCCGGGCCAACCGCCGCAAGCGCCAGATCGCGGATTGCGAAAGCGCACCGCGCGTTTGCGCGGTCTGGAGAATCCTTCGGGCTGACGGAGCGAATATGCGCATGATCGCCGCCTTGTTCGGGCTGATGTTGGGTCTCGTTGTCGCTAGCGGCGCTTCGGCCTTGCAGAGCGATTACAGCAATTCGGACCTCACCAGCGATGCGCTGCGGCTCGCGGCGCAGGTGGCGCAAGACGGCGACGATCTCAAGGACCAAACTCCCGATTCCCTGCGCAAAGCCGCGGCGGCGGCCCTTGCCAAGGGCGATACCAAAGCGATGCTGCATGCGATCGCCGGATTGATCGCGATCGCGCCGGACGATTTCGGCGCGTGGCTGGCTTACTCGCGCGCCGAGGTCGCCTCCGGCAAGACCGATGACATTTTGCAGGCCGCTTCGACTGCCGCCTATCTCGCTTATACCAAGGCCCCGGACAAGAGTACGGCGGCGCAGGCTCTGGCGCAGCTCGGTGCGGTCTTCGCGCAACGCGAATTATGGCGCCCTTCGCTCAATGCCTATCACGCGAGCCTGGCGCTTGCCGAAAATGCCGATATCCGTACGACGTATCAGAAAGAGCGTGAAACCTACGGCTTCCGTATTCTCGAATACAAGGTGGACAAAGACTCGGCCGCACCGCGCGCGTGCTTCCAGTTCTCGGAATCGCTCGCCAGTGGCCACGTCGATTTCGCCTCTTATGTGAGTGTCGCCGGCATCGACCGGCCGGCGGTTTCGAACGAAGACCAGCAGATTTGCGTCGATGGTCTGCATCACGGCCAGCATTATACGATCACCTTGCGCCAGGGACTTCCGTCCTCGGTCGGCGAGCAGCTTCTGCGCACGGCGGTCTATGACATCTATGTGCGCGACCGTTCCGAGCAGGTGCATTTCACCGGCAAGAATTATGTGCTGCCGCGCGTCGGCCAGCAGGGCATTCCGGTCGTCTCCGTCAATGTCAAGAAAGTCGCCGTGCAGATTTTGCGCGTCAGCGACCGCAGCCTGCTGCCGATCATCAGCTCCAGCGATTTCCTGACGCAGCTCTCCTCCTATCGTCTGCAGCAATTCAAGGACAGCGACGCGCGCAAAATCTGGAAGGGCACGCTCGATGTCGCGAGCGAGCTCAACAAGGATGTGACGACCGCTTTCCCGGTACTGGAGGCGGTGGGCACGCTTGAGGCCGGTGTCTACATCATGACCGCCAAGCCCGCCGACGCTTTGCAGGCGGGGGCCGACGATTACAGCAATGTCGCGACGCAATGGTTCGTCGTCTCCGATCTCGGCCTCACCGCGCTGACGAGTCGCGACGGGTTGCATGTCTTCATCCGCTCGCTGACGACGGCGAAGCCGCTCAGCGGCATCTCGTTGCGCCTCGTCGCGCGTGACAATGAGATTCTAGCGACCAAGCAGAGCGACGCGAGCGGCTATGTGCGCTTCGAGCCCGGCCTGTCGCGCGGCAGCGGCGGACTGGCGCCGGGGCTCGTCGTCGCCGAGGACGGCAAAGGCGATTACGGCTTTCTCAATCTCCAGCAAAGCGCGTTCGACCTGACGGATCGCGGCGTCAAGGGTCGCGACGTGACGCAGCCGCTCGATGCGCAGGTTTTCACGGAGCGCGGCGTTTATCGCTCGGGCGAGACGGTCTATGTCACGGCCCTCCTTCGCGACGATAAGGGCGTCGCGAAGGAGGGCGTGCCGCTGACGCTCATCGCCAGGCGGCCGGATGGCGTCGAATACAGGCGCATGCTGGTCGCGGATCAGGGCGCCGGCGGGCGCAGCTATGCGTTGCCTCTGCTGCCGTCGAGCGCGAGCGGCACATGGCGCGTGCAGGCCTACGTCGATCCCAAGGGCGCGCCGGTCGGCGAGACGACATTTCTCGTTGAGGACTATGTCCCCGAGCGCCTCGACTTCAAGCTGAAGCCGCGCGAGACGCAGGTGCGGGCCGGGGACACGACGACGGTCGACACCAATTCGCGCTATCTCTACGGCGCGCCGGGCTCCGGCCTCGATGTCGGAGGCGAGGTGACCGTCGAGGCGGCGGGCGACCATGGCCTGCCGGTTCTCCGAGGCTATGAGGCCGGGTTACAGGACCAGACCTTCGAGGCGGTGAGCAAAGACCTGCCGACGATTGTCACGACCGACGACACGGGCGATGCCGCGGTCGATGTGCCAATTCCCGATATCGCCGCGACGCAGCCGCTGGAAGCCAAGGTGGTGTTGCGTGTCGGCGAACCGGGCGGACGCGCTGTCGAGCGCAATGTCACGCTGCCGATCTTGCCGAAGGGCGGCCTCATTGGGGTGAAGAAGGATTTCACCTCACTTGGCGACGGCGACATAGCCAATTTCGATGTCATCGCGATCAATTCCAGCGCCGCCCGGGTCGCGCGCAAAGGCCTTACCTGGTCGCTCTATCGGCTGATCACGGATTACCAATGGTACAATCAGGATGGCCATTGGGATTTCGAGGAAGTGAAATCCTCGCGCCGCGTTGCCACGGGAACACTCGATTTAACCGCTGATGCTTTGGGCAAGATCGCCGCGCCGGTCGAACTCGGTGATTATCGTCTCGACATCGCGAGCGCCGATCCGAACGATGCGCCCACCAGCGTGACCTTCGGCGTCGGCTGGTCCGGCGAGGCGACGGCGGGCGCGCCCGATCTTCTCGAAGTCACGCTCGATAAGGAAGATTACGCGCCGGGCGATGCGATGAAGCTCAAGATCGCCTCGCGCTTTGCCGGTACCGCGACGGTCGCGATCCTCAACGATCAGCTCGAATATTCCGCGCTCGTCGATGTGAAGAAGGGCGACAATATCGTCAGCGTTCCGGTCGGCGTGAATTGGGGCGCCGGCGCTTATGCGGTCGTCTTCGCGCATCGCCCGCTCGATCAGGCGGCGCAGCGCAATCCCGGCCGCGCGCTCGGGCTCGCGTGGTTCAGCATTGCCGCCGCCAGCCACAAGCTCAACATTGCCATCGGCGCGCCGGAAAAGCTGCGCCCGCACGAGCACATCAGCGTGCCGGTCACGCTCGCCGGCCTTCAGCCCGGCGACGAGGCTTATGTCACACTCGCCGCAGTCGATGTCGGCATCCTCAATCTCACTCATTATCAGACGCCGGATCCGAGCGCCTATTTCTATGGCCAGCGCACGCTCGCCACGGAAATCCGCGATCTCTACGGCTTCCTGATTGATGGAACGCAAGGCACCGCGGGCGCGATCCGATCCGGCGGCGATGCGGGTGGCGAGCTTCAGGGCAACAAACCGACGGAGGCGCCACTGGCACTCTTTTCCGGCGTTGTGAAAGTCGGCGCGGACGGCAAGGCGGAGATCGGCTTCGATCTGCCGCCGTTCAACGGCACCATGCGGCTCGCCGCCGTCGCCTGGACGAAAACGCGCGTCGGCAGCGCCAACGAAGACGTCATCGTCCGCGATCCGGTCGTCGTGCAACCGACGCTGCCGCGCTTCCTCGCGCTGAAGGATCATTCGCGGCTTTATCTGCAGATCGACAATGTCGAGGGACAGGCGGGCGCCTATAGCTATGAGGTCACGACGGACGGCCCGGTGACGGTCGGCGCGCACGCGCATGGGACGATCAAGCTCGCGGCGGCCGAGCGCACGTCGCTCTCGGTTCCGCTGATCGGCACGGGTGTTGGCACCGCCAGCATCGACTTCAAAATGCACGGGCCGAAATTCACCACCGAGCGCAATTTCGCGCTCGATGTCGAAGCGGGAACGTCGAGCGTCTATCGCCGCATCGTGCGGCAGATCGCGCCGGGCGATTCCGTCCTGGTGAGCAAAGACTTGACGGCCGAGTTTCTTCCCGGCACCGGCCGCGTCTCGGCCGCCGTCGCAAGTCTTTCCGGCATCGACGCGGCTGGGCTCCTGCAATCGCTCGCGGATTATCCGTTCGAATGTTCCGAGCAGCTCGTGAGCCGCACCATGCCGCTGCTCTATGTCGGCAAGCTCGCTGATCCGAAGGCGCTCGCCTTCGATACGGGCATTGCCGATCGCGTCAATCGCGCGATTGCGATTCTGCTGGCGCGGCAGGATTCGAGCGGCGCCTTCGGGCTCTGGTCGTCCGACAATGCGAGCGACGAATGGCTCAACGCTTTCGTCACCGATTTCCTGACCCGCGCGCGGGAGGAAGGTTATGACGTGCCGCAGCAGGCCTACGCCCAGGCGCTGGAGCGGTTGCGCAATTTCGTCGCCAATACCAGCGATGTCGAAGCGGGGCAGAGCAGCGGGCTCGCCTATGCGATCTATGTGCTCGCGCGCAACGGCAAGCCGGTGATGGAAGATCTGCGCTATCTCGCCGACGCGCGGCTGCCGGTCTTCACGACGCCGCTGGCG
Source organism: Methylovirgula ligni (assembly GCF_004135935.1). Lineage (NCBI taxonomy): Bacteria > Pseudomonadati > Pseudomonadota > Alphaproteobacteria > Hyphomicrobiales > Beijerinckiaceae > Methylovirgula > Methylovirgula ligni. The sequence goes on along the minus strand of NZ_CP025086.1, from coordinate 67,632 downwards.
CGGGCGCAGATCGCTGCCGCGCTCGCCTTGCTCGGCGACCGGGGCCGGGCAGCGAAAGTCTTCGCCGCGGCGGGCCAAAGCCTTGCCCAGGCGAACGACAAGGACAGCCTCACGCGCGTCGATTTCGGCTCGCGTCTGCGCGATGGCGCCGGGCTTCTGACGCTCGCGGTCGAGGGCGGCGCCGACAGCGCGCAGATTGACAAGGCGGTTCGGGTCGTCGAAAGCGCCCGCGACGCGATCACCTATGCCAGCACGCAGGAGGAATCCTGGATGGTGCTTGCAGCCGAGGCGCTGGCCGCGCGCGATCAATCGATATCGCTCGGCATCGATGGGACGACACATAATGGCGCCTATTATCGGACGTGGCTCGCTTCGACTCTCGCGGCGGCGCCGGTGAAGCTCGTCAATCAGGGCCAGCAGCCGGTTGCCCTCGCGCTGACGACTTCGGGCAATCCGATCGTGCCGGAGCCGGCGGCAGGGCAGGGCTATACCTTGGAGCGCGGCTATTATTCGCTCGACGGCACGCCGCTCGATCCGACGAAGATCAAGCAGAACGATCGCCTCGTCATCACGCTGAAGGTGACGGAGAGCGTCGCGAGCTATTCGCATCTGGTGCTCGACGATCCGCTGCCAGCCGGGCTTGAGATCGACAATCCCGATCTCTATGACGGCGGCGATGTCGACAGCCTCTCGTGGGTGAAGACCGATGTGCAGCCGACGCATACGGAATATCGCGACGATCGCTTCGTCGCGGCTTTCGATCGCGATGGCCAATCGGCGGCGACTTTCGCCGTCGCCTATATCGTCCGCGCCGTAACGCCCGGCCATTATGTCGCTCCGGCGGCGACGATCCAGGATATGTATCGGCCGCAGCGGTATGCGCGCACCAACTATGGCGCGGTGACGATCGCGGCGCCGAAATGAAGCCGCGGTATTGGCTCGCCCTTTTCAGCCTGGCCATCGTCGCCGCGGGCTATAGTCTCTCTTGGGCGTGGGATGGTTATTTCGCCAGCCTGCATCCGCTCGATCTCGCGACGAGCGAGCGCACGTCGCCGGAGGTTCTCGACCGCGACGGAAAACTGCTGCGCGCCTTCACCATGCCGGATGGGCGCTGGCGCCTGCCGGTGAGCCTGCCGGATATCGATCCGCGTTTCGTCGCCATGCTGCTCGCCTACGAGGACCATCGCTTCTATGAGCACCACGGCGTTGATCTCGAAGCGCTCGCCCGCGCGGCGGCGCAATTCGCGACACGGGGGCGGATCGTCTCCGGCGGCTCGACATTGACGATGCAGGTCGCGCGTCTGCTCGAGCCGCGCAAGGAAAGATCGGCCGCCGCCAAGGTGAAGCAGATGGCGCGCGCGCTGCAGCTCGAACAGCAATATGCCAAGCCGATCATTCTCGATCTCTATTTCGTCCTCGCGCCCTACGGCGGCAATATCGAAGGCGTGCGGGCGGCGAGCCTCGCCTATTTCGGCAAGGAGCCGAAGCGCCTCAGCGTCGCGGAGGCGGCGCTGCTCGTCGCGTTGCCGCAGGCGCCGGAAGCGCGACGTCCGGATCGTTTCCCGGCGCGAGCGCGGACGGCCCGCGACCGCGTTCTGGAGCGCGCCTATCGCCGCGGCGTCATCACGCTCGCCGAACGTGACGAGGCAATGCAGCAGAACGTGCCGCACAGCCGTCTGGCTTTTCCGCATCTGGCGCCCCATGCGGCAGAGGCGGCGCTGCGCGCCGACAAGGAGCACGGCACGCATCGGCTGACGCTCTCGGCCGGCTGGCAGGCCGCGCTGGAAAGACTGGCGCATGAAAGCGCGCAGCGGCTGGGCCCAAGAATTTCCGTCGCCATTCTCGTTGTCGACAATGCGACAGGCGAAATTCGCGCCCATGTCGGCGGCGCGGATTATTTTTCGGCCTCACGTGCTGGCGCCATCGACATGACCAGGGCCTTGCGCTCGCCCGGCTCGGCGCTGAAGCCTTTCATCTACGCGCTCGCCTTCGAATCCGGCGTCGCCCATCCCGAAACCGTACTCGACGACCGGCCGGTGCATTTCGGCCAATATGCACCGGAGGATTTCGATCTCGGCTTCGAGGGTACGGTGACGGCGCGCCACGCGCTGCAGATGTCGCTCAATCTGCCGGCTGTCGAACTGCTCAATGCCGTGGGGCCGGAGCGGTTTCTTGCCCGGCTGCGCAGCGCCGGCGCCGATGTCGAATTGCCGGAAGACCAACCGCCGGGCCTCGCCATCGGGCTTGGCGGCGTCGGCATCAAGCTGACCGATCTCGTCAAACTCTACGCGGGCCTCGCGCGCGGCGGCAGCGTGCCCACTCTGCATGAGCGCGTCTTGGGCGCGCTGGCATCGCATGCGCGCATCTGCGAGCCGGTCTCGGCCTGGTATGTTGCGGACATTCTGCGCGGTGCGCCGCCGCCGGACAATGCGCCCTATAACCGTCTCGCTTTCAAGACGGGCACCTCCTATGGCTATCGCGATGCCTGGGCGGTCGGTTTCGATCGCAGGAATACGATCGGCGTCTGGGTCGGACGCCCGGACAATGCCGCTGTGCCGGGGCTCATCGGCCGCGTTGCCGCCGCGCCAATCCTCTTCGATGCCTTTGCCCGCGTCGGCAGTTCTTACGAGATCATTCCGAAGCCTGCCGATGCGCTCGTCGCGCGCACGGCCGACCTGCCGCCGCCGTTGCGCCAGCTCAGTGACGACCACGCGGCGGAGGCAGGCGATGGCGATACGCAGGCGCTGAAGATCGTCTATCCGCCGAACGGCGCCCGCGTCGATCTCGGCCTGTCCGCGCCGGACGGCAGCGATCTGGCGCTGAAGGCGGAAGGCGGCGTGCCGCCGTTCCGCTGGATGGTCAACGGTGCGCCGGTCGGCACGCCCGATCCGCGCCGCGATTCAGAATGGACGCCGGACGGCGCAGGCTTCGCCCGCATCTCGGTGATGGACGCCAAAGGCCAGTCCGACAGCGTGCAGGTGCGGCTGCAATAATTACTGCTTCGGGTAATCCGTCCCCGCTGACACCGGCGCCCATTTCATGATCTCGGTCTGCAGCGCGCCGAGCTTTTCCCCGGCGAGTTGCAGCGCGTCCGAGCCGAGCAGGAGATGCAGCGGCGGCTCCGGCGATTCGACAATAAGCAGCATCGCTTCCGCGGCTTTGCGCGGATCGCCCGGCTGGCGGCCGTTGCGCTCGGCGAGCCTTTTGCGCGACCAGCCCGCGGACGGTTCATAATCCTCGATCGTGCGCTCGACGTGGCGCATCGAGCGCCCGGCCCAATCGGTGCGGAAGCCACCCGGCTCGATGATCGTCACCTTGATGCCGAGGTGCTTCACTTCCTTGGCGAGCGATTCCGAAATGCCTTCGAGCGCGAACTTGCTGCCGTGATAGGCGGAGATGCCGGGGAAGGTCGCCAGCCCGCCCATCGAACTGATGTTGAGGATGTGGCCGGCCCGGCGGCTGCGCAGATAGGGCAGGGTCGCCTGCATCATCGCGACGGCGCCGAAGACGTTGACATCGAACTGCGCGCGGAAATCCGCCAGCGTCGCTTCTTCCAGCGCGCCCTCGAACCCATAGCCCGCATTATTGACGAGCACTTCGATGCCGCCGAGCTTTTCCTCGGCTTCGGCAACGCCGCGATGCACCGCGGCCTCGTCGGTGACATCGAGCAGAATGGCGAAGGCGCGGCCCGGCGCGAGCTTCTCGAATTCGGCTTTGTCCGCCTCTTTGCGAACCGTGCCGGCGACCTTGCCGCCTTTTTCCAGAATGAGTTCCGACAGCGCGCGGCCGAAGCCGCTGGAAACACCCGTGATGAGCCAATTCATCTCAAGCTCCTTTATTGGAAACCAACGATCGGATGCGGCACATAAGGCGCTTCCAGCTTGGCGATCTCCTCCGCCGTCAGCTTGAGCGACAGTGCGGCAACCGCATCGTCGAGGTGATTGAACTTGGAGGCGCCGACGATCGGCGCGGTAATGCCGTCTTTCTGTAAAAGCCACGCGAGGGCGACTTGCGCGCGTGGTACGCCGCGGGCCTTGGCAACCTCGGCCACAGCCGCAGCGACTTGGCGGTCGGAGTCGAGGCCGTACAAAGTTTTACCGAAAACATCGGTGTTCTGCCGCTCGGTCGTCTCGTCCCAATCGCGGGTGAGCCGTCCCCGCGCCAACGGACTCCAGGGCAGGACAGCGATCTTCTGGTCGCGGCAGAGCGGCAGCATTTCGCGCTCCTCCTCGCGATTGAGGAGATTGACGTGATCCTGCATGGAGACGAATTCCGTCCAGCCGTTGAGGCGCGATATATAGAGCGCCTTGGCGAATTGCCACGCATACATGGACGAGGCGCCGATATAGCGCGCCTTGCCGGCCTTTACGACATCATGCAGCGCTTCAAGCGTCTCTTCGATCGGCGTGCCGTGATCCCAGCGGTGGATCTGATAGAGATCGACGAAATCGGTGCCGAGGCGGCGCAGGCTGTTGTCGATCTCGGCGAGGATGGCGCGGCGCGACAGGCCGGCGCCGTTCGGCCCCGGATGCATGCGGCCATGTACCTTGGTCGCGATCACGACATCCTGGCGTGAGGCGAAATCCTTCAGAGCGCGGCCGACGATCTCCTCCGACGTACCGTCGGAATAGACGTTGGCGGTATCGAAGAAATTGATGCCGAGTTCGAGCGCCTTCTTGATGATCGGGCGGCTCTTTTCCTCATCGAGCGTCCAGGAATGCGGTCCGCGGCCCGGCACGCCGAAGGTCATGCAACCGAGGCAGATAGGGGAGACCTCAAGGCCGGTGCGGCCGAGCTTCACATAGTCCATGTTTTTGCGAACTCCGAAAGCGAACAGCCGCGAATGATGCCGCGGCCGTGTTGGTGCGTGCGCGTCTCGTTAGACAAGCTTGAGACGAACCGGGACATTGCCCCGCAACGCATTGGAATAAGGACAGACCTGATCCGCCTTGTGAATCAATTCCTCGGCTTCGTCGCGCGGCAGACCCGGCAGCGAAATATCGAGCTCGACATCGAGGCCGAAGCCGCCTTCCGAACGCGGCCCGATGCCGACATTGCCCGTCACCGTCGTATCGTCCGGCACTTTCGGGCCGCCTTGCGAGGCGACGAATTTCATCGCGCCGAGAAAGCAGGCCGAATAGCCGGCGGCGAAAAGCTTTTCCGGATTATTGCCGGACTTGCCGGCGCCGCCGAGTTCCTTCGGTGTCGTTAGCGTGACATCGAGCGTGCCGTCTTCCGTTCGGGCATGGCCTTCGCGGCCGCCGGTGGCAGTGGCTTTGGTGCGGTAGAGAACATTGACCGACATGGCGTGCTCCTTGAAATCGCGTGCGACAAATCCCGGATGATAAGGGACCGGCCCGGCGAAGGGGCCGGCCGGATTTTATCCCGGGCTCTGGAGGTTCAGGTAAGGTATATGGGGCGAAAATGCAGTTTCGAGAACGGGACCTGGATAAACGAACGCCGCGTGCAGAGCTTGTCCCATATTGCGCAAATCCGAACGCGCGCATGGAGCCCGGGCCGCTGTTGTCGAATCGGCGCCCCTTGCGCCTGCGCGCCAAAAGAGGAATAGTCCCCCGCTCGCGCCTCGATTCTCGTTCTATCGCCTTGAAAGAGGCCGAATTTCCCGCCAAACGTGACGCGCCCTGCGAAATACGTGCAGAAATAACCTTGCAGGCTTTGGTCGCGATCCGTCAGGACTTATAAGCGGTTGCTCATGCGCATCGTCTCCGCCTGCCCGCCACTTGCCGCCGCGCTGCTCGCGATAGTGCTGGCGGCTGCGCCAGCCGGCGCGGAGACTATTCTCGCGCGCTATTCGGTGAGCCTTGTCGGCTTCAGGATCGGTGAAGCCAGCGCCAAGGGCGCCGTCAGCGCCGCGGCCTATCGCGTCGCGCTCGATGCGCATCTGACCGGCCTTGCCGAATGGCTCGCGCATATGCGGATCGCGCTGGTTTCCTCGGGCGAGATTCATCGCGGAACGGTACTGCCCAACGCCTACGCGACGACAGCGGCGACCACCCACGAAGCACGCACGGTTCGCATGGCGCTCGAAAGCGGCAATGTCCGCGCCGTCGATATTTCGCCGCCGCTTGAAGACGAGGCGATCCGTATTCCGGTTTCATCCGCCGAAAAACGCAATGTGCTCGATCCGACAAGCGCGTTGATCATGGCGGTCCCCGCTGGTGAGCCGCTTGTCGGCCCCGCTGCCTGTAACCGTACTTTGCCGATCTATGATGGTGTCGTGCGGTTCGATCTGACGATGACCTACACCGGCACCCGCAATGTCTCGGCCATTGGATACGATGGGCCGGTTTCGGTTTGCTCGGTTCGCTACAAGCCAATCGCTGGCCATCGCTACGATTCGCGGTCAACGAAATTCATGGCCGAGAATCACGATATCGAGGTTTGGCTGGCGCCGATCGAGCGGGCGCATGTCGTCATCCCGTTCCATATAGGGCTGCGGACCATGGCGGGCATGGCTTATGTGGACGCGATCGAACTGCATCTCGAGCCCAGCGGCAAGACGCTCAAGGCCGATCGCTGATTGGTGCGAAGGCGCCGATGCCGATCCTACAATTTCGGCGCTTCAGCCTTCTGATCGAGATGCGCGCGCATCCGCGCCAAATAGGCCGAAAGCTCGGGGTATTTCTGCGCGGCCGCCTTTAGCGATGTTTCTACCGGCGCTTCGAGGATGTTGGTGAGGAAGGCGAAGAGCGTCGCGTCATAAGATGTCGGGCGAGCGCCGACCGCAAAGCCATCCGGCGCAATGAAGGCAGCGAGAGCCTCCAAATCCGCTGCGCCGTGGGTGAAGACCTCCTGCGGCGCAAAGCGGCCATAGCCCTGCCCATAGAGCGCACGCCGAACGCCGCGCCGCGCCATCGCCGCGACGGCATCGCGAACGAGCGGCGGCGCCGCGCCGAACAGGGCTCGTTTAATGACCTTCCATCCCTCCGGGTCGATCCAGCGCGAATAGAGAATCGTGAAATAAAGGCTCTCTTCGCAGCAACGGCGGATCAGGTGGCCTTTGGCGCGCTGCGTCGCATCGAGCTCGCCATCGAGCCGGTCGCCGTAGCGCTGCTTCAGATAGCTGATTATGCGCGCGCTATCAGGAATTTTCTCCGGCCCGTCGGTGAGAAAGGGCAGCTTGCCACGCGGCGCGCGCAGCGGCAGCGAATCGACCGTGCGAAATTCGATTTCCGCCAACCGGCAATAGGTTTCAGCCTTCAGGCAGAAAGGGCTGGGGTTGAACGGCCAGGGGCTCGGAAACACATGTAGGTCAATCATGATGCCCGACCGAAATTGAAGCGTATCGCTTCGGCAAAAAATGACGGGGGAGGGGCATCCGTCAAGGGCATTCGGAGCGGCAAAGTTCGGCGTGAACTCGGCTTGACAAAGGGCGGCTTCGGAGTCCGTTGCGAATCCGCCGCGGGGCCGGTGCGCGAAGCTTGAATCGGTCCTGTTTTTACAATCTATAGAAGCCGTCGTTCGAGGCGCCCAATATGTTGCGGTGAACAAAGACGGATTCGGCACCGGTCAGTGATTCGGGCGCGATTCGTTCGCGGCGCGTTCGGTGTGTCAACGCGATTGTGGCTCGCCCACAGGTTTTTGCTGCAGATTGGGACAGGTGCGCCCGGTTTTGCGACGTTTGCACAAATATCCGCGTCGCAGCCGTCAGGCTTGGCCACGCTTGCCGGCGGGGCCGGGGCACCGCATATGAAGCGAGTCGGAGCCGGCGCAGAGGCGCCGCCGAAAGATTGAGAAATGAACCTTCCCATTTCCGGCCCGCAGATTCATCCGCTGGAGCGTGCGCGCGGCGTCCGGATCATTCTGGGGCCGACCAATACCGGCAAGACGCATTACGCCATCGAGCGGATGCTGGCGCACCGCAATGGCATGATCGGTCTGCCGCTGCGGCTGCTCGCACGCGAGGTCTATAATCGCGTCGTCGAAAAGGTCGGCCCGGCAGCAGTTGCGCTCATCACCGGCGAGGAGAAGATCAAGCCCGAAGCGCCGCGTTATTGGGTTTCGACGGTCGAAGCCATGCCGCGCGATCTCAACCTCAGCTTCGTTGCCGTCGACGAGATTCAGCTCGCGGCCGATCTCGACCGCGGCCACATCTTCACTGATCGTCTGCTGAACCGGCGCGGCAGCGAAGAGACGCTGCTGATCGGCGCTTCGACCATGCAGCGTTCGCTTGAGCAACTTCTTCCCGGCGCGCCGATTATCTCACGGCCGCGCCTCTCCAAGCTCAGCTTCGCCGGCGAGCGCAAAATCGCACGGCTGCCGCCGCGCAGCGCCATCGTCGCCTTCTCGGTCGAGGAGGTCTATGCGATCGCCGAATGGATCCGCCGCCAGCGCGGCGGCGCGGCTGTCGTGCTCGGGGCGTTGTCGCCGCGCACGCGCAATGCGCAGGTGGAGATTTATCAAAACGGTGACGTGGATTACATCGTCGCCACCGACGCCATCGGCATGGGCCTCAATCTCGACGTCGATCACATTGCTTTCGCCGGTGATCGCAAATTTGATGGCTGGCAATATCGCCGCCTGACGCCGGCCGAATTCGGCCAGATTGCCGGCCGTGCCGGCCGGCATATGCGTGATGGCACATTCGGCACAACCGGGCGGTGCGCACCCTTCGACGCCGAGCTCGTCGAGGCGCTCGAAGATCACCATTTCGACCCGGTCAGGATGCTGCAATGGCGCAACAGCGAACTCGACTTCTCGTCCATCGCCGCGCTTGGCGTATCGCTCGACCGGCAGCCGCAAGACTATGGCTTGACGCGCGCGCCGCTGGCCGAAGATCAAATGGTGCTTGACATTGCCGGGCGGGACGAGAATGTCCTGCGGGTGACCAAGACCACGGCCGATGTATCGCGGCTTTGGGACGCCTGCCAGATTCCCGACTACCGCAAGCTGTCGCCGGCAGCCCATGCGGAACTCGTACTTTCGATCTATGGTTTCACTGTCCGTGCCCGCCATATTCCCGAAGACTGGTTTGCACGGCATATTCACGAGCTCGATCGTGTTGATGGAGACCTCGACACGTTATCGGCGCGGATCGCCCAGGTTCGGACTTGGACTTTCATCGCCAATCGCCCCGATTGGCTCCGCGACCCGGAGCATTGGCAGGAGGCCGCCCGTCAGGTAGAGGACAGGCTGTCGGACGCGTTGCACGAACGGCTCGCCCAAAGGTTCATCGACCGGCGGACGAGCGTTCTGATGCGTCGCTTGAGAGAGAACGCGATGTTGGAAGCCGAAATCACCCCCGGCGGCGACGTGTTGGTCGAAGCCCAGCATGTCGGGCATTTGTCGGGATTTCGTTTCACGGCGGATCCGCAGGCTGATGGCGAGGCCGCCAAGGCATTGAACGCCGCGGCGCAAAAAGCCCTGGCGAGCGAGATCGAGGGCCGTGCGCGGCGCGTGCATGAGGCGGTCGACGAGGCGTTCGTCCTCGCCAATGACGGAATCATCCGCTGGCTGGGCGAGGCCGTCGCCAAGATCGTGCCGGGCGAGCATATCCTGCAGCCGCGTATCGCTGTTCTCGCCGATGAGCAATTGACCGGCGCATCTTTGGAACTCGTCCAGACGCGCCTCGATCTCTGGCTCGCGCAACATGTCAAGAAATTGCTCGGGCCGCTCAGCGAACTCGAAAGCGGCGAGGGGCTTGAGGGCATCGCGCGCGGCGTGGCCTTTCGTATCGCCGAGTCGCTCGGCGTGCTTGAGCGTTCGCAAGTCGCCGAAGACGTCAAGAGCCTGACGCAGGAGGCACGTGCGACCTTGCGCAAGCTTGGCGTGCGCTTCGGCGCCTATCATCTTTATCTGCCGGCGCTGCTGAAGCCGGCGCCGCGTGCCTTCGCGGCGCAGCTCTGGGCGCTGCGCAATCCGAGCAACGAGAACGGCCAGAATCAGGCCGACATTCCGCATCTTGCCGCCTCCGGGCGCACGTCCTTTCCCGCCGATAAGGCGATCCCGAAAGGATATTATCGCGCCGCCGGATTTCATGTCTGCGGCGAACGCGCTGTGCGGGTCGATATTCTCGAGCGGCTGGCCGACCTGATCCGCCCGGCGATCGCCTACCGGCCGGGCACAACGCCCGGCGACCCGCCGTCCGGTTCAGCCGATGGCGACGGCTTTGTCGTCACTGTCGCGATGACCTCGCTCGCCGGCTGTTCGGGCGAGAGCTTTGCCGCGATCCTGCGCGCGCTCGGCTACCAGAGCGAGCAACGCCAGGGCCCGGCGATCACGGTGCCGCTGCTGCCGAAGGCCGCGACCGAGCCGGTGACGCCGCCTGTGCTATCCGAACCTGCGGTCGAGGCTTCCGAAGATATTGTTGCCGAGATGGCGGAAAGCGCCGTTGTGCCGGAGGCTGAGGGCGAGCCCATTGATTCCATCGCGGCGCCGGCAGATGAAGTGGCCGACGCCGTCGAGGCATTTCCGCCCGAGGAGCCGATCGCGGCGCCAGAACCCGCCAGTGAGGTGGTTGTGGCCGAGCCTGTGGCGGACGAGGGCGAGCCGGTCGTCGCTGCCGCTGATGAAGCTGCCACAGAAGCCACCCCCGCAGAAGCGACCGCGGAAGCCGCGCCGGGCGAACCCGCGGTGACCGAACCTGTGCTGATTGAAATCTGGCGGCCTCTGCGCCATCGTCAGGCGCGTCGACCGGCGCGCCCGCAGCGCCACGCCGCCGCCCGTGGCCACCATCGGTCGCCGGCGCCGGCGACCGATGCGGTGGCCGCCGCCGAGGCGGGCGCACCCCCGACCGCGCCGGAAATGCCGCCTCTTGAGCATCGCCGGCCGCCGCGTCGTCATCGGCCGAACGCCGAGGCGGCGACTGCGGGCGGCGCGCCTCGTCCCGACGACCGGCGCGATAAAAAGCGTGATTTCTCGCCGAAAGAGGCGCATCGCGGTTCCCGCAATGGCGAAACGCGCGGCAAAGGCCAATGGACGTCGGCCGAGCGGCCGCGCGAGCGTCAGCCGGACCCCAATTCGCCCTTCGCCAAACTGGCCATCCTTAAACAGCGGATGGAAGAGGGAAAGACCTAAAGCGGGGCGCACTGGCCTTTTCGCCGCGCCTCTTTTGCGGGCGGCATTGGGACTTTCCCGGCAAGGCGCTGACATGGTATTCGAAATTGACTGGCCACAGGCCGCGCGGTGCTTGTGGCAATCGCAGAACGCTCTCGGAAAAAAGGGGGTCATCAGTGGCGGATAGCAAGGTTCCCGAGCAGAAGGATGAGCTCGTCAAGGAGATCGTTGACGTGATCGTCTCCGAGGGGATGATCGATCGCGACAAGGTCAAGATGGATGCCTCGATCGAGAGCCTGGGTTTGAAGTCCATTGACATCGTCATGATCCTGACGGCGCTCGAAGAGAAGTTCGATGTCTATATTCCGATGGACGGCCCCTTTCACGAGGCCAAGGACGTACAAAGCCTGATCGACGCAATGGCGAACTACATCGGCAAAGAGAAGACCGCCTGAATGGCCCAGCGGCGGGTCGTGATCACCGGCATCGGTGCGGTTTCGTCTTTGGGGATGGGCGCAAAGGCACTTTGGGAGGGCGCGCGCGACGGCCGTTCCGGTGTGCGTGAGACGCGTTTCGTGCGGTCTTATCCGGGCCGGATCAAGATTTCCGCACAAGTGCCCGAGTATGACGCGTCGCGTTACCTCGACAAGGATACGCTCACACTCTGCGATCCGGTGATCTCATATCTGCTGATCAGCGCCGACGAGGCGGTTCAGCAGGCGGGCCTCTCGCGTGACGATTTGAAGGGGCCGCGCACCGCCGCGATTATCGGCACCGGCATCGCCGGAATGAACACGATCGAGGAAGGCCTGCACACGGTCTTCACCCAGCAGGCACGGCCGAGCCCGCTGACGATTCCGCGCCTCATCCCCAGCTCATGCCCGGCGATGGTCAGCATGCGCTTCGGCACGACGGGGCCGGCCTTCGCCGTCGGCAGCGCCTGCTCCTCGGCGACGCAAGCCATCGGCATCGGTACGCAGATGATTCGCGCCGGCATGATCGACCGCGCGATCGTCGGCGGCACGGAAGATTGCATCACCATAGGGACGATGCTCGCCTGGGAGGCGCTGCGCGTTCTGACACCGAATTTCTGCCGGCCTTTCTCCAAGGATCGCAACGGAATGGTGATCGGCGCGGGCTCGGGCGTCTTCATTCTCGAGGCCGAAGAAATCGCCGCCCAGCGCAATGCTCATGTGCTGGCGGAGCTGGCCGGCTATGGCACCACAAGCGATGCGAAGGATCCTGTGCGGCCCGATGTCAACGGCGCCGCGGCCTGCATGCGCGATGCGATCGCCGATGCCGGCGTTACGCCCGACGAGATCGACTACATCAACGCGCATGGCACCGGCACGACTGTGAACGACCTCACCGAGTCGGAGGCGATCGGCCTCGTCTTCGGCAAGCGCGGCCCGCACGTGCCGGTTTCCTCGACTAAGCCGGTGCATGGCCACGGCCTCGGCGTCGGCGGTGCATTCGAACTGATCGTCACACTTGGCGCGTTGCGCGAGAATATCGCGCCGCCGACCATCAATTGGCGCGTCGCCGACGAGAAATGCCCGGTCGATTGCATCCCCAACGAAGCGCGACCGATGCCGATCAATGTGGCGATGTCGAATTCCTTCGCCTTCGGCGGGATCAATGCGACGCTCGTTGTGCGGCGCTTCGATGCTTAATATTACGGCCCGGGGCCGCTATGCCGGTTGAGCGCGCGCTTGGCACTTTCGCGGTTCGTGCGTCGACTGACGAAGCCGACGCCTTTCGCCGCGAAACCGGCGGCATCGGCCAAAAAGTTCCCTTCACTTTTCCCGTCCGCTGGCTGGCGCGGCCTGATTTTCACGCCATAGCGGCGGAACTGATCGGCGACCGCGATTGGGTGCCGATCCATGAATCGCAGAGCTTCGATTATCGCGCACCGCTCGCGGCCGATGTCGATTATCTGATGACGGTGAAGATGCAGCGGCAGACCGAGCCGTCGCGGATCATCCTTCTCGCCGATGTCGGCGCGCCGGGTGAAGCGTCCGTGCTCAGCATGGAAATGATCCTGCGGATCGTGCCGCTGCCGAAGGGGGATGCCGCGTGACCTCCGCGCTCGCAGATTCATCTGCCGCATTTCCGAAAGCCGGCGACAAGTTGCCGCCGCAGACGTTCGGGCCCTTCGATATGCCGCATCTCGCTCGCTACGCGGACGTCTCCGGCGATACCAATCCAATCCATCTCGATGCTGCGCTCGCGCAGCAGGCGGGCCTCGCGGCGCCGCCTGTTCAAGGCATGTTGTTGATGGGCGCATTCGAACCGGCGCTCGCGGCTTGGCAGCCGAATCTTGTCCTGCAGCGGCTCTCGGCCAAATTCCTGCGCCCCGTCCTCGCGGGCGAGAGCATCGTCGTCTCGGGCCGCGTCGGCAGTGTGGCTGGCGGCCGCGTGACGCTGCGCTTGATGGCGCACAACGCCCAGCGCGAGATCGTCGTTCTCGGGGAAGCCGCGCTCATCGCAGCAAGCGGCGCCTGACATGCGCCAGCCGCGCGCGATCCTTATCACCGGCGCCTCAAGCGGCATTGGCCGGGCGCTGGCTTTGGCCTATGCGGCGCCCGGCATCCACCTCTCGCTTCTCGGTCGCAGCGAGGCGCGGCTCGCCGAGGTCGCGGCGGCAGCGGAGGCTCAGGGCGCGTCCATCTCTGCCGCACAGGTCGATGTCCGCGACCGCGAGGCCATGAGTGCGTGGATCGCCGCCGCTGATGCGACGAAGCCTTTCGATCTCGTCATCGCCAATGCGGGGATCACCTCCGGCCTTGCCGACGGCGTGATCGCCGAGGAGCCGGAAGCCGTGCGGGCGCTGCTCGCGACCAATCTTTTCGGCGTGCTCAATACCATCGAGCCGCTGATCGCACCGATGTGCGCGCGCGGTCAGGGGCAGATCGCCGTCATCGGTTCGCTCGCCGGTTTGCGCGGTCTGCCTTTCTCGCCGGCCTATAGCGCCAGCAAGGCGGCGGTGCATGCCTACGCGGAATCCTTGCGTGGGCGGCTCGAGCGCCGCGGCGTTCTCGTGAGCCTTGTCGTCGCCGGCTTCGTCAAGACGCCGCTCAATGACTCGATCAGCGCCGTCAAACCCTTCGAGGTCAGCGACGCGCGGGCAGCCGAAATTATCAAAAATGGCCTGACGCAGGGGCGGGCGGTGATCGCCTTTCCGGCGGCGCTCTATCTGGCGACCCGGCTGGCGCGGAGCCTGCCGCCACGCTTCGTTGACTGGCTGTTCACCCGTTTTTCGGTCAATGTTCCGGAAACGAAAGAAAGAGTGAAGCCCTGATCTGGCGGCGGCCGAGCGTCCCCTTGTTTTGGCAGGGGTTTTCGTGTTCAAACCAAGCTAGGCTGTCCGCTGATCGACGCGCGGGCCATGAGCGCGAACGATAATCAGGTCGCGAATAAGAAGCCGGAAGGAATGCGCCATTGATCGTCCTCGAAGTCGTGCGCGTCTTTTTCGAGATCCTTTTGACGCTCGCCGTTCTCGGCCTTGTTTTCGTCGGCGGCAGTTTTCTGCTCCTTATCGCCATCAATATCATCGAGGTCGTCACCGGGACGCGTTGGCGCACGCCCATCGCACCGGTGAAATTGAGCAACGAGATGTTGCCGCACGTTCTCGTGCAAATTCCCGCTTTCAATGAAGGCGAACTGGCCGCCGATGCGCTGCGCGCCGCCGCGACGCTCGATTGGCCGAAGCAAAAACTGCACATCCAGCTTCTCGACGACAGCACGGACGACACGCCCGTATTCGCTGCGGCGGTCGCCGAGCAATTGCGCGCACAGGGCTTCGACATCCAGCATCTGCGCCGCGAGGATCGCAGCGGCTTCAAGGCGGGCGCGCTCGCCGCCGGGCTCGCCAAGAGCACCGCGCCGGTCATCGCCGTGCTCGACATCGACTTCCGGCCGCCGCGCGAATGGTTGCGGGTCGCGGTGCCGCATCTCCTCGCTGATCCGCGCGCCGGCTTCCTGCAATCGCGCTGCGAATTCTCGAACTATCGGACGAATTGGCTGACGCGCATCCAGGGCCTGATGCTCGACTCACATTATGTGATGGAACAGGCGACGCGCTATCGCGCCGGCTGGCTGTTTCAGTTCAATGGCACGGGCGGCCTCTGGCGACGTGCGGCGATCGAAGCCGCGGGCGGCTGGTCGGGCGATTCCCTGTGCGAAGACCTCGATCTCGCGGTCCGCGCCGAACTCGCCAATTGGCATGGCATCTTCCTGATGGAGCCGGCGGTGCCGGGTCTCGTCCCGGATCAATTGGGACATTGGCGCACGCAGCAGAGCCGCTGGTCGAACGGCTTCGTGCAGGTCGCGCGCAAGCTCATCGGTGATGTCTGGGCTTCCAATTGGTCGTTCCGGAAAAAACTGTCGGCCTTCGCGCTGATCCTGATACAGGCCTTCTATCCCTGCGCCGCGCTCGCGACGGTCTCGCTGATCATCTGCATCCTTTTGGGCGGGGTCGCGCGTTATGTTCCGGTGATCGAGTTTCTGCTCGTGCTCATCGCACTGGTGGCGACCGGCATGACCCTCGTGCCTTATCTGACGCTACGGCGCGGCTCGCTTTGGGAATATCTCGTCACCGTCGTTTCCGTGCCGCCGATGCTCGTCTTCATGAGCGTCTCCAACGCGCCCGCAATCGTCGGTACTTTGTTCAGCCGCGGGCGCGAGGAGTTCAAGCGCACGCCGAAGTCGCGGCAGGCGACGACGCCCGAAGTCAATTGACGGGAAAAAACACGATGGCCGGGACAAGCCCGGCCATCGGTGTGACATAGCGAAGTCGAAGGCTCGCTTTACTTGGTCGGGCTGGCTTCCGCCGCATGCCGCACAATCGAGCGGTCGACGCGGGAATAGAGCGTGTAGCGCGGATCGAAGATGAAGGTGAAGAACAGCTTCGTCCACGATTCATGCGTCTTGAGATGATCGTAGAATTCCGGCGCCATCCGCTTCAGCTCGGGCAGCAGCCGCCAGGGAATTTCCGGAAAATCGTGGTGCTCGTTGTGGTAGCCGATGTTGAGCGCCACGAGGTTCAGCGGGCCGTAATAATCGTACGTTTCCTGGTGCGGATCGAAGGTGAAATGCTCCTGGACCCAGCGCGCGCTCAAGGGATGCAGGCCGCCGACCGAGAACCAGAAGGACGCGAAGAGAT
Organism: Methylovirgula ligni; assembly: GCF_004135935.1. Taxonomy (NCBI): domain Bacteria; kingdom Pseudomonadati; phylum Pseudomonadota; class Alphaproteobacteria; order Hyphomicrobiales; family Beijerinckiaceae; genus Methylovirgula; species Methylovirgula ligni. The sequence continues at coordinate 51,452 of NZ_CP025086.1, read as the reverse complement.
AAAGCAGCGCGTTCCAGCCGAAGAAATAGAGGATCAGCAGATCGAAGACGGCGATGACGGCGGTATTGATGTAGGTCCACTTGCCCCAGATCGGCACCGTGCCCTTCAGCCGTCCGAGCCGGGTGAGCTGCCAGAAGGCGAAGCCGAAGAGCCAGAAGGCTTTGCCGTACCAGCGATTGCCCGCGATCCTCGCCTCGATATGGCCGGGCAGGTCGGCGTCGAAATCATAATCGCCAAGATGCGAATGATGCTTCTGGTGATAGCAGCGAAAGCCCATCGCCGTCGGAAAAGCGTTCGGCAGATCGGCGAGGATCGCCACCCATTTGTTGGCGGTGGGGTTCTTGAAGATCGTGTTGTGGACCGCGTCATGAATGACGACGAACATCGCGTGATTGGCGAAGGCGCCGATGCAATAGGCCGCGATCAGCGCCGCCCACCAATAGCCGAGGCCAAGATGGCCGAAATAGCCCGCGATGGCGACCTGGCCGACGACGATGGCGAGGGTGATGACGGCGGTGATCGGATCAGTGACGATCAAGCCGGCGACTTCAGGATGCGCCGCCAGAATGGCGCGGCGGCGCTGCGGATGCGGTCGCATCGGCTCCGCGACGAGAAAGTTGTCGGGGAGTTCGTTGGCCGGTTCGTATTGTTCTCGACTCGCTATGTTCATGCGCAGGGTTCCCCGTCGCGCCCGATGATCGCCCCCCAGCGAACTCACACGCTTACCAGTAGCGAAAAAGCCGCCTCTTGCGAAGGGCTAGGATCAACTTTGGAAGCGAACCAATGGACCTGAGCAGGGCCGGTGATTTCAGCGCATTGCGCCGGTTTGCTCAGGCTGTCTTCGCTGCCGAAACGGCGGTCAGGTCTTTGCCGTAGACGCGGTGAACCTTGTCGATCTTGGCGCCGGAAAGCTCGATCGGTCTGCGCATGCCGAGATTATCCTCCAGCACCCAGCCGAATTCGACATGCTCGACGCTTGTATACTGGCGCGTGCGGCGGCGCGATTCCTCGATGAAAGCGAGGATGACGGCACCGCCGGCGGCCTTGCGATGCAGCGCCTTGCGGATGCCGAAGAGCGCCAGCCGCATGGTCTTGTAGCGGTGCTTGCGCAGACGCGAGATCAGCTTCGGCAGGCCGAAAGGCAACAGCTTTCCGCCAAGATCCTGGGTGATTTCGTTGAGGTTGGGCAATATGACGCCGAAGGCCTGCGCCACGCCGTCAAGCTCGACGATAAAACCGCCTTCGGGCGGCATGATGAATTTGAGCGAATCCGCCGAAGCCATGAATTCTTCGTAGGTGAAGGGGACATAGCCCCAATTGTCGCTCCAGGCGTCGTTGAAGATATCGACGATCAGCTTCGCTTCGTCCTTGATCTTGTTAAGATCGATCGTGCGGATTTTCAGCCGGTCGCGCCACTCGGGCCGCGCGATGATGCCAGCGTCCTGATTGCGGTCCTTTTCCGAAATATCATAGCGGTAGGAGATGACATCGCGCGCTTTGACATAGCCGCGCTTTTCCAGCATCGCCGAGAGATAGGGCGGGCTCCAGGGCACCAGGATCATCGGTACCGTCTCGAAACCCTCGACCAGCACGCCGACCTCACCCCAGACGTCGGGAGAGAACGGGCCGTGGATGAGTCCGGCGCCGCGATCGCGCAGCCAGGTTTCCGCAGCTTCGAGCAGTCCCGAAAGCACGGCATCATCCTCGATGACATCGAGGCAGCCGAATTGCGCCGGCGAAGCGCCGAGAGGCACGACGGTCTTGTAGATTTGCGCCTGGATGCGGCCCGCGAGCTTGCCGTCCCTGTAGGCGATCCAGGCCTGCCAATCGACGGATTTGTAATGCGGGTTGAGCTTCGAGCCGAGCAAGGTCCAGCGTTCGGCATCGAGTTGCGGCGCAAAGCCCTTCAGGCCCTCGTAGATGAGCCGCGGAACTTTGCAGAAATCGAGAAACGCGCCGAGCCCATTTACGGGGACGATTTTGATTTCGCTCATCTCACATCCAAGGGCCGGCGTCGCCGGGCGTATTGCATTATTCCGGAAGTTCGCGGCCCCGCCGACCTTGGCTAGGTCGCCGCGCTGACCGGCTCGGCTGCGACGACCGGCTGGGCCGGATGTCGGGCAAGAAGATTGATGACGCCGCGGATGTCCTCCTCGCGATGCGAGGCGGAGAGGAAGAAGCGCAGCCGCGGCTGGTTCTTCGGCACTCCGATCTGGAAGATCGGCGGCACGTAATAGCCGTGGCTCATCAGATGCCGTGAGGCCGCCACCGTCTCGAGGCCGTCGGCGAAGAGGATCGGCACGACGCCGCGCCCGATCGCCGGGCCGGTGTCGAGCCCCGCCTCGTGCGCGAGCTCGATGAAAAGCTCGGCGTTGTGGCGCAGCTTTTCGATGCGCCAGGTATCCTTCTGGATGATGTCGAGCGCCGTCGAAGCCGCTGCCGAGATCACCGGCGACAAGCCAACGCTGAACACGAAGCCGGGCAGCGTATAGCGCAGCCAATCGGCCACCGGCTTCTTGGCGGCGATGAAGCCGCCGCAGGAAGCAAAGGTCTTCGACAATGTGCCGACGATGATATCGATCTGCGCCGGATCGACGCCGGTATGCTCGCAGAGGCCGCGCCCGTCCTGGCCGAGAACGCCGATCGAATGCGCTTCATCGACGAGCAGCCAGCAATTGTAGCGCTCCTTGATCTCGACGAGCCGCGGCAGATCGACGATGTCGCCATCCATGCTGTAGAGCGATTCCACGGCGAGCAGGACATGGCGATAGGAATCGCGCTTCTGCGCCAGCAGCGATTCGAGATGATCGAGATCGTTGTGGTGGAAGAAATGGCTCGTCGCCGCGGCGGCCTTGGCACCGCTAATGATGCTGTTGTGCGACAGCTCATCGAGGAAGATGGCGTCGCGCGTGTTCATCATGTGCGAAATGGTCGTCACATTGGTCAGATAGCCGGAGACCAGGGTGAGAACCGATTCGACGCCGAGAAAAGCTGCGAGCTTCTCTTCGAAGAGATGGTGGGTCGAGCGTTCGCCGCCGACGAGACGCGAAGCAAGGGCGCCGACGCCGAACTCTTCGAGCGCGCCGATCGCAGCCGCCTTCACCGCCGGATGGCCGGAGATGCCTAGGTAATCGTAATTCGCGAAGCTGACGAAGTTGCGGCCGTGGGCCTGCGCTTCCTGCCGGGCGCTGTCGGTCTGCACGAAAAACGGATTATATTCTTCGAGATAGGCTTTGCCGGCGAGCCGAAAGCGTTTCGTCGCATAGTCTGCGAGACTGTTTATGCGATGTGCCAAGTCAAATTGTCCGTTGTTTCGTGGTCGGACTTGCGCGGAATCGCCGAGCCGGACCATCCCCTCATCTTCTTGGAGCCATACCATTCCCGGCGGCGGTCGCAAAACTGATCAAAAGTCGACCTTGCTGGCGCCGAGGCGATGACGCCCGCAACTAACCCATTGTCTTTAGAAGCACAAGCTTGGGATGATAAGTCAAATCGGGTTACAAAGCGTAACAACCGCAGCGCACAATCGGGCGGAGGGAGAAAGACGTGGCGAGTGACACGATCATCGTCGAGACGCATGGCCGGGTCGGCTTGATTCGACTCAATCGGCCGCAGGCTCTGAACGCGATCAATGTCGAATTGATGGGGGCGCTGAATGCCGCCCTCGACGCCTTCGAGGCGGACCCGCAGATCAGCGTCATCGTGGTCACCGGCTCGGCCAAGGCCTTCGCCGCGGGTGCCGACATCAAGGAAATGCAGCATAAGACTTATCCCGAGACGCTGGTTGCCGATTTCATCGCCGATTGGCAGCGCCTCGCCCGGGTCCGCAAGCCGACGATCGCCGCGGTGGCGGGCTTCGCCCTCGGCGGCGGCTGCGAGATTGCCCTGATGTGCGATTTCATCATCGCGGCCGAGACCGCCAAATTCGGCCAGCCGGAGATCAAGCTCGGCATCATGCCCGGCGGCGGCGGCTCGCAGCGGCTGACGCGGGCGATCGGCAAGGCGAGGGCGATGGAACTCTGCCTCACCGGCCGCTCGATCGACGCGACCGAGGCCGAACGGGCCGGGCTTGTCGCCCGAATCGTCCCCGCCGATCAATTGGAGGCCGAAGCCCTGAAGACCGCCGCAGCCATCGCCGAGCATTCGCTGCCGGCGCTGCTCCTCGTCAAGGAGGCGGTCAACCGCGTTGCCGAGACGAGTCTGGCAGAGGGGCTCCTTCACGAGCGGCGGGCCTTCCAATCTTTGTTCGCCACGCACGATCAGAAGGAGGGCATGGCCGCCTTTGCGGAGAAGCGCCCGGCGAAATTTGAAAACCGCTGATTTTGCCGCCTTTTGTGGATATCTTTGGCAAAATGGGTGGCGGCGCTTGGGGTGAGAAAAGCCCCGCGGGCGCGTTGACGCCCGCGGCCGTGGCGACTATAAGCTGCCGCTTCGCATTTGCGCGTCTGGCGGCGTCGGTCTTTGGCCGTGTCGGCCGGACCCCTCCAGAATAATTCGAGATTTTAGATGGCGAATACCCCGTCGGCCAAAAAGGCCGCCCGTAAAATTGAGCGTCGCACGATCGTCAACCGCTCGCGCCGCACGCGCCTGCGGACCTTCGTCCGCAAGGTCGAGGAGGCGATTGCCTCCGGCAATCACGAGGCTGCCGCGGCGGCCCTCCAGGCGGCCGAGCCGGTGATCGTCCGCGCCGCGCAGAACGGCATCATCCACAGAAATACCGCCGCCCGGAAGGTTTCGCGCCTCGCCCATCGCGTGCGGTCGCTGGCCCAAGCCTAACAGCCTAATCGCCGACATCATCGGGAAAGCGTGGCTTTCCCGGCGAAATCGCCGCGATTGCTCTAGCGCGCCAATCCATAAGCATAGTCCAGCCACGCCGTAAGCAGTGGCAGGTCCGGCGCGTCCACGGTCGGCCCGCACCAGATGCGCAGACCGGGCGGCGACTGCCGGTAAGCGCCGATGTCATAGGCGACCTCGGCCTCTTCCAGAACTTCGAGTAATTCATCGACGAGCGCCTTGCGCTCGGCCGCCGGAAGCTGCGCGACCTCCGGCTCCGCCAGCTCCAGACAAAGGCTGGTGTTGGAGCGGATCGCGGGATCCTCGACCAGAAAATCGATCCAGTCCGTCGTCTCGACCCAGGCGCCGAGCGTGCGGGCATTGGCGTCGGCGCGGGCGATCAGGGCATCGAGGCCGCCAAGCGATTTCGCCCAGCCGAGCGCATCGAGATAGTCTTCGACGCAGAGCAGCGAAGGCGTGTTGATTGTCCAGCCCTTGAACAGCGCTTCATCCAGTTTGCCATCGTGGGTTAGCTGAAAAATTTTGGGCAGCGGCCAGGCCGGCCGATAGGTTTCGAGCCGCTCGACAGCGCGTGGACTCAACACGAGCATGCCATGCGCCGCCTCGCTGCCAAGACCCTTCTGCCAGGAGAAAGTGACGACATCGAGCTTCGGCCAATCGAGCTTCTGCGCGAAGGCGGCGGAGGTCGCGTCACAGATCGTCAGCCCCGTGCGGTCGGCGGCGATCCAGTCGGCATTCGGAACGCGCACGCCGGTGCTCGTCCCGTTCCAGGTGAAGACGATGTCGTGGTCCGGGTCGGCCTTGGCGAGATCGGCGATCTCGCCCGGCGGCGCCCGGAAGAGGCGCAGGCCGCTGAGTTTCAGCGCCTCGGCGTCCACTGCCCAGGTCTCGCCGAATGCATCCCAGGCGAAGACATCGACGCCGCGCGCGCCGAGCAGCGACCAGAGCGCCATCTCAACCGCGCCGGTGTCCGAGGCGGGGACGATGGCGATGCGATAATCCGGAGGGATTTCGAGCACTTCGCGCGTCAGATCAATCGCCTGCCGAAGCTTCGCAACGCCCGCCGGGCTGCGATGCGAGCGGCCGACAAGCGCGCCCTTCAGGACATCGACCGTCCAACCCGGCCTTTTGGGGCAGGGACCGGACGAGAAAAACGGACGTGCGGGTTTTATGCGCGGCTGGCGCGGGGGCGAAGACATTCGCCATCTTCGCGGCCGGCCGCGCAAAGCGCAACCGGCAGCGAAGAATTTAGCAAATCACTGGTCGAACAAATAGCGCAGGCCGAGGCGAACCTCATGTGCGTCCACGACCTTCGTGTAACTGTTGCCGGTTGCATCCTGAATGCCGCTGATCGTGCCAAGATTGATGTACCGGTAGCCGACATCGAGCGCGAGTTCCGGTGTGATCGCATAGGACACGCCGGCCATCAACGCCCAGGCGAACTGATAGCGGATCTCATCGATGCTGCGATCCCAATTGAAATAGAAGCCATCGGTCGTGATGTGATAAGGCAGCCCGTTGCTCATATACCAGTTGGTGTCGCTGGTGATCTGAATACGGCTGACGCCGAGACCGCCACCCACGTAGGGCGTAAATCCGGACCAAGTGCCGAGATCGACATAGAGATTCGCCAGCGCGTCGAGGCGCTGGATTTCCGAGTTTGCGTGCGGCGTGCAATCATCGTAGACGGTTTCGTCTTGGATGGGAGGAGTGCCATTGAGCTGGGTTATGCATTCTGCGGTTGCGCCATTCCCCTGGGCACGAGTCGGTAGCCAATAATCGGCGACAATATCGGCGCGGACCCAATTGTTCAGCTTGTAGCCGAAGCCCAGATCAGCGTTGAACATCGACTGCCGGCTATTTGTGACGAATTGGGTCAGATCCGGCGATATTTGCGGCAGCGAATCGGCAGCCCAGGCTCCGTCGCCGCGGATGTACCAGCCGGTGCCGAAGTCGACAGGCTGGGTCGGGGCTTCCGTCTGCGGCGAAGAAAAGAAGGAGCCGAGATCGGCGGCTTCAGCGGGCATCGCGGCGCAGAGCGCGGCAACCGGGAGAATCAGCCCCCGCAATATAGATGTCCGACTCGACATCGCCTTCCTTCCTTTCGGTTCTCAACGAAAGGAAGTCTGAAGGATATTTCTTAAGCTCCGCTTAACCATAAAAAATTACCCACCCGAAACCATGTTTTTACGGGCTCGCCGGTCCATTGCCGCGACGCAAAAAAAGCGGGCCTCGTGGCCCGCTTTTTCGTTCGCCCGGTTTGCCCGGATCAATATTTGGTAACGAGCGGCGGTGCCACTGCCGGAACGTCGGTGAAGACGTAGCGCAGGCCGACGAGAACATCCTGCGAGGCGATATTGAAGCTCTGGACTTCGTGCGTGCAGCCTGCGGTGCAGACGATGCCGTCGCTGGTGACCTTGCCGCCGTTGAAATAGCGGTAGGCGACTTCAAGCTTCCAGTTCGGCGTGAAGGAATAATCCACGCCCGCATGTATCGCCCAGGCGAGAGCGACACTGTTGCTGGTGGGCGCGACGCCATAGCCGCCGGTCTGCACACCGACATCGGTCAGGCCAGAGAACTGGTTGAAGGCCGCGCCGACACCCGCGCCGATGAACGGCGTGAAATTGTACCAGGTGCCAAGGTCGATATAGCCATTGGCGAGCACGTCGAACGTGCTGACGCGGCCAGAGTAGTCATCATAGCAGGTGGCGCAGTCCGGCGTCGTGCCGGCGTAATTCTCAGTCGCCCAATATTTCGTCGCGGTCCGGTATTCGCCGGTCACGTCGAAGCGCACCCAGTTGTTGACCTGGTAGCCGACGCCGCCGCCGATATCGACCTGACGGCCAAGGCCGGCGCCCTCGAAGGAATAGCCGGGCACGATCGGAGCGTCGGTGGAGTAGAAATTGCTCAATTGGTCGAAGCCGACGCCGACGTCGCCGCGCAGGTACCAGCCGCTGACAACCGGCGGGGGCGGGGCTTCAACCTGGGGCGGTGGCGGCAGGTCGAGATCGGCCGCGTGGGCGACATTGAAAGCGCCAATCGCCACGGCGCTTGCGATTAGGAAGGTCTTGATGCTGGCCATAACGATTAGTCCCCTCAAAGGCGCTGGCGCGCGGGTCAGCCGCCGCCGTGTCCAACGGAAGGGAAAAATGGCTCAAAGAGCTTAAAAGCCTCTTAACCCTAGTTTTTAAGGTTAATTGGCCTGGGAGCGCCGGGCGCGAAGCCCCGCTTTTGCTGCCTGTTTTCAGGCGGCGACGGCGCTCAGCGCCTCGCAGACATCGTCGACGATCTGCTCGACGAGATCGCGGTTGTCGCCTTCGCCCATGACGCGCACGACCGGCTCGGTGCCGGAAAGGCGAATCACCAGACGGCCGTCATTGCCAAGCTTACGCCGGCCGTCCTCGATGGCGCGGGAGACGCGCTCTTCCTCGAGGGGGCGGCTGCTGCGGAAGCGGACATTGCGCAGGATCTGCGGAACCGGCTCGAATCGGTGGCAGACCTCGCTGACCGGGCGCTGTCGGCGCTTGACGATGGAGAGCAATTGCAAGGCCGCGACAAGCCCGTCGCCGGTCGTGCAATAATCGCTAAGGATGATATGGCCGGATTGTTCGCCGCCGAGGTTGTAGCCGTGCTCGCGCATATGTTCGAGCACATAGCGGTCGCCGACGGCAGTACGGGCGAGGGCGAGGCCGATACTGCTCAGGTAACGCTCGAAGCCAAGATTGGACATCAGCGTCGCGACGATGCCGGGGCGCGCCAGCCGGCCGTCCTGCTGCCAGCTCTGGGCGATGGCCGCCATCAACTGATCGCCATCGACGACCTTGCCGCGCTCATCGACGATGATGACCCGGTCGGCGTCGCCGTCGAGCGCAATGCCGACATCGGCGCGCATCTCGCGGACCTTATTGACGAGCGCCTTGGGCGCGGTGGAGCCGACATCGCGGTTGATGTTGAAGCCGTCCGGAGCGTCGCCGATGGTGAAGACCTCGGCGCCGAGCTCCCACAGGGCTTCCGGGGCGACCTTGTAGGCAGCGCCGTTGGCGCAATCGACGACGATGCGCATCCCGTCGAGCGAGGGATTGCCGATCAGCGTGCGCTTGGCGAATTCGATATAGCGGGCGCGGTCGCCCTCGACGCGCATGGCGCGGCCGAGATCGGGGGAATTGGCAAGCTTGACCGGCAGCTCACCATCGACAATCGCCTCGATCTTGGCCTCGACCTCGTCGGAGAGCTTGAAGCCGTCCGGGCCGAACAATTTGATGCCGTTGTCCTCGAACGGATTGTGCGATGCGGAGATCATCACTCCGACATCGGCGCGCATCGAATGAGTGAGCATGGCGACGGCGGGCGTCGGCATCGGGCCGAGCAGCAGAACGTCGACGCCGACCGAGGTGAAGCCCGCGACCATGGCGGTTTCGATCATATAGCCGGAGAGGCGGGTATCCTTGCCGATGACGGCGCGGTGGCGGTGTTCGCCGCGCTGAAAGAGGATGCCGGTGGCCTGCGCGACCTTCATCGCCAGATCGGGAGTGATGATCTTGTTGGCGAGGCCGCGAATTCCGTCGGTCCCGAAATGCTTGCCCAAACGTCATGCTCCTGCGCCGCGAAGGCGAGCCGCGCGGCGGCGCCCGACTCCGATGTGATGGAGATACCCGGTGGCTCCGGAAACGCCCATTCTATCGCATCCGCCGCCGATTGCCTAACCCAACCGGGCCCGCGCGGCGTTTACGCTCGATTGAAGGTTATTTCTTCAACCGCAGCGCCGCGAAATTCCAATCGAAAAACCTAACTTTGGCCGAACTATGCAGTATGATCCAAATCAGGAAGATTGGATTTCACGCATGACTCGATTGAGCAAAGACGCTGCTGTGATTGCCCTGACCGGGATTGCCTTGGCCGGCGCCCTGAGTCTCGCCCCCGCGCTCGCCTTCGCGCAAGGCACGCGCCTTCAGGTTGCGCAATCCTATGCCGTCCCACCGGACAATGTCGGCGGCGGCGATTCTCAGGACAATGGCGGCGCTCCGCCTCCCGGCGGCGGCTATGCCCCGCAGGGGGGGGGGGCGGACGATGCGAGCCTGCTTGTGCGTGTTGAACGTCTCGAAGATCAGATCCGTCAGATGACCGGCGAAATGCAGCAGATGCAGTTCGCGAATCATCAGTTGCAGGACCAACTCAAGAAGTTCCAGGAAGACGTCGATTTCCGGTTTCAGGAGCGCGGCGGCCGTCCGGCACGTCACGGCGAACTGACCCCTGCAAATCCGCCACCCGCGACGGATGCCGATAATGCGCCGCCGCAATCCGGGGCGGATACGGACGCTTCGGCTGATTCCTCGACTGATTCGTCGGCGGGAAGCACCCCGCGCTCGCGGCGGGACGATGCTTTCGACCCCACCGCGCATCCAGACGCGCCGGGCGCGCCGAAGCAGCTCGGCACGACGGGGGCCCCGCCGCCGCCCATCGCCGACAATGGCGCGAGCACCGGCAGCGATCCGAACGCGCCGCTCAATCTGCCGAGCGCGCAATATACGCCCGCGCAGGCAGCAGCGCCGTCGTCGGATGGCGGCGTTCCTGCCGGCGGCGTGACGACGCCCGGCGGCACGATGATCGCCAGCGCGCAACCGGCTACGCCGCGGCAGGAATTCGACGTCGCCCTCGGCTATTTCAAGCAAAAGGACTACGACAGTGCCGAGCGCAGCCTTGCTGCGTTCATCGACAAGAACCCGAAGTCGCGGCTGACGGCCGAAGCGCTCTATTTTCTGGGCGAATCCTATGCCGCGCGGGGACGGACACGCGAGGCGGCCGAGCAGTTTTTGAAGATTTCGACGAATTTCGCCGCCTCGACCCGTGCGCCGGAGGCCATGTTGCGGCTCGGCGAATCGCTGCGCACTCTCGGCGCCAAGGAACAAGCCTGCGCCACCTTCAGCGAGGTGCCTCGCAAATATCCCAATGCTTCGGCAGCGGTGAAGGCGGGCGCGGAGCGTGAGGCTAAGCGCAGCCAATGCGGGGCCTGAAACCGGCCTTGAACGTGGCTGGGCCGAGGTCTCCGGGGTCTAGGTAGCTATGGAGAAGATCAGCACGGCGAAGCTCGCCGCTCTTTTCGCGCCGCTCGCCGGACGGCGGGCGTTGCTCGCGGTTTCGGGCGGCCCCGATTCGCTGGCGCTGCTGCGGTTTGCCGCGCTCTGGCTGGCCGAGGGACAGGCGGCGGGCGCGAGCCTGCATGTCGCGACGGTCGACCACGGCCTGCGTCCCGGATCGCGGGAGGAGGCTGAAGCCGTCGGCGGCTGGTCCGAAGCCCTCGGACTGCCGCACAGCATTTTGACGTGGCAGGGCGCCAAGCCGAAAAGCCGTATTCAGGAGCGGGCGCGCGCCGCCCGCTATGCCTTGCTCGGCGCCCACGCACGCGAACTCGGCGCCGATTATCTGCTGACCGCCCACCATGCCGACGATCAGGCCGAAACGATTCTGTTTCGGCTTCTGCGTGGCAGCGGTCTGGCGGGGCTCGCCGGAATGAGCAGCGAGATTAGGCTTGGCGGTATCACGCTTTACCGTCCGCTGCTGATCTATTCCAAGAAGACGTTGATCGACTATTGCGAAGCCTGCGATCAGCCGTATTTCCGCGATCCGTCGAACGAGAATTCTGCTTTTGCCCGCACGCGGTTACGGGCTCTTCTTCCACTTCTGGAAGAAGCCGGACTCAGCGCTTCGGGGCTGGCGCGGCTCGGGCGACGGGCGGCGCGGGCCGAACAGGCGCTCGCGGTGCAAACGGAAACTGTCCGCGCGATGCTGCGAAGGTTTCCGGCGAGCGGTGGAGTCGGTATTTCTGTCGCGCATCTGGGCGATTGTCCGGAGGAGATTTTGCGCCGCATCATCGCGGCGGAGATCTCCACCTTGGGAGTTGGCAAGCCATTGCGGCTCGACCGGCTCGAAAGACTGGCACAAGACTTGTGTGCAGCATTACACCGAGGGCGTGTTTTCCATGGCACGCTTGGCGGCGTAAGATTATCTCTCGCCGCCGATGGATTATTGACCTTACGCCCGGAAAAAACCCGCCGCCGCGGTTTGGTCCATGATTCCGCCGTGCCGAAGCCTTGCGAAGGGCCAGGTGAGGCTGCAATGCTGTAAGCGAGTTCTCTAATGCCATTCTCTTGGCAACCCCTGCGCCCGCGCCTACATTAAGCGGACGCGCCATGGCGGCGCCTATGAGCGGGCAGTTTTTCGATAAGACGTAAAACGGGTCTGCGGCGAGTTGAATATGCATCCGAATTTCAGAAATTTTGCGCTCTGGGTCATCATCTTCCTGCTCGTCGTGGCGCTGGTGATGCTGTTCTATAATCCTGGCCAGCATACGGCTTCGCAGGATGGTGTCAGCTTCAGCGAGTTCCTTGGCGACGTCCAGACGGGCCAGGTCCGCGATGTGACGATCGTCGGCAATGAGGTTTCGGGCCATCTGAAAAACGACAAGTCCTTCGCGACCTATACGCCGAACGATCCCTCGCTCGTGCAGCAACTGGTCAAGAACGGCGTGACGATCAACGCCCGGCCGCCGTCGGATGGCAATAGCTGGCTGCTGACCTTGCTGATCAACGGTCTGCCGATCATTGCCTTTGTCGGCATGTGGATCTTCGTGACCCGGCAGATGCAGGGCGCGGGCGGCAAGGCGCTTGGCTTCGGCAAGTCGAAGGCCAAGCTGCTGACCGAGGCGCATGGGCGCATCACATTTGAGGATGTCGCCGGCGTCGATGAGGCGAAGGAAGATTTGCAGGAGATCGTGGAATTCCTGCGCGATCCGCAGAAATTCCAGAGGCTGGGTGGCCGGATTCCGCGTGGCGTGCTGCTTGTCGGCCCGCCTGGCACCGGCAAGACGCTCCTTGCCCGCGCCATCGCCGGCGAGGCGAACGTGCCCTTCTTCACGATCTCGGGTTCCGACTTCGTCGAAATGTTCGTCGGCGTCGGCGCGAGCCGCGTCCGCGACATGTTCGAGCAGGCGAAAAAGAACGCGCCCTGCATCATCTTCATTGACGAAATCGATGCTGTTGGTCGCCATCGCGGCGCCGGCCTCGGTGGCGGCAATGACGAGCGCGAGCAGACGCTGAACCAGTTGCTAGTCGAGATGGACGGTTTCGACGCGAATGAGGGCATCATCCTCATCGCCGCGACCAACCGGCCTGACGTGCTCGATCCGGCGCTGCTGCGTCCAGGCCGTTTCGACCGCCAGATCGTCGTGCCCAATCCGGACGTGATCGGCCGCGAGCGCATCCTCAAGGTGCATGTGCGCAAGGTGCCGCTGTCGCCCGATGTCGATCTCAAGACCGTCGCGCGTGGCACGCCGGGCTTTTCCGGCGCCGACCTGATGAACCTCGTCAATGAGGCGGCCTTGCTTGCCGCCCGGCGCGGCAAGCGCATCGTGATGATGAGCGAGTTCGAAGACGCCAAGGACAAGATCATGATGGGCGCCGAGCGGCGCACGCTGGTGATGACCGAGCAGGAGAAAATCCTGACCGCTTATCACGAGGGTGGTCACGCCATCGTCGCGCTCAACGTGCCGGCGACCGACCCGGTCCACAAGGCGACGATCATCCCGCGCGGCCGCGCCCTCGGCATGGTCATGCAATTGCCGGAACGCGACAAGCTGTCGATGAGCTACGAGCAGATGACCTCGCGGCTGGCGGTGCTGATGGGCGGCCGTGTCTCCGAAGAGATCATCTTCGGTAAGGACAAGGTGACGTCCGGTGCGCAATCGGACATCGAGCAGGCAACGAAGCTTGCCCGTGCGATGGTCACACGCTGGGGCTTCTCCGACGAACTCGGCACCGTCATGTACGGCGAGAACCAGGAAGAAGTGTTCCTCGGCTACTCGATGGGCAAGCAGAACAACATTTCCGAATCGACGTCGCAGAAGATCGACGCGGAAGTGCGCCGTCTTGTCGAGGCCGGTCTGGCGGACGCGACCCGCATCATCACCGAGAAGCGTCAGGATCTCGAAACCTTGGCCAAGGGCCTGTTGGAATACGAGACCCTGACCGGCGAGGAGATTTACGGTCTCCTGCGGGGCCAGAAACCGATCCGCGAATCGGGCGACGAGCCGCCGCCTGCACCGGCGCCGCGACCCTCGCCGGTGCCGTCCACGGGCCGGCAAGCCCGACCGGGCCCCGACCCGGGCTTCGAGCCGCAGCCGCAGACCTGAGCCTGTAGGGCAACTGAAAATTAACGGCGCTTGATTGCCTGGCAATCGAGCGCCGTTTCGATTCCGGCCTGTCGCGCGTCTTCCGGTTCCCGCCTAGTCTGATGCCTTAGGCGGTAGAAGCCCGGAGATCGAGCGATGAGCGGCTTGCATATTGATCTGCTGACGGCGGCGGGCGTCGTCCTTGCGACCGCGGCGACGGATGCCGTCTATGTCATGTTCACCTCGGCCGTCAGTGCGCGGCGGCGATTTTCGGCGGCGAGCTGGAGCAGCTTCTGGTATCTGCTCTCGTCCTATGCCGTCATCAATTACACGGAAAACTGGGTTTACGTGTGCTTCGCAGCCGTTGGCTCCTGGATCGGCGCGTTTTTCTCTCTGACATTCCTGCGCGCGCTTCCATCGAGGCCGCCTGCGGGTTCGGCGCCTGAATAGCGCTGCGAAAGAAAAAGGCCGGTCCCCGCGAGGACCGGCCTTTTTCGGATCGAGATAATCGACGTTCGGCTTACGACTGGCCGGGGTTGATGTCGGTGACCACGCGACGGTTCTGCGACCAGCAGGAAATGTCGTTGCAGACCGCGACAGGGCGCTCCTTGCCGTAGCTGATGGTGCGGATACGCGACGCCGAGATGCCGCGGGCGATCAGATATTCCTTCACGCGCTCGGCGCGACGGGCGCCGAGGGCGAAATTGTATTCGCGCGTGCCGCGCTCGTCGGCGTGGCCCTCCACGACGAAATTGTAGCGGCCGTATTGCTGAAGCCAGGTGGCTTGCTTGTCGAGAGTCGATTGCGCGAGCGAGGTCAATTCGATCGAGTCGGTCTCGAAGAAGACGCGGTCCCCAACATTCTGGCTGAAGTCCTGCGGCGAACCGGGGGTCGCGGTGCCGTATCCGCCAGCGAGGCTGTCGGCTCCGGGGTTTTTGGCGCAGGCCGCCATCGCAAGGGCAACGCCCAGAGCGGCGGCAAGCTTGAAAGCTCCCCCGCGTCGGTGAAGGCTCATGACAAAAACTCCTTTCATGGCGCTCGTTCCGTCCTTGGTAGCGGGCGTTGGTTAAACGAAGGTTCCGTCAACCTTTATGAGAGCTTCACGACATGCGTTGCATTCGCGCCATCGCCTCAGATGGTTAAATTGGCCTTGATGGCAGCAATGGGGCCGCCGGCCCGCTTTGGCGCAGGCCGGCATGTTTCGCCTCAAGGCGTAGCCCAAAAACCTCAGTCTGCCGCGCCCACGGCCACGCTGGCGGCGCGGAACGGGTGGGAGGGGTAGACGCCGAGAATCCTGAATTCCTTGCAGAAGAAGGCCAGCTCTTCGAAGGCGCGGGCGAGCGCCGGCTCCTCCGGATGGCCGTCGACATCGGCGAGGAACTGGGTCGCGGTAAATTCGCCGTTGACCATGTAGCTCTCGAGCTTGGTCATGTTGACGCCGTTGGTGGCGAAGCCGCCGAGCGCCTTGTAGAGCGCGGCCGGCACGTTGCGGACGCGGAAAACGAAGGTCGTCAGCAGGGAACTCGTGCCAAGCTTCGGCCAGCGGGGCTCGCGCGCCAGAATGACGAAGCGCGTCGTGTTGTGCTTCTCGTCCTCTACATCGACGGCGAGGATATCGAGGCCGTAAATTTCCGCCGCGAGCGCCGGCGCGAGGGCGGCTTTTGTCGGGTCGCGCCATTCTGCGATTTCCCGCGCCGCTCCGGCCGTATCGCCGCTGATATGGGCGACGAGATGATGCGCGCGAATGATTTTCCGGCATTGGCCCAGCGCGTGGACGTGGCTGTAGACCGTTTTCAAATTCTCGATCTTCGTGCCCTTGAGGCCGAGCAATTGGAAATGGATCGGCAGGAAATATTCGCCGACGATATAGAGTCCCGCCGTGGGCAGAAGCGCATGAATATCGGCGACGCGGCCGGCGAGCGAATTTTCGATCGGGATCATCGCGCATTCGGCGGCGCCGTCGGTGACGGCCGCGAGCACGTCCTCGAACGTGGCGCGAGGCAACGGTTCCAAGTTCGGATAGAGCGCCCGGCTGGCAATGTCGGAATTGGCGCCAGGCTCGCCCTGATAGGCGATTTTCTTTTTCGTCATCCCTGCCTCAGAAGGCACGCGCCGGTTCGAAACGGCGCGAGCGTCGACGCCGGAACGCTCCGGCACGGCCCGCCTATAAGCATAGACTCCGATAGGATGAAAGAGGGCAACGCCGTCGGCCAATTGCGCGGAAAATTAGCCGCTGGCGGCGCGGATATGGGTTGCCAAGCTCGCGCAAAAACGACTAATGATCAGCATAAATGTCATCTTTGCGGGCGTGGATGACCCAAAAGGGGGGACGAAGAGCCGTCATGAATTCCTTTGAGATCAACAAGATCGCCGGTGGCGTTCTCGGCACGCTGCTTTTCCTGCAAGTCGTCTATCTCGCCTCGAATGCGATTTTCTCGCATCCGAAGCCAGCCGACACTCCGGCCGCGGGTGAGGCGCCGAAGCCGGCAGCGGCCGCTGCCGCACCGGCCCCCACCGAGGAGCTCGCCAGCTATATCGGCAAGGCGAGTGCGAAGAAGGGCGAGGACGACAGCAAAGTCTGCCAAATGTGTCACAACCTCGCCAAGGGTGGTGGCGTCATTCTCGGGCCGCCGCTTTATGGCGTTGTCGGGCGCGCTCGCGGCTCTGTCGCCGGTTTCCAATATTCCGATGCGATGAAGGCCAAGGGCGGCACCTGGACGCCGCAGGATGTTTTCACCTTCATCAAGGACCCGCAGGCTTTTGTCCCGGGCACAAAGATGACCTTCTCCGGCGAGCCGGATCCGCAGAAGCGCGCCGACATCGTCGCCTATCTCGATACGCTCTCGGATAGCCCGGTGCCGCTGCCGAAGCCCGCGCCCTAGCCGACGAAGTCAAAAAGCGACATAATCCTCGGACATTCTGACTCGCGGCTCATCCGCAAAGTGTCAGAGAGAGGCTTTTTTGACTTCGCTGAAACGTCCGGTCTTCTCCCGCCGCTCCGCGCTCCAACTCTGCTCCGGCTTTCTCGGCACGATCGGTCCACTTCGCCCGTTCCGCGTTCTGGGTGAAGCGGCGCCGGCGGGCGCCGAGACCTATGGTCTGTCGATCTTCGGCGATCTGGCTTTGCCGCCGGACTTCAAATCCCTCGCCTATGTCAATCCGCAGGCGCCGAAGGGCGGCGAAATCGCGCTGCAGCCTACCGGCGGCGGCGCCAATGTCGATCCGACCACGTTCGATTCCTTCAACGTCTATATTCTGAAGGGCGACGGCGCGAGCGGCATGGGCGCGGTCTTCGACTCGCTGATGGCCGGCAACAGCGACGAGCCCGACGCCCTCTATGGTCTCGTCGCCAAAAAGGTCTGGGTCTCGGCCGACAAGCTCACCTATCGCTTCTTTCTGCGCAAGGAGGCGCGTTTCCACGACGGCGCGCCGCTGACGGCGCATGATGTCGTCTTCTCGCTGAACATCCTGAAGCAGCAGGGCCATCCCGCGATCGCCCAATCGCTGCGCGATCTCGACAGCGCGACCGCCGAGGCCGACGATGTCGTGACGGTGAAACTGAAGAAGGGCCGCAGCCGCGAGGCGGCGCTGATTGTCGCCGGCCAGCCGATCTTCTCCGCGGCCTATTACGGCAAACACGCCTTCAACGAGACGACGCTGGAGCCGCCGCTGGGCTCAGGCCCCTACAAGGTCGGCTCCTTCGACGCGGGCCATTTCATCGTCTACGAGCGCATCGCTGATTATTGGGGCAAGGATCTGCCGCTCAACGTCGGGCAGAACAATTTCGACCGCATCCGCTTCGAATATTTCGCTGACCGCAAAGTGGCCTTCGAGGCCTTCAAGGCCGGCGTCTTCACCTTCCGCGAGGAGTTCACCTCGGCCGTGTGGTCGACGCAATATACGTTCGCCGCGGTCAAGGACGGCCGCATCAAGCGCGAGACTTTGCCGGACCAATTGCCGCTCGGCACGCAGGCCTGGTTCCTCAACATCCGTCGCGACAAATTCAAGGACATCCGCATTCGCGAGGCGCTGGAACAGTGCTTCGATTTCGAATGGACCAACCGCAACATCATGTACGGCCTTTATCACCGCACGGTGTCGTATTTCCAGAACTCGCCGATGATGGCGAGCGGCAAGCCGTCGCCGGAAGAACTCGCGATCCTTTCGGCGTTCAAGGCCAAATTGCCGGAAGCCGTGTTCGGCGACGTGCCGGTACCGCCGGTTTCGGACGGCTCGGGTGAAGATCGCACGCTGCTGCGCAAGGCCAACGACCTTCTGCTCGCGGCCGGCTGCAAGCGCGATGGCGCGAACCTGTTGCTGCCGGACGGCAAGCCGTTCGAGATCGAATTCCTCGATTTCGACAATGCGCTTGAGCCGCACACAGCGCCCTTCATCCGCAATCTCAACCTGCTCGGCATCACCGCGCGCTTCCGCACCGTCGATCCGGCGCAATATAAGCAGCGCACCGACAATTTCGATTACGACATCGTCACGTCGCGCTTCGGCCTCGGCCTTACGCCGGGGGAGGCGATGCGTGCCTATTTCGGCTCGCAGACGGCCAATCTGCCGGGGTCCTACAATATTTCCGGCATTGCCGATCCGGTGATCGACGCCTTGATCGAACAGGCGCTGACCGTCGATACCCGCGAAAAGCTCACCTACATCTGCCGTTGCATCGATCGCATCCTGCGATGCGGGCATTATTGGGTGCCGATGTGGAACAAGCCCAATCATCTCGTTGCCTATTGGGATGTGTTCTCGCGTCCCGCGCGCAGCGCGAAATACGATATCGGCGTCGTCTCGACCTGGTGGTACGATACGGACAAGGCCGCGCGCGTTCATCTCCCCGGCCATTGACATGCTTGCCTATATCGTCCGCCGCATCCTTTTGATGATCCCGACGGTCTTTGGCATCCTGCTCATCTCTTTCATCATCGTACAATTCGCCCCGGGCGGCCCGGTCGAGCGCATCCTCGCGCAATTGCAGGGCCTCGACACCAATGCGACGACGAATTTCACCGGCGGCGCGGACACTCGTGCAGGCGGCGGCAGCAGCACGGAATTTACCTCGCGCTATCGCGGCGCGCAGGGGCTCGACCCGAAATTCATCGCCGAACTCAACAAGCAATTCGGCTTCGACAAACCGGCGCCCGAACGCTTCTGGATCATGCTGAAGAATTATCTGCGCTTCGACTTCGGCAAATCCTATTTCCGCGATACGTCCGTCATCGAACTGATCAAGGAGAAGCTGCCGGTCTCGATTTCCCTCGGCCTATGGATGACGCTGATCTCTTATCTCATCTCGATTCCGCTCGGCATCGCCAAGGCGGTGCGCGACGGCTCGCGATTCGACATCTGGACCTCGAGCGTCATCATCGTCGGTTATGCGATCCCGAGCTTTCTCTTCGCGATCTTCCTGATTGTGCTGTTCTGCGGCGGCTCGTTCTGGCAGATTTTTCCGCTGCGCGGGCTTACCTCCGAGAATTTCGATCAGCTCTCGCTCCTCGGCAAGATCAAGGATTATTTCTGGCACATCACTTTGCCGGTGTCGGCGCTGACGCTCAGCGCCTTTGCGACGGTTACCTTCCTCACCAAGAATTCCTTCCTCGATGAAATCCGCAAGCAATATGTGCTCACTGCGCGGATGAAGGGCCTCAGCGAGCGGCGCGTGCTTTACGGCCACGTGTTCCGCAATGCGATGATGATTGTCGTCGCGGGATTTCCGGGCGCTTTCATCAATGCCTTCTTCGGCGGCGCATTGCTCATTGAGACCATCTTCTCGCTCGATGGCCTCGGCCTCTTGTCCTATGAATCGGTCGTCAATCGCGATTACCCGGTCGTCTTCGCCAACGTCTACATTTTCGCGCTGCTCGGCCTCGTCGTGAATCTCATCTCGGACCTCACTTACACCTGGATCGATCCGCGCATCGATTTCGAAACGCGGGAGGTCTGAGTGAGCCTGCCGGCGACATCGGGCCCGGCGGCCGAGTTCATGGCGCTCGCGCCGCCGCTCGCCAGGGATGGATTGCTGAGGCTTACGCCGCTCAACCGGCGCAGGCTCGCCAATTTCCGCAACAACAAGCGTGGCTATTGGTCGTTCTGGATTTTTATTTTTCTCTTCGTCGCCTCGCTCTTTGCTGAATTCATCGCCAACGATCGCCCGCTGGTCGCCTCCTACAAGGGCGAATTGCTGTTTCCGATCTTCGAGGATTATCCGGAATCGCAATTCGGTGGTTTTCTCGCGCGCACCGATTATCGTGATCCGTTCATCGCCGCTGAGATCAAGGCGCATGGCTGGATGATCTGGCCGCCGATTCATTATTCCTATCGCACCATCGAGCGCTCCCTGCCGACGCCGGCGCCATCGCCACCGACCTGGATGCTGACGCAGGAGCAGTGCACGGCTGCGGCGGCGCGCGTCCTTCCGCCGGGCAAGCCGAATCACGGCTGCGCCGATATCGAATGGAACTGGCTCGGCACCGACGACCAGGGCCGCGACGTCGCGGCACGCCTCATTTACGGCTTCAGGATTTCGGTTCTCTTCGGTCTTGCACTGGCGTCGATCTCCTCGGTTGTCGGCGTCGCGGCGGGCGCGGTGCAAGGCTATTTCGGCGGCTGGACCGACCTCATCCTGCAGCGGCTGATCGAGGTCTGGTCGTCCGTGCCGCAGCTCTATCTGCTCATCATTTTATCCTCGATCATCACGCCGAGCTTCTTTGTTCTGCTCGGCACGCTGCTGCTCTTTTCCTGGGTCAACCTCGTCCATGTCGTGCGCGCGGAATTTCTGCGTGCCCGCAATTTCGAATATGTCACGGCGGCGCGTGCACTCGGCCTCAGCAACGCGCGGATCATGGTCAAGCACGTACTTCCGAATGCGATGGTCGCGACCCTGACCTTTCTGCCGTTCGTGCTCAATGGCTCGATCTCGACGCTGACGGCGCTCGATTTCCTCGGCTTTGGTCTGCCGTCCGGCTCGGCGTCGCTCGGCGAACTTCTGCTCGAAGGCGAGTCGAACCTTCAGGCGCCCTGGCTGGGCCTGACCGGCTTCTTCGTTATCGCCATCATGCTGTCGCTGCTGATCTTCATCGGCGAGGCGGTGCGCGATGCCTTCGACCCGCGAAAGACCATCGCATGAGCGGCGCGCCGCTTCTCGACGTGCGCGATCTGCGCGTTGCCTTCCGGCAGAGCGGGGCGGAGTTTCCGGCCGTCAAAGGCATATCCTTCTCGCTGGATCGCGGCCGCACGCTGGCGATCGTCGGCGAATCCGGCTCCGGCAAGTCGGTGACGGCGCTGTCGATTCTGCGCCTGCTGCCGCCGGCTGCGCATGTTTCGGGCGCCGCGCTGTTCAAGGGCGAGGACATTCTGAAATGCAATGAGAAGCGATTGCGCGCGATCCGCGGCAATGCGATCACGATGGTGTTTCAGGAGCCGATGACGTCGCTGAACCCGCTGCATACGATTGCGCGGCAGATCGGCGAAATTCTCGAGCTTCACGGCGCGCGCAAAGGGCCGGCGCTGACGCAGCGCATCGTCGAATTGCTCAGCGAGGTCGGCATTCCCGATCCGGCGCAGCGTCTTTCGGCCTATCCGCATCAGCTTTCGGGGGGCCAGCGTCAGCGCGTGATGATCGCGATGAGCCTCGCCAACCGGCCCGATCTTTTCATCGCGGATGAACCGACGACGGCGCTCGATGTCACTGTACAGGCGCAAATCCTTACGCTGCTGAAGGATTTGCAGAAACGCCACGGCATGGCGATGCTGTTCATCACGCACGATCTCAACATCGTGCGCAAGCTTGCCGACGATGTCGCGGTGATGCAGCGCGGCGAGATCGTCGAGGCCGGGAGCGTCGAGCGGATTTTCAAGTCGCCGCAGCATCCCTATACAAAGGCTTTGCTCGCCGCCGAGCCGAAGGGGAGCCCGCCGACGAGCGATTCCTCGGCGCCGGTCGTGCTCGAGGCGCAGGACGTGCGCGTGCATTTCCCCATCAAGCGCGGCCTGCTGCGCCGGACAATCGGCGCGGTCAAGGCGGTCGACGGCGTCTCGCTGAAGCTGCGTCAGGGCGAGACCATCGGCGTCGTCGGCGAATCCGGCTCGGGCAAGACGACGCTCGGCCTCGCCGTGCTGCGGCTCATCCGCTCGCAAGGGCCGATCGTCTATTTGGGCCAGCGCATCGACGGCCTGAGCTTCAAGGCCATGCGGCCGTTGCGGCGCGACATGCAGATCGTCTTTCAGGATCCTTACGGATCACTTTCGCCGCGTCTCTCGATCGCCGATATCGTCGCGGAAGGGCTTGTCGCGCAAGGCACGCGTCTCAGCCTTGTGGAGCGGCGCGAGATCGTCGCGCGCACCCTTGCCGATACAGGCCTCGATCCGGCGGCGATGGACCGCTATCCGCATGAATTTTCCGGCGGCCAGCGTCAACGTGTGGCAATCGCGCGGGCGATGGTGCTGGAGCCGAAATTCGTCGTGCTCGACGAGCCGACCTCGGCCCTCGACATGTCGGTGCAGGCGCAAATCGTCGATCTGCTGCGGCAATTGCAGGAAAAGCGTCGGCTCGCCTATCTCTTCATCAGCCACGATTTGCGTGTCGTGCGCGCGCTCGCCAACGAGATCGTCGTCATGCGCCAGGGCAAGGTCGTGGAGCAGGGGGCGGCGACGGAGATTTTCGCCAATCCGCAGAGCGATTATACGCGCGCGCTTTTCGCCGCGGCCTTCGCGATCGAAGCCGACCGCAGCGGCGTCGTGGCGCAGTAATCTTTACTTCGCTCTGCGCGTGACAATCCCGAAATGCCTGGCGATGAGATGATCGAGCGAGATCAGCCCGGGCCCGCGCGTGATGACGAGCAAGAAGCAGGTCGCCCAGACGCCATGCGTCGGCCAGGCGTCGGGATAGACGAAAATCTCGATGATCGAGGTCATGATCAAAAGCGAGAGAGCGGCGAAGCGGCTCGCAAGGCCAAGCACGAGCAGAATAGGGAAGAAATGCTCGGCGAACGCCGCCCCGTAAGCCGCGACGGTCGGATCGATGAGCGGCAGCTTGTATTCGTCCTGGAACAGCGCGATGGCGCTGTCGCTCAAGTGCCAGCCCTCGATCTTCGTCTGTCCCGATTGCCAGAAGACGGCTGCCGGAAACATCCGAGCGGCAAGGCCCAGCACCCAATAGGGCAAAGATTCGAGCAAGCCGATGATGCGAGCGGCAAGCCGTACCAGCGGACCCTGCTCTGTGGGAAGCGTGACGGTGCTCATGATATCTGTCCTTCCGGAATCGGCGAGACGTGCGAGATGAGGCCGGTGCTGAACAGCGCGGCGAGGTTGAGGGCGAGATCGAAGTCTGGAGCCGCCGCCAGCGCCGTCTCCGCAGCTTCGGCAAGGGTCGCTGTCTGCGCCAGCGCGGTCATGAAGGCCGCGCCGCCGGGGGGCAGAGCGCGAACTTCGACGTCGAATTTGGGTCGCGAGATCAACGCGGCTTCGCCCTGCCAATCTTCGATCTCCGCGAGCGGCCGCTCGCCCGAATTCATCGCCCAGATGGTGACGATCGGATGGGACGAATCGATAATCGCGACAGCCGGATGCAGTGTGAGCCGCAGGTCGCTGAGCGTTTCGGGTGAGAGCTGCGCCAGCGTATCGGGGCCAAGTGGGGCGGCATCGGCCGCATGATAAGCGTGTGTGCGCGCAGCCTCGAGCCGCGCCAGATCGCGCAGATAGGGAACTTCGGCGCGGGCGGGCAGGCGGTCGAGAAAGCCGGCAAAGCCGTCGCCGTAAAGCGCCAGCATCCGCGACGTTGGCGGATGTTCCGTCACGAAAAGACGTGCCGCCTGTGCGAAAAAGTCTTCGCCGACGACGCGGCGCACGGCGGGGAAGCGTGTCGCCAGGGCCTCGACGAGGCTCACGGCGACATTGTTGCGGTAGATGGCGAAACGGCTGCGATAGGCGGCATTGATCGCGGCCGGCGCGGGCCTGTCCGGATCGAGCAGAGCTGCCGCGAAATCGTCTTCGATCATGGCTCAGGCCGCCTCATTGGTTGGCGCTTTCGTCCGCGCGGCTTGCAGAAAGGCGGCGGCCGTCGCGGCCTCGGCGGCGAGGCTCGCCCAGTCAGGCACGTCGTTGTCGCGCTCGATCAGGCTCGGCAGCGGCCCGGTTTGGGCGAGAACGCGTTGGTGAAGCGCGAAGACCGGATCGGCGACCGGCGCGCCATGCGTATCGATGAGCATGGCGCGGCCCTCGGCATCCGTGGCCGCGCTATGGCCGGCGAGGTGGATTTCGCCGACATATCCGAGCGGGAAGGCGTCGAGATAGACCTGCGGGTCGAAGCCGAGATTGATGGCGCTGACATAGACATTGTTGATGTCGAGCAGGAGGCCGCAGCCGGTCCGCGCCGCAAGCTCGGCGAGGAATTGCGGTTCGGCGATCGTGCCGTCGGAAAAGCTGAGATAGCTTGCCGGGTTTTCGATCAGCACGCGACGCTGCAAGGTGCTCTGCAATTCATCGACATGCGCGGCGACGCGGGCAAGACTCGTTTCGTTCAGCGGCAGCGGCAGAAGATCGTTGAAGAAAGTCTCATGGTGCGAGGCCCAGGCTAGATGTTCGGAAAAGCTCTCGGGCTGATAGCGCTCGCACAGCGCTTTCAGCCGCGCGAGATGCGCCCCGTCGAGCGGTCCGCTGCCGCCGATCGAAAGGCCGACGCCGTGAATCGAGAGCGCATAGTCGTGCCGCAAGGCCGTAAGCTGAGCATGCGGCGCGCCGCCGGCGCCGAAATAATTCTCGGCGTGGACCTCGAAGAAGCCGACCGCAGCCGGCTGCTCGGCGATCGCCGCAAAATGTTGCGGCTTGAAACTGAGGCCGACTTCGGCGGGGAGCGGAGCAAGAGTCATGACAGGTTTCCGCGAGAACGTCGGCGTGCAAACGCGGGCTCGCACGCCGCGTAGACCTCAGGATTTCTCGGTCAGGGAGCCGGCGCCATGCGGCGTCTTGATCGTGGTGCAGGTGCCCTTGGGCACGAGCTTGAAATAATGGCGGTCGTAATTGATCGGCTGCGTCCCGGCGCAGGTCGTGCCGGCGCCGGCAGCGCAGTCGTTATGACCCTTGAGCGCGACGCCGAAGCACTTCTCGCTCTTCTTGGTGTCCGCCTGCGCTTGAACAGAGGCGAGCGCGACGGCGGCGGCGAGCGAAGAGGCCAGCGTGGCCTTGGTCAACAGAGATTTGGCGGTCATAAATAACTCCCCGAGCCTTGATTTGAGGGCAACACATCTGGAGGCGGGCCGGCACCCGCATAGCCTTGGTACGGCGCGGCGCGGCCGCGCGTTACGGGCATGCCGGGGAAAATTAAATCACGACGGCGTGACAAGACTAAGCGAAAAAGGCATGTAACGCCCGGCGGGGCTTTTGCGAACAGCCATAGAGGGAGCGTGCGCGCAGACCGAAACAGCGAGTGGGGTTCTCTCCTGCGCGCCGCCAATGCCGGGGATTCGCTGGCCTATCAGCGTTTCCTCCGGGAATTGGCGCCGGTGCTCCGGGCTTTTGTGCGCCGTCTGCTGGCGCGCTCCACTTCGGCTAGCGTCGATGTCGAGGATATCGTGCAGGAAATTTTGCTGGCCATCCATTTGAAACGGCAGACCTGGATCGAGACCGCACCGGTCACGCCCTGGGTTTTCACGATCGCGCGGCACAAGACCATCGACGCGCTGCGGCGGCGCGGCCGGCACATTGACGTGCCGATTGACGATTTTTCCGAGAGCCTCGCGTCGGATAATGCGGAGCCGGACCTTGCCGGCGTCTATATCGACCGGCAGCTCGGCGCGTTGCCGGAAGGCCAGCGCAAGGTCGTGCAAGCCATTGCGGTCGCGGGCGATTCCATACCCGAGGCGGCCGAGAAGCTGATGATGACGCAAGGCGCCGTGCGGGTCGCCCTGCATCGCGGGCTTGCCGCGATCGCCGCACGGACCAAGGGAGGCGGCACGGCATGAAGACGGATGATCTGATCCGCAGCCTTGCCGCCGATGACACGCCGCGCCTGTCGCTGGCGCGGGCGCTCGTCTATGGCTTCCTGCCAGGGATGGTGCTTTCGTTTATCTTCTATGCGCTGGTGATCGGGCCGCGGCCGCACCTTGCCGAGCTGCTGCCGGCGCCGCGGATTCTGTTCAAGATCGTTTTTCCCATCGCCGTCTTCGCCTGTGCCGGGCCGCTGGCGTTGCAATTGGCCCGTCCGCGCGGCGATCCGCGCCCGCTCGTCTATGTCCTGATCGGGCTGCTGCTGGTGCTGGCGGCGGCGGTGGTGATCGAGCTTCTCGTGCTGCCGCCGGATCTCTGGCACGCGCGGCTCATCGGCCATAATGCGCGCGTCTGCCTCGTGCTGATCCCGCTCATGTCGGCGGCGCCGCTCGTCGGCACACTAATCGCGCTGCATCGCGGCGCGGCGGCGAATCCGGGGCTGGCGGGCGCCATTGCGGGCCTGTTTGCGGGGGCATTCGGCGCGGCGCTTTACGCCACCCATTGCCCGGACGATTCGCCGCTCTTTGTCGCGACCTGGTATTCGCTCGCCATCCTGATCGTGATGAGCGTCGGCGCGCTGGCCGGCAGCCGCTTCCTGCGCTGGTAGCCTATTTCACCTGCCGCTTTTCGAGTTTGCGGGCGAGCGTGCGGCGGTGCATGCCGAGCCGGCGCGCCGTCTCGGAAATGTTGAAGTCGGCATCGACCAGCGTGCGGTGGATATGTTCCCATTCGAGCGTCTTGATCGAGGTCGGCCGTTCCGTCAGCGGCACCTCGGCATTGCCGTCCGATTTCTTGAAGGCTTCTTCGATGTCGTCGGTATTCGAGGGCTTGGCGAGGTAATGGCAGGCGCCGAGCTTGATCGCCTCGACGGCGGTGGCGATGCTGGCATAGCCGGTGAGGACGACGATCAGCATGTCGGGACTGTGCGCGTGCAGCGCCTCGACGCAGGAGAGGCCGGAGCCGCCGCCAAGCTTGAGGTCGACGACCGCATAGCCGGGGGTCTTCGTCTCAAGCAGCGCGTTCACGCCGGCCAGCGTCTCGGCGTGCAGAACATCATAGTCGCGCCGCTCGAACGAGCGCTTCAGCGTATTGGCGAAAGCGGCATCGTCCTCAACGATCATCAGCAGACGCTTATTCGGCATGATGGGGCGCTCCAATCGCCAAGGCTATCAACGGCAGACGTAAAATGACGCTGGCGCCGCGGCTCGGGCGGTTGCGCGCCTCGACCGTGCCGCCAAGTTTTCTTACCACATTGACCACGAGGAAAAGCCCAAGGCCGCGTCCGCGATGGCCTTTGCTCGACTGGTAGGGCCGGCCGAAATTGGCGAGGATGTCCGGCGCGAAACCGGGGCCGATGTCGCTGACCTCGAGGACAAGGGCATCCTTGTCGCGCGCGGCCGTGAAGCTGACCCAGGCAGGGGATGCCTCGGCGGCATTGTCGAGCACGTTGAAGACGATTTGCTTCAGCGTCGTATCCGAGACGATGGGCAGGTCGGTGCCGAATTTGTTCTGATAGGTGAGTGCGGCCGCCGGGCGTCCTGCCCGCCAGCTCGCCACGACATCGTCGAGGAATTGGGTCACGGTCGTCACCCCCGGCGCCTCGCCGCGCGCTTCGCCGGCGGAAAGCAGAATATCGGTGACGATGGCTTTGCAGCGGGTGACCGCGGTCTGCATCTCCTCGACTTCCTGACTCATCTCCGCGTTGGCCTTGATGGCGGGCATACGCCGCCAGTCGCCCAGAATGACGGAGAGTGAAGCGAGGGGTGTGCCCAGTTCATGCGCCGCGCCCGTCGCCAGCAGGCCGATGCGGACGACATGATCCTCCTCGATCGCATTCTGCCGCAGCGCGGCCAGCCGGCTGTCGCGCTCACGCAGATTGCGGGAGATGCGGGTGATGAAGACGACGAGCAGCGCCGCATTGATGATGAAGCAAACGAGCATGCCGAGGATGTGGAGAGAAAACATGTCGCCGTCCCAACGGCGCGGCATCGGCAACGGATGGTGAAAGCTGACGAGGACGACGAAGCCGGTGAACGAAAGCGCGACGATGAGCCAGGTCGATTGGGCATCGAGCAGCACCGCCGCCATCGTCACTTGCAGAAGGTAGAGCGAGACGAAGGGGTTGGTCGCGCCGCCACTGAGCCAGAGCTGCGCCGTCAGCGCGAAGACATCGAGCATCGAAACCAGGAGCAGGGCGGCGCTGCTGATCTCGTCATGCAGGCGCAGCCACGCAAAGCTGGCGAGATTGACCAGAACCAGCGCGCCGATCACGCCCATCATCGGCAGCAGCGGCAACGGAATACCGAGGCCATATTGCACGAACGCGATCGTGATCAATTGCCCGACCACGGCGATCCAGCGAAACTGGATCAGCAAAAGCATGTTCTTGCGATTGGCGACGTTCGAGATCGGCGGCGCGGTCGCAGGTTCAGCCGCAGCCGGCCGCACGATTGCGGCGGCATCTTCGATGCCGTCGTCTGCGATACTCGGCTTTTCGCGTGCTAACATTTTATCCGGCGCTGGCGTCCGCGTTTTCGGCGCCATGCCGCCGTCTGCGCCAGTCTTCCCGGACATTATAGAGCGTTACGCCGGCCAACATCAAAGCCAGGCTGAACCAGGTCAGTGCATAGACGAGGTGGTTGTTGGGAAAGCTCAGCACGGTCAGGCCGGCGCGCGGCCAGTCGTTCGGGCCGCCTTTTGCCTCGGCGTCGATAAAATAAGGCGCGACATCCTTGAGGCCGCGGGCGGCGGCGATGGCGGCGACATCGCGGGAATACCAGCGATTCTGCGCCGGATCATTGGGGCGCAAAAACCGGCCCTTGGGCTCGCTGATCCGCAGCAGGCCGATGAGGCTCGTCTCCCCCGCGATCTCGTTATGCTGCGCGGCCGCGCTCCGGTCCGGCGGCACGAAGCCGCGATTGACGAGGACGGTGAATCCTTCGTCGGTCCGGAGCGGAGTCAGCACCCAGAAGCCTTCGCCGAGATCGGTCAGGGCCTGGACGAGGGTTTCGCGGTCGTTCAGGAAGCGGCCGGCCACGCGGACGCGAAGATATTCGTCTTTGGCTGCGGTGATCGCGGGCCAATCAGCCGGCCCGGGGGCCGCGATGGGCGTGGCGTGCACCCGCCCATCGACGCGGGCGATGAGGTCGAGCTTCCAAACGCGGCGATGAAGTTGCCAGATGCCGAGCCCCGTGAGTCCGGCGATGGCGAGAAAGACGAGGGTGAGAAGACCAAGTCGGGCGAGGAGCGGGCGGCGTCTGGCGCCGCCCGCAGCCGTCACGGCATATCCCTCATCACGGCGGGGGTCGGCGCCATGTTCGTGTCGAGGTGGTACATGACCCACAGCGAGCCGCTGAGCGTGATGAACAGGATGATGACGGTGAAGATGAGTGCCATCGCCGTCCAGCCCCGCTCGGAGCGGAAGTCCACGTGCAGGAAATAGATGATGTGCACGACGATCTGCACGCCGGCGAAAGCCATGATCGTCAGTGCCGTCACCGTCTTGTTGGCGATGACACCCGACATCACCAGCCAGAAGGGGATGGCGGTCAGGATGACGGAAAGACCGAAGCCGATCAGATAGCTTTGCAGCGTGCCGTGCGCGTGATCGTCGTGGTGCGCGTGTCCGGCGTCGTCGATATGGGCGTCAAGGCTCATCGCAGCACTCCGAGAAGATAAACAAAGGTGAAGACGCCGATCCAGACAACGTCGAGGAAGTGCCAGAACATGCTGAGGCACAGGAGCCGGCGCTTGTTGGCCGCGATGAGGCCCTTGCTGGCGACCTGCGTCATCAAGACGACCATCCAGACAAGCCCGGAGGTGACGTGCAGGCCGTGGGTTCCGACCAGGGTGAAGAACGACGACAGGAAGGCGCTGCGCTGGGGCGTCGCGCCCTCGTGGATCAGGCCGGCGAATTCGTGCAGCTCGATGCCGACGAAGGCGGCGCCGAAGAGCGCGGTGACGACCAGCCAGCTGAGCGTCGCGCTGACCTTGTTGCGCTCCATCGCCAGCATGGCGAAGCCATAGGTGATGGAGGAGAGCAGCAGCATCGTCGTGTTGATCGCGACGATCGGCAGTTCGAATATGTCCTTGGGCGCGGGGCCGGCGGCATAATTGCCACCGAGCACGCCATAGGTCGCAAACAGTGACGCGAAGATGAGACAGTCGCTCATCACGTAGATCCAGAAGCCGAGATACGTGCTTCCGCCCGAGCCGTGAGCGTGCTCGTCGGCGACGTAGTAGATCGGCGTCTGGGAACCAGGCGCGAGAGTATCGGTCAGGGCCGTCATGAACTAAACCTTCGCCGAGAGGGGACGGGTGCGCTCGGTTTCCTTGCGCAGGACTTCATCCGCCGGGATGTAATAATCACGGTGATAGTTGAAGGTATGGGCGATGCCGGTCGCGATGGCCGCCGCGAAGCCGCCGATCGCCAGCCACCAGATGTGCCAGACCATGCCGAAGCCAAAGCCGATGGACAGGACGGCGAGAATGAGGCCGACCGGGGTGTTCTTCGGCATATGGATCGGCTTGAAGCCGGTCAGCGGGCGCACGTAGCCATGCTGCTTCATGTCCCACCAGGCGTCGATATCGTGCACGACAGGGGTGAAGGCGAAGTTATAGGCCGGCGGCGGCGAGGAGGTCGACCATTCCAGCGTGCGCCCATTCCAGGGATCTCCCGTCAGGTCGCGCAGCTTTTCGCGGTTTACGACGCTGACGGCGATCTGAACGATGAAGCTCAGGATGCCAAGGAAGATCAGCACAGCGCCGAAGGCGGCAATGACGAACCATATCTGCAGCGACGGATCGTCGATGACCCGTAGGCGCCGGGTGACGCCCATGAAGCCAAGCAGGTAGATCGGCATGAAGGCGAAGTAGAAGCCGACGACCCAGAACCAGAACGACATCTTGCCCCAGAACGGATCGAGCCTGAAGCCGAAGGCCTTGGGGAACCAATAGGAGATGCCGGCGAACATGCCGAACACCACGCCGCCGATGATGACGTTATGGAAATGGGCGATGAGGAACAGGCTGTTGTGCAGCACAAAGTCGGCCGGCGGCACCGCCAGCATCACGCCGGACATGCCGCCGATGACGAAGGTCAGCATGAAGGCGACCGTCCACATCATCGGAACTTCGAAGCGGATGCGGCCGCGATACATGGTAAACAGCCAGTTGAACATCTTCGCGCCCGTCGGGATCGAGATGATCATGGTGGTGATGCCGAAGAACGAGTTCACACTCGCGCCCGAGCCCATCGTGAAGAAGTGATGCAGCCAGACGAGGTAGGACAGGATGGTGATGACGATCGTCGCGTAGACCATCGACGTATAGCCGAAGAGGCGCTTGCCGGTGAAGGTCGCGGTGACCTCGGAAAAGACGCCGAAGGCCGGCAGGATGAGGATGTAAACCTCCGGGTGGCCCCAGATCCAGATGAGGTTCACATACATCATCGGGTTGCCGCCGAGATCGTTGCTGAAGAAATTCGTCCCGACATAACGGTCGAGGGCGAGCAGGGCGAGAACGGCAGTCAGGATCGGGAAGGCGGCGACGATGAGAACATTGGCGCAGAGCGTCGTCCAGACGAACACCGGCATGCGCATCAAGGTCATGCCCGGTGCCCGCATCTTGATGATCGTACAGATCATGTTGATGCCGGAGAGCAGGGTGCCGATACCGGCGATCTGCAGGCCCCAGATGTAATAATCGACGCCGACATCGGCGCTGTAGGCCGCCTCGGAAAGCGGCGGATAGGCCAGCCAGCCGGTGCGCGCATATTCGCCGATGAACAGCGAGACCATGGTGAGCATGGCGCCCGCCACCGTCATCCAGAAGCTGAAGCTGTTCAGGAACGGAAAGGAGACGTCGCGCGCGCCGATCTGCAGCGGCATCACGACGTTGAAAAGTCCGGTGACGAGCGGCATCGCCACGAAGAAGATCATGATGACACCATGCGCGGTGAACACCTGATCGAAATGGTGGGCCGGAAGATAGCCCTGGCCGCCGCCCGAGGCGAGAGCCTGCTGCAGACGCATCATCAGCGCGTCGGCGAAGCCGCGCAGCAGCATAACGATGGCCAGCACGATATACATCACGCCGATACGCTTGTGATCGACGCTGGTGAACCATTCTTTCCAGAGATAGCCCCAGGCGCCGAGATAGGTAATGGCGCCAAGAACGAGGAGGCCGCCGATCGCGACACCGACAAACGTCCCGACCAGGATCGGCTCGTGATAGGGGATCGAGTCGAGGCTGAGACGGCCGAAGATTTCGTGCTGAAGGGTAGGGTTCATGTTGAGCGTTGCTACCTTGAGAGGGCTATTCGGCGGCGGGTTGCAATGACGGCAGTTGCACCGGCGCCTTGATCTGGCGCGCGAGGTCGGCTGCGCTGGCGGCGGTCTCCGTCGTGCTGCCGCGTTGGCAGAGCGCGGCGACATAGGCGTGCATCGGCCCTATGCCGCGACGAGCGTATTTGTCGTAGACGAGCGGCATCACATTATTGATCCCGGCAAGGCCGAGGCCGCCCCTGGCATCAATCGCCATCATTTCGTCGTGGCACATTTTGCCTGGATCGACGCATTGATTGACGGCAAGCTTGAAGAGGCTGGCATCGACGGTGCCGTAAGTCTTGGGCGGCAGGTTCTGGCTTGGCCGTTCGAGATCGAGATAGGTGTTGCGGTCGAGCGCGCCGCCGTCGGCCTTCACTTTGGCGACCCATTTGTCGAAATCGCCGGCGCTGAGGCTGGTGAGGTGGAAGTGCATGCCGGCGAAACCATCGCCGCTGTAATTCGCGGAAAAACCCTCGAAAGTCCCGGTCTTGTTTATCACGGCATGGAGTTCGGTCTCCATGCCCGGCATGGCGTAGATCATGCCGGCCATGGCGGGGATGTAGAAGGCGTTCATGACGCTCGACGAGGTGATGCGGAATTCGACCTGCTGGTTGACCGGCGCCGCGACCTGATTGAGCGTGGCGATGCCATATTGCGGGTAGATGAACAGCCACTTCCAATCGAGCGCGACGACTTCGACTTCAACCGGCTTGGCTTTCGCCGGCACAGGCTCGCCCTCGGCAATTCGGTCGAGCGGCCGATAGGGGTCGAGCAGGTGCGTGCCCATCCAGGTGAGCGCCCCGAGGGCGATGATGATGAGCAGCGGGAAGCCCCAGATGACGAGCTCGAGTTGGGTCGAGTGATCCCAGTCCGGCTCGTAGCGGGCCGAGGTGTTCGATTGCCGGTAGTGCCAGGCGAAGAGGACGGTCAGCACCATGACCGGGACGATGACGAGGAGCATCAGGCCCACGGAGGCGAGCAGGTCGTTGCGCTGCTGAAGCGCGACATCGCCGGAGGGATCGAGGACAACAGCTTTGCAACCGCCGAGGAGGGCAAGGCACAAAAGCAGAACGATCGAGCGGAGGCGTCTCAAAGCAAATCCCGTCCTATGGCCTGAGAATTTTCTGGTCGAACTTGGCTAGCTGCACTGCAATAGACAGGCCATTGGACAATTTGCCCAATGTTGCCATGACGCGTTGCAGCACAATCTCCGCGCGGCTTTTGCGAGCCTTTTATGCCGCGTTGTGCCATTATCTCCACATTTGTTGCGTTTGTCCGCTACCCCTATGAAGAAGGTCGATTATGAGCGCTGAATCCGGAGCGGCTACAACAGCTTTTCCTTCGACTGTTGCCTCGGCAAGCGTACCACATCATGGCGTGAACCCGGCTGATCTTGCGACGGGCGTCATCATCGGACGGACGTCGGAATATTTCGACTTTTTCGTCTACGCGATCGCCTCGGTGATCGTCTTTCCAAAATGGGTTTTCCCCTACGCGACGCCGCTCAACGGCACGTTGCTTTCCTTCGCGATTTTCGCGCTTGCCTTCCTCGCCCGGCCGATCGGCGACGTCATCTTCCTGGCGTTCGAGCGGATCTGGGGCCGCAACGTGAAGCTGACGGTGGCATTGATCCTCCTCGGCGCCTCGACCGTGTCGCTTGGCTTTCTGCCGGGATATGCACAGGTCGGCTGGAGCTCGGCGCTGATCCTGTCGATTCTGCGCATCGGCCAGGGGCTCGCCCTCGGCGGCGTGTGGGACGGGCTGCCGTCGTTGCTCGCCATCTATGCACCGGAGAAGCAGCGCGGCTGGTATGCGATGATTCCGCAGCTTGGGGCGCCTTTGGGCCTCATCGTGGCGAGCGGTCTTTTCGCTTATTTCACCACCTTCCTGTCGGCGCAGGATTTCTTCGATTGGGGCTGGCGCTATCCGTTCTTCGTCGCCTTCGCCATCAATGTCGTGGCCTTGTTCTCGCGCCTGCGGATTGTCACATCGCCCGAATATCAGGAACAGTTCGAAGCGCTCGAATTGCAAGCCGCGCCGGTGAAGGAAACCATTGAGGCGGAAGGCCGTAATATCGTCATCGGCGCCTTCGCGCCGCTCGCGAGCTTCGCCATGTTCCACATGGTGACGGTGTTTCCGTTGTCCTGGGTGTTGCTCTTCACCAAGCAGACGCCGGCGAAGTTCCTGCTCATCGAGCTCGTCTCCGCCATATTCGGCGTCGCCGCGATTGTTGCTTCGGGCGTGCTCGCCAACCGCATCGGCCGCACTCGCGTTCTCAGCATCACCGCGGCTGCGATTGCCGCCTTCAGCGGCTTTGCCCCGCAATTGCTCAATACGGGCGATGTCGGCGAAGCCTCCTTCATGATTCTCGGCTTTATCCTGCTCGGCCTCTCGTTCGGTCAGGCGTCGGGTACGACCGCGTCGAATTTCGCGCAGATCTACCGCTACACCGCCTCGGCATTGACGTCGGATCTCGCCTGGCTGTTCGGCGCGGGATTTGCGCCGTTTGTCGCGCTCGCGATATCCAGCCGTTTCGGGGTCATCGCGTCCGGCGGTTATCTGCTCTCGGGCGCGATCGTGACCGTGCTGGCACTCGCCATCAATCGCCAGCTCGAAGAGGACTAGCGTTTAGACGCTTCATTCAGCGCGAAAGGGCCTGCGCCAACGCGCGCAGGCGCCACTTGGCAAGCCGCTTCAATTTCCGGGGCGGACTCTCGCGAAGTAATGGCGCGAGCTCGGGAATAATTTTCGCGGTGTTTTGATTTCGCACCTCATCGAGACGCAGGGTGTTTGAGCGGAATCGTTCGATCTGGTCCGAACGGTCCTCAAACATCATGTAATCGATCACCGGCCTGATCTGTGCCTGCAAAGCGAACTCTTCCGCAAAGCTCGCCAGTCGCCGTGCCGCGTCCGCTTTCATATACCCCGGTAACAACTGAATGTTGTAATGGTCGGGCTCCAGGAGAAGGTTGAAACGAAATTGCGCGGAGCCGGCGGGATCTATGGCGCGCAGATGCTGACACAAGAGCGGCAGCGATAAGATATTGAAAATGGAAACAGTGATGGCGAAGTAAATATCCGCATGCGGGCATTGTTGCCGTAGGGTCGCAACATTTGCAGCGAATTTATCCCAGGATAACCCCTCGCGAATCAGTTCACCCTGCCGCTGGTGTCCGTCAATGCTCGCGCCGATGGAAATGCTTCTGAACTTTGACCAGAACGGAAGAACGTTCAATTTCCCAAGCCGAAGTTCCGTGAGGTTGGAATTGTAATTGAGGCGCACATCCGTCCGGCCGCGATCGATCAGGTCCTGCAGGACGGCATAATGCCCTTCATGCAAAAGCGGCTCGCCGCCGGCGAAATATATTCCTTCGATCGTTTCCAGCGCCGGTCCCAAAGCCTCCAGCGCGGCCGACTTGGACGTGAAGGTTTCGTTCAGCGCATGCGTGTCCAGCTTCCACCAGTTCAGACGCTTCGCATCGGCGTACCATTTCGTGCTGGCATCGGGCCCGCAGGTACGGCAGCTCAAATTGCATAGATTGCTGAATCGGATATCAAGCGTTCGCAACACCGGGTCCGCAAGATTCGTCTGCTCATCGAAATCGCCATTGAGCTTGTCTCCGGCGTTGTATCTGTCGCGGAGGCTAACGCCGCCAGCGTCTTCCGCGTCGTAGCATTTCCGGCAGCCCGCATCGCGCTCGCCGCGGAGCATCTTCGCGCGCAAATCTTTGAGCGATTCCGAATGCCAGAGTTCTTCGAGCGAAGTTTCCTTCAGACTCCCAATTTCGCCTTTGAATTCGCAACAAGGCTTCGCGCTGCCGCCAATCGCGACATGAAGACTGTCGAACGCGGCCCGACAAAAGGCCTTTCCATATCCCGCATTTCTCGGAGCAACGTTGGGATCGCGCAATTCGCCCGCGGCCGCTTCGACCGGTTGAACGGCATATTCCATAGGCGGCCCACACGGATGCAATGAAAAGCTAAGACCTAAATTTCATTATATTTATTGCTCAGCTTTTACAACCTAGAGTCGTATCGCGCCGGAATCCCGAGTCTCGACGCGGGGAGGGGGAGCGGGATGAAATCCCAGATTCCGCTTCCGATTATGCCATTCGTCGCGAAGCCGTTCTCCCCCAAGGAGATCACGGCTTAATGAAGGGCTTGCTCAGCTCCAGCAGCCGTTCGGCCTGCCCATACCACCCTTGCGGCGCAAAACTATCGTCGTGGAGATAGCAGCGCACACGCACCTGCCGTGAACCCGCCCTGAAGATGAAGTGCCGGCTCATGGGCGGGCAGGTGACAAAAGAATGATATTTGGAAAGCTGCGCGCAATTGATGAAGTGCGTACCCCACTTCTTCTCGATATGGCTGCGCCCGTTCACGATGTCGTCCGGGAACGTATGCGTATGTCCTCCGAGCCAGAGGTCTACCGCGCCGGGGTGTGCCACGAGATAGGATTCGAATTTTTGCGCCTTCGGCTCGTCATCGACGAAGTAAAGGTAGGAGGCGCCTTCCGGCGCGCCGTCGACGCCATGATAGCGCCCGTGCCGCCATCGACCGTCCGGATAACGCGAAACGCCTTCATAATCGCCGGAGGCGACCGTCGTCTCGCGCAGCATGTGATGATGACAGGAGATGACGATGTCATCGCGCGCGTCTTCGACCTGGCTCCGCCACCAGTCGAGAGTCTGCGCCGTCACCGCGCCAGCAGGTGAGCCGCCACCCGTCTCGCGCCGTCCTACGGGATAGGGCAGATCGTTGCGGTCGCTCATCATCAGGAAACGCAGATTGCCGACGCGAAAGCTGTAGCGCTCCCAGGTGCCTTCGACCGGATAGGGCCGCCGCGCCGGGTCGACGCCGGAGGAGCTGCTGTTTTCGCCGAGCGGATCGACCCACTTGCGGAACCACCAATTCTCCGGCTTGCCGAGGCTCGAGGGAGCGTTGCCGGCCGAAGCATCGTGATTGCCCGCGACCGGATAGATCTGTTCGCGGCGATGCAGGCGAAGCGCGCCGAACTGGCGGACAACTTCCTCGCCCTGACGGTCGTCCGGCAAGTCCCAGAGCCCGGCATTATCGCCGAGGTCGAGCGCAAGGTCCCAGCGAAAGGGCGGCCCGCCCAATTCGCTGCCGAATTCGGATTGGCGCAAGGCGTTGGCGAGACTCTCCGGATAACCAGCGGGCGGCACGAAATCCATGCCGTTGCGGATCGCCTCCGAGACCGCTTTATCGGTCGCGACATGGGCGTCGGAAAAGACCCAGAGATGAAATGCATCAGGGTCTTCGGCTTCGTCTAGCGCCAAAGTGCGGTCTCCAGATTGAGGTGAGGATCAGTGTTGCGCGGCGCGCTGCATGCCCCAGCGCTCGACGGTGTAGCGTTCGATCAGATGGAAGATGGCGAATTCGACGACAAGACCGATGAGGATGACGGTGGCGAGGCCGGCGAATACGCGGTCGGTCAAAAGGTCGTTGCGGTTTCGATAGATGAACCAGCCGAGGCCGCCAGTGCCGGAGCTGACGCCGAAGACGAGTTCCGAGGCGATGAGCGTGCGCCAGGCGAAAGCCCAGGCGACGCGCAAGCCCGAGAGGATCGAGGGCAGCGCGGCGGGAAGTAGAATGTAAAATATATAGCGCAGGCCCGTGAGGCCGTAATTTCGCCCGACCAGACGCTGGGTTTCGGGAACTTGTTCGAAGCCTGTCAGGGCCGCGAGGGAGAAGGGCCAGACGACGGAATGCACGAGGACCAGGAGCAGGCTCGCCTCGCCCAACCCGAACCAGAGCATTGCAAGCGGTAGAAGCGCGATTGCCGGCAAAGGATTGAAGATCGCGGTCAGCGTCTGCAATACGTCGCGCATGAAGGGGACGGTGGTCGCCAGAGAGACAAGGACCAGCGCGATCGAAATCGCGAGAGCGTAGCCCTTGATCAGCTCGAGCATCGATTCCCCTGCCGAACTCAAGAGGTCTTCCGTGCGCGCCGATTGGAAGAACGCGCTGAGCGTCTCCGTAAAGCTTGGGAA
This sequence comes from Methylovirgula ligni, assembly GCF_004135935.1. Taxonomy (NCBI): domain Bacteria; kingdom Pseudomonadati; phylum Pseudomonadota; class Alphaproteobacteria; order Hyphomicrobiales; family Beijerinckiaceae; genus Methylovirgula; species Methylovirgula ligni. The sequence goes on along the minus strand of NZ_CP025086.1, from coordinate 13,164 downwards.
GAGCAACGGGCTGGCCTTGTAGGTCGCGGCGAGCTGCCAGGCGATGGCCAGAAGCACGAGGACGAGAAGCCGGCGCGCGAGAAAGGAACGGCGCAGAGCGCGAAATCCGCGCCCGAACGCCAAAAATGCCGGGCTGACTGTCGCGGCACGCGGCTCGGCCCGATGCGTAAGATCAGCCTCGGACATGCTGCCTCTCCCCGTCGAACAACATCTCATGCACGTGGCGCACGACCGCTTCGAATTTTGCCGAGCCGACGTCAGCGATCCCGAAGGATGAGGTATCGAGTGTCGCAAGCGGGCGGGCGGGCTGACCGCCGAGAAGCAAAAGGCGCGCGCCGAGCAAAGCGGCCTCGTCGATCGCATGTGTTACGAAGATCAGTGTAAAGTGAAGCTCTTCGGCGAGCCTCAGCAGGTCTTCCTGCAGATTGCGGCGCGTCTGGGCGTCCAGCGCCGCAAATGGCTCGTCCATGAGCAGAATGTCGGGCTTGGTCGCCAGCGCGCGGGCGATGGCCGCGCGCTGTTTCATGCCGCCCGAGAGCGTGTGCGGATAGGAATCGGCCACGCGCGAAAGGCCCACCGCGGCAAGCGCCTCTGTCGCCCGCTCGATCGCCTCGGCCTTGCCGAGCTTGCGCGCGACGCGCAGCGGAAAGGCGACATTGTCCGTGATCGTCTTCCACGGCAGAAGCTGATCGAATTCCTGGAAAACAACGATACGGTCCGGTCCGGGGCCGGTGATGGCGCGGCCGCGAGCGGCAATCGTTCCGGCGGCCGGCTTCACGAAGCCGGCTATGGCTTTCAGGATAGAGGATTTGCCGCAGCCCGAAGCGCCGAGTAGAACCAGTCTTTCGCCGGACTCGACCGTAAAGCTGACGTCTTCAACGACTCGTAAAGGGCTGCTTTCGGTGTCGTAATCGATTGCGAGGCCATGCGCCGCTAAAACCGGTACTGACGATAACTGCTGCGCGGCCACCGCCATGCGTCAGCTCCCGTTCTCGCTCTGTAATTCCTGGAAAACGTAATCCTTCCAGCTCGCCGGATGATGTTTTATGGCGCCGATGCGATACAGGAAGTCGGCGAATTTCTTCGATGAAAGCGGCGCGACGGTGTAGATGACGTCGGGCTCTTCGAGCGTGTGCTCGACGAAGGCCACCGGGAGCTTGGACTTCTCGACCCGAACGAAAGTCTCCGCCGCTTCCTTCGGATGGGCGGCGATCCATGCCGTCGCCTCGCGCAGCGCGTCGGTGAAAGCCTGGAAGGTTTTCGGATTGTCTTTCTGGAATTTGACAAGCGCGTAGAGCACAGTCGGCGTCACCTTGCCGCCGAGCACGTCATACGACGAGAAGATCTTATGGATCTTCGGATCCTGCAGTTCTTTCTCCTGATAGGGCGAGTTGGAGACGTGGCCGCTGATTTCCGTCGCGCCCGAAATCAGACCCGCTGCCGCTTCCGGGTGCGGCAAGGTCACTGTGATAGAGTCGAGATCATGCGCGTGGCCGGAGCCGAGTTGCTGCTCGGTTGCGATCTGCAGGATGCGGGATTGCACGGAGACGCCTGCCGCGGGCAGGGCGATCTTGTCACTCTTAGTGAAATCCTTCAGCGTTTTGATGCTGGCTTTATTGGTCAGCAGCAAATTGGGTTGCGCGCCGAGGGCGCCGACGATCTTCACTTCCAGCGGCGTGCCAAGCGTGCGGTCCCAGACAGTCAGGAACGGCCCGATGCCGGCGCCGGCAATATCGATATTGCCGGAAAGCAAGGCATCGTTCACCACGGCGCCGCCGGAAAGCTGATGCCATTCCGTCGTGATGTCGATGCCGAGCGCCTTACCGTGTTTTTCGACGAGATGCTGATCGCGGATGACATCGAGCGGCAAAAAGACGGTGCCGAATTGCTGGACGATGCGGATCAGGCCCTCCGCGTGCAGCGGCACAGTGAAGGCCGCGGACGCAATTGCCGCGGCAGTCAGCAGACGAACAAATTTCATCCCACGCTTCTTTTGCTGGAGGAGGCCGCTTTGGACGGCGCGGCAAATTTGAGTGAGGAACGGAAATGGTTACGGCAAACGGCTTGGCGCGGCGCGGATGCAGCCGGTCCAAAATCTCCGCACGAGGAGACTTTTCCCATTATAATTGAATAGGATAGCATCAAAATCACCGCGCCAATCCGGAGGAACAGACCATCACAATAATACAAAGTCAATGGACTTTATATTGAATACTCTCGGCAGTAGGCCGGTGGCGGCAGGCGGACGATGAAGTACGAAGCGGCGACTCACGGCGGATTGAAGGAGTCCGTTGAAGCTGCTCGTGACGGGACTTCGATCCAGGCGCAGTATGGCGTCGGAAATTTCTAGGGGTGAGCCAGCCGGATGAAGTCTTTCATCGCATCCTTGATGCTCGTGGGCCTGCTCGCGACGCCCGCATGGGCGGCCCTGAAGCCGGGCGATGCCGCGCCCGGTTTCACGGTGCAGGCGGCGGTCGGCGGCAAGGACTTCACCTTTTCCCTGGCGCAGGCCCTGAAGAAGGGGCCGGTCGTGCTTTATTTCTACCCGAAGTCCTTCACCAGGGGCTGCACGATCGAGGCGCATGAATTCGCCGAGGCGGCGGCTGATTTTACTGCCGCGGGCGCGAGTCTCATCGGCATTTCGAAGGATACTATCGAGACGCAGCGAAAATTCTCGACTGAAGCCTGCCGCGACAAATTTCCGGTGGCGGCCGATCCGGATCTCTCTGTGATCCGCGCCTATGATTCTCTCCGCACCGCGCCGACAGCAACGGGGGAGACGTTCGCCGACCGCATTTCCTACGTGATCGCGCCGGGCGGTCGGATCATCTATGCCTATTCCGATCCGTCTCCGGACAAGCACATCAGGAATACGCTCGCGGCGGTGCGCCAATGGCGCGCCGGACATGCCGAAGGGCATTGAGCTTTTTAATGCCGTAGCCTGTCAGTGCGTGCCGGGATCGTGCAACACATTGATTTCGATGGTGGGCGCGACAGGGATCGTCGACGCTCACCGAAATTGGGATGGTGCGGGAAAATGCCGGACAATATGCCGAACATCTCGATTGACGGCGGGCCGGTGCCGATCGTGGCGGGCGCGTGCCTGCCGATCACGCGCGTCCTTGCGCATGCGATCCATGTTGGCGACCGGATCGACGCCGCCGGGTTCGAGCGCGGCGACATGATCGCGACCGTACCGCTCGCGACGCGGCTCTCGCCGACCAAATTCGTCGCGCTCTACCGCTTTGGCGTCGTCGTCTTTGCGGGGATGAGCCCCGCCGACGAAGCCGGCTTTCTCGAGAAGATCGCGGGACGAATTTCCGGGCGGCGGGACGGCAAAAACGAAGAAACGGCCTCACTTGAGATCCGCGCCGATTATGACGATCGCGTACAGCCCGGCGGCCCCGTCGAAATCCCCGATCTCTCGCCGGCGCGCTTTCTCATCGTTGCCGATGTGCTCTCAAAATCCGTGGCGCTCGCGCGCGACGAGAACAGGCTCGGCGGCGTCTTCGACGCCATCGAGCCCTTCGCCGTCGAACTCGCGCGGACCGGCCGCGCGCCCTGGAACCGGCGTTCGATGCTGAAGCTGATCGGGCAGGCGCTCATCGCGCAGCACCGCATTTCCGGCCGGGTCGCAGTCGAGGAAAAGCCAGACATTCTCTGGGATCACTCAAGCCTGGAGCGACTCTATGCGAGGCTCGAAGACGAATATGAACTGAACGAGCGCGCCAAGGCGGTGACGCAGAAGCTCAACGTGATCGTCGAGACCGGCCAGACACTCACCGATATTTTAGACGTCGATCGCTCGGCCCGGCTCGAGGCGGTCATCGTCGCGCTCATTCTCGCCGAGACTTTGGTTACGCTGCTGCAGATCTTTCTGGCTCACGGCCACGGCTGAGGCCGGGGAAGCCGCCCGAGGGCGCGCGTCTGCCGCTGGAAAATACCGCCGCGGCAGAATAACGGGTAAGATATTGATTTCGATGGTGGGCGCGACAGGGATCGAACCTGTGACCCCTACGATGTCAACGTAGTGCTCTCCCGCTGAGCTACGCGCCCGAAATCGACAATTTGGAGTGGGATGCTTTGGAAGACGTTTGGTCTTCCTGGCCCCCTCCGGGACGGCCTTTTGGGGCCGCGGGAGCAGAGCCTATATCGGCTTCACGGACGGGGCGCAAGCCGTTGCGGCGCCGCTGGCCATCAGGCCGCGAGCAGGCGCTGCACCTCGTTGACGAGGTCGCGCAGATGGAAGGGCTTCGACAGGATCTTGGCCTGGCGCGGCGCGTGATTGTCGGGGTTCAGCGCGACGGCGGCGAAGCCGGTGATGAACATCACCTTGATTTCGGGGTCGAGTTCCGTCGCCCGGCGCGCGAGTTCGATGCCGTCCATCTCCGGCATCACGATGTCCGTGAGCAGCAATTCGAACGGCTCCTCGCGCAGCCGGTTATAGGCGGCGAGCCCGTTGTCGAAGGAAGTGACGGCATAACCGGCATTCTGCAACGCCTTGGCCAGGAAGCGGCGCATGTCGTTGTCGTCTTCGGCCAGCAGGATTTTTGGATTTATCAAAAAGGAATCGTCGGTCATTTCAGCCCCTGAATCATCGCGTCATCAAAGCAGGATCCGGTAAAAATCGAGTGAAAGTGAGCACATAATCAGCTAACTGTCTGCGCTTTCGCGGAAATTTGACCGACTATTGTGGCATCGACAGACCGCCCGTCTGATGCCAGACTTAGGCGTAAAGAGGGCCTGGGCCGTGGCTCGGGGCTTTGCCCGGCTTTCTACCATGCCCGCTGATTGGAGCATTGATGTCCGCTTTCGCGCCCGGCACCCATCCGCCTTATCCCCTGGCGGCGGACGCCAAGGCTCATGAACCGGAGCTCGATCCGCCCTTCGAGCTGATCGAGCCGGCTGCGTTGACGTCGCCGCTCGTTCTGTCCTCGCCGCATTCGGGCTCAATCTATCCGGCGCGGTTTCTGGCCAGTTCCCGGCTCGATCTGACGACGTTGCGCCACTCCGAAGACTCCTATGTCGACGAGTTGTTCATGGGCGGCCTCAAATCCGGCGCCCCCTTGCTGCGCGCACACTTTCCCCGGGCCTATCTCGACCTCAACCGCGAGCCCTATGAGCTTGATCCGCGCATGTTCGACACCCGTCTGCCGGGTTTCGCCAATACGCGGTCCGTCCGCGTTGCGGGCGGCCTCGGCACAGTGGCGCGGGTCGTCGGGGATTCGCAGGAAATCTATGCCCGCCGCCTCAGACTCGACGAAGTGCTGGCGCGCATCGAGGCGTTCTACCATCCCTATCACCGCACGCTGGAAGCGCTGCTGGCGCGGGCCTGGCAGAATTTTGGTACGGCGGTTCTCGTCGATTGTCATTCCATGCCGTCGCTTTCGACCTGTCAGCCCACCCGTGACAGCGAGCGCAAGGTGAAGGCGGATTTCGTCCTCGGCGACCGCTATGGAACGAGCTGCGCCGCCGATCTCGTGGATCGGGCCGAGCATGAGTTGCGCGCCCTCGGCTATTCGGTTCTCCGCAACAAGCCTTATGCGGGCGGGTTCATCACCGAACATTATGGCGACCCGGGCAACAATCTCCACGCGATCCAGATCGAGATCAATCGCGGTCTCTACATGGACGAAGTGACTCTCGCCAGGAGCGAGAACTTTGGCGCCATCGTGCAGGACTTGACGAAAGTCCTCGCCGCGCTTGCCGCGCATGTCGCTGCGGGTCTTTCCGGCACACGCGCGGCAGCCGAATAAAGCCGCCGATATATAGAGACCTAAAACTAAAGAGGCCGCTTGCAATGAAGCAAGCGGCCCAAGTCTAGGGAGGAAACGCCCAAGGAGGGCATCGGCGACAACCGGGTTGTCGCACCGCAATAATATGCACGTGCATCGCACAAAGCGCAAGTCTTATTGACCTATTTTCCCCTGCTGCGGCCGTCGGACGCACAAATGTCCTTAACTTGTTATTTTCAAATATCTTATATCGTATGTGCCGGATTTTAAGAGCGTTGCTCCAATGCAACGCTGGCCTTGTTTCGGTGTTGGAATGTTCGGCGTGATGCCGCGAGGCTCTATGGTCGGCGGGTCCATATTGAGGCTCACATGACCGCCGTCGACCTTACTGCTTTCATCGAAAAGCTCGCCGATCTCGCCGGGCAGACCATCCTGCCATTTTTCCGGACCGCGATCGGCGCAGAAGACAAGAGCGGCGGCTCGGTTTTCGATCCCGTCACGGAGGCGGACCGCGCCGCGGAAGCCGCGATGCGCCGGCTGATCCGCGAAACCTTCGCGCGTCACGGCATCATCGGCGAGGAATTCGGCACCGAGCACGAAGACGCCGAATATGTCTGGGTGCTTGATCCGATCGACGGCACGAAGAGCTTTATCTCCGGCTTCCCGACATGGGGGACATTGATCGGCCTGATGCACGCAGGCCGGCCAATCTATGGCGCGATGGCGCAGCCGTTCACGCGCGAATATTTCTTCGGCGACGGCAAGATCGCGACCTGGCGCGGCCCGGGGCACGATCATGCGCCGACGTTGCGCCGCCTGTATGTCCGCGCCTGCGCGCAGCTTTCGCGCGCGACCTTGCTGACGACCTCGCCGCTGCTCTATCCGCCTGCGGAACTTGCCAGGTTCCGCCGTGTTGAGCAGCAGGTGCGGCTGTCGCGCTACGGCTATGATTGCTATGCCTTCGCCATGCTCGCCGCGGGTCATGTCGATTGCGTCATGGAAGCGGGCGTTAAAGCCTATGACATCGCGCCGCTTATTCCGATCATCGAGGGCGCAGGCGGCATCATCACCACCTGGACTGGCGAAAGCGCCGCCTCGGGCGGCAATGTCATTGCCGCGGGCGACAAGCGCCTGCACGAGGCCGTGCTCGCTCTTCTGGCCGATTAGCGCCCGTTTCTAGACTCGCGCCGCGCGCTGCCGCGCCCAGAAAGGCCGGCGCCGCCGCTGGGGCGGGGCTGCGCGCAGGGTCCTCGCCAGTTCGTCGTCGGCGCCCGGCACGAAAGCGTCGAAAGCCGCCCAGAACTGGCTGCGGAACACATCCCGCTCCATCAAGAGGTCGTGCCGCGCCTGGGGCAGGGTGATGAAATGCCCGGCCTTCAGGCGGCTGGCGAAAGCCTCGATCGCCGGTGTTGCGACAATGCGGTCGGCGCCCGCGGCGATGACCAGAATCGGCGTCAGCGTGCGGCGGGCATAATCGGGATTTTCGAATTGCCGCATCAGCCGCAGGGCGGCGTTCGACCAGCTTACCGTCGGGCTGCCGAGAAGGAGCTGCGGCGCGGCTTCGAGAACCGCGACCGTGCGGTCGTGCCGCTGTTCGTCCGAGGTCAGCACATCACGCGCGAAGGGCCGCAGAAAGATCGAGCGGCCGCCGCCGCCGGGAATATAGGCGCCGCCGAGGCCCACGATATCGAGCCCTTCGATGAAGAGGCGCGCGCCGGTCTTGAACCGCAATTGGTAGAGATCGATCATCGGCGAGGTCAGGACCAGCCGGGTGAAGGGTGAGCGGCCGGCGTGCGCTTGCGCGATCAGCACCGCGGCGCCCATGCTATGGCCGAGCGCGAACCAGGGTTTGGGGCAGAAGGGTTCGAGGATCTGCTCGCGCAAGGCGATGAGATCGCGCTCGTAAATCTCGAAATCGTCGATATGACCTTTGCGGGAATTGCGGAGCTGGCGTTCCGAAAGTCCCTGGCCGCGCCAGTCGAGGGCGACGACGGCGAAGCCGCGCGCCAGCAATTCGGCGATCGTCTCGAAATAGCGCTCGATGAATTCGGCCCGGCCGGTCAGGACCACCACCGTACCGCGCTGCTTGAGTCTGCCTTCCCAGCGCGCCGCGCGCAGGCTGACACCGTCCTGCGTCGTCAGCGAGATCACCGTCGCGCCCTCAGGGACGGGATTGGCCGGGATGCTGATCAGGCCCAAGTCGAAGCCTCGCCTTTGCTGATTTTGGCGCCGCAAGCGGCCGCGCGAATCTTGCCGGAAATCCTCTTGCAACGGTCGGAACCGTTACCACATCAAAACTGCGCGGGCCACTTGGACGCGCGGAAAACGGGTTGCAGTCAGGGCCTTAGGCCTGCTGTGCCTGCTCGCTTTTTTTGAGGAGAACTGGAATGCGCCAACTAGACCTTACCCCGCTTTACCGGTCGACCATCGGCTTCGACCGTCTGTTCAATCTCGTCGATCAAGCCGCCGGCTTTGATGCGGCGCCGACCTATCCGCCCTATAATATCGAGCGGACGGGCGAAGACTCCTATCGCATCACCGTCGCCGTCGCCGGCTTCACCGAAAATGAGCTTTCGGTCGAGAGCCGCGAGAACAGCGTGCTCATCCGCGGCTCGAAAGAGGCGCGCCTCGAGAGCAGTGAAGCGAAACCGGAAGTGCTTTATCAGGGCATCGCGGCCCGTGCATTCGAGCGCCGCTTCCAGCTTGCCGACCATGTCTACGTAAAGGGCGCGAGCCTTGAGAACGGCTTGCTGCATGTCGATCTCGTCCGCGAGCTGCCGGAGGCGCAGAAGCCCCGCCAGGTACCGATCGGCAAGACTGCGCCGAAAGCGGTCGGGAGCGAGACGCCGGCCAAGGCTGCGTAATCCGCGTTTGTCATCCAGCGTATCGGGAAAGGGCGCCTTCGGGCGCCCTTTTAATGTCCGGCTGCTTCGTCCGGTGCGTGGGCGGGGACCGCAGTAGGAGCAGGAACAGCAGCAGGGGCAGCAACAGGGACAGGTTTCGCCGCGGCGATCTTTTTCTTGCGCGGCGGCAGCGGCGTGTTTTGTATGAGATGGCCGCTCTCCGCATCGAAGACCAGCCGATGCAATGTGCCGCTCGGGTCTGAGGCTTCCGCGAGATAGATTTCGTCCTTCTTCCGCGGCTTGGCGACGAGATGCAGGCCAAGCTTGGCGACATGCCGGCGGACATCGACGACGCTGACGCCCCGTGGTTCGGAATAGTCGCCGCGGTCATCCGGCGGATAATCGCCGCGGTAATTGGGATTGGCCCAGGGCGGCAGCCACCATTGGGCCGCGGCCGGCGTCACGGCCGATGCAAGTACGAGCGAAAGTGCCAGCGTTGCGCCGAGCGCGGCAGCCACGGCCAAGCGTCGTATCGGCCTGCGGCGGAAGCGAACCGTGGCTGTCGCGTCTTGGCCAGACATCATCCCTCCGTTCGGTCCCATCCTACTGCTCAGCCTTCACGAAAATTCCGGCGAAAAGCCGGGTGGATTGCGGCACCGCCGCGGCTTATACTTGAGGGGTGCGCAGATAATTATCTTCGGTGTCTTGCCGCACGACCCCTTCTCAATGCTCGCGCCGTACGCGAGCCACCGAAAACAGCAGAGTTTTTAGTGTTGACGATCAAATTTGATGAGAAAATAACTGCGGCATTATTTTACGCATCTATAATTGTCCCACTGTTTTTCTGTCTTATGCACGCGAAGTCCGCGCTGTTTGTGGATGACTTCTATTATTATTTTGTTGTGGCGAAGAATTTCGTCAACAATGGCTCGCTTTCATTCGACGGAACAAATTTAACCAACGGCTTTCATCCGCTGTGGTTCGGCATCGTAGCTGCCGTCTATCTGGCTTCGGGGCATTCCGACACGATTTCATTGATCGTGATCGGCATTATATCGGCCATACTTCCGGTCATCGGCGGGATAAAAGTCTGGCAGATACTGAAGCGCTTCGTGTCCGACGCGACATCGCTTGCGACAGCCTGGGCTTTCTCGGTCATCTACGTTTGTGGCGGCCTTCAAATTTCCTACACCGGCATGGAAGTCGGCCTCGTGCTGGCGCTTTTCCCGTGGTTATTGGAGGGCCTGATAACTCCGATAAACGGATCGAAACAGGTTTTCTATTTTACGCTTTTAGCGACGACGATCATTCTCTCCCGCGTGGACAGCGCAATGATCGTGGCCATCATCTGGCTTTTTGTCGTTGGGCGAACTTTCAAGGAACGCGGAAAAGAGCCAAATCTGATTCCGCGCTGGCTGGTCGCAAATGCACCGCCGATCGTGCTCGGCGCCCTGCCTCTCCTGATCTACGTTATTTTCAACCTTGCGCTCTTCGGGGCGGTGTTGCCGCAATCTGCAATTGCCAAGGCTTTGACGGATGCACCGGGTCCCTATTGGGAACCGCTCATGTTCTTCACGGAGCATTTTGGCGTCATCTGGAGTCCTGTCGCCGTCGTTTTCGCGATAATTACCGTCATCGGTCTCGCGTCCGGTGACCGGCGGCTGTTTCCCTGGGTGATCGTCGCCGTGTGGCCGATCATCTTTTACGCGACTTTGGTGTTCAGAAGCCCTTGGCCATGTTGGCCCTGGTATGCCTATCCGATCGTAGCGTCGAGCCCGGCCGTTGCCATGATTGCGTTGAAGACCAGCGGACAGGGGAGGCTCACGCCGGCTCTATCTGTCCTCGCCGCGCTGTTGCTCGCGGTCGGCGTGACCAGCGTGCAGGTCCGGAATTTGCGGCGGGATGAATGGGATCAGCCGATCAGCGCAGCCGCCCTGAAACTGAGAGATTTCGGCGAGACGCATCCGGGAAGCTACGCAATGGGAGATCGCGCCGGAACTGTCGGATATGTGCTTGGGCACCCGCTTCTGCAGCTTGAGGGATTGGTCGGCGGCAATCGAGTCCTCTCGGCCGTCCGCAATAGGCAGAACCTGCTCGCGTTCCTTAGGTCGAATAAAATCGCCTATTACGTCTCGACCAATCTCAACAGAGATCGAAACGGATGTTTTGAGGCGCGTGAACCGGCAAAGGCTGGGGCCGCCGCCCTTCACATGACGGCAACGCTTTGCCTGAAACCTGTCGACGAATTCAGCTTGGACGAGAACGGAGCGGCTATGACCACCAGAGTGTTCAAGATTAACGGCTTGGCCCTCTGAGCGTTCTCACGTTCAGGACTCCATGCAAAGCTCAAGCGCTGGCTTCGCAAGGCCGCAAAACGCGCGGTTGAGGACGTTTGGCTAGCCACCTTCCAGTCGCTTGGCCGCAGGCTCGGCGAAGGTAATGAGCTTGTGGCCGAAATAGTTGATCACTGCCCCGACCGCGATGGCGAGCCCGTGGCCGATCGCCTGCGCCGCGCCTTGGTCGAGACCACCGCCCTCGAAAGCCTGCGCGAGAAGGGGTGCGAAGACAACGACAGCAACACCACCGGCGATATTGACAGCGATGAAGCGGCCGATCTGGCTCGCCAGCGGCGTCGTGGTGCGCGGAAAGACCCAGCGGCTGTAAAGCAGGAAGCCGGCCACCATGCCGATCATATAGGCGATGGCCACGGCAGCGATGAACGGCAGAACGGTCGAGAGCGGAAAGCGGACGAGCCAATTGACGGCCGTCGCCAGGCCACCGGCGATCAGGAATTTCACAGCGTCGGGTGGCAGGCGGGGCGCGGCGGGTTGGTCCACAATGTCGATCCGGGTGAGCTTCGCAAGCCTAAAGCAAATCGGTTACGAGGGCCTTGCGGCATGAACGTGTTCTCCGGCGTGCCGGAGCCGAAATAGGAAGCAAGGAAGGTTCCTTTCGCCGGAAGGCATCGGCGGTGCGATATTTTGCTCTAAGAGCCAAAGTGTGCTTGTGTTTTCACCCTAAATTTGAAACAGTCCGCCTGCGTCGATAGGACAGCCTTGTTGACCTTTCGGAGTGCTGGCACGTTTCCAGCATTTTCGATCAGGAAGGGGGCTGGTCGGGACGCCGGGCCTTCTCACAAATTGAGCGAATTCAACCCGGCTTGGGTTTTGGGGACGGAGCATGACGGCTGCAGGAAAGCATCAGCGGAATGGGGGTCGCAAGCGCCGGGCGGTGAAAGCCGTTTTCCCGGCCGATGCCGGTCGTGATCCGGGCCTGCCGCCGGCGCAGGGTCTCTACGATCCCCAGAACGAGCATGACTCCTGTGGTGTCGGCTTTATCGCCAATCTGCACAATCGGAAGTCGCACGACATCGTCAACAAGGGGTTGGAGATTCTCCTCAACCTCGACCATCGCGGCGCCGTCGGGGCGGACCCGAAGGCCGGCGACGGCTGCGGTATGCTCGTCCAGATGCCGCATCGGTTCTTCGAGGCCGAGGCCGCCAGGCTCGGCTTTAACTTGCCGGCGGCGGGCGAATATGCGGTGGGCCTTCTGTTTCTGCCGCGCGATGCGGAGATCCGCGCCAAGGTCGAGGCGCTGATCGCGGAGATCGTTGCCGCGGAAGGGCAGACTCTGCTCGCCTTGCGCGAGGTGCCGGTCGATTCCTCGGGCCTCGGCGAAAGCATCAAGCCGACCGAGCCGGTGATCAAGCAGATTTTCATTCAGCGCGGGCTCAATGCCGGCGCGCCCGGCGATGGCGACGCCTTCGAGCGCCGCCTGTTTATCCTGCGTAAGGAAATTTCCAACGCCGTTCTGGCGTTGAACGATCCGCGCGCCAAGGGTTTTTATACGGTCTCGCTGTCGTCACGCACCATCGTCTACAAGGGCCTGTTGCTCGCGACCCAACTCGGCGAATATTTCAAGGACTTGCAGGACCCGCTGTTCGAATCGGCGCTGGCGCTCGTGCATCAGCGCTTCTCGACCAATACGTTCCCGACCTGGCAGCTCGCGCATCCCTATCGTTTGGTCGCCCATAACGGCGAGATCAACACCGTGCGCGGCAACGTCAACTGGATGGCGGCGCGCGAGGCTTCCGTCAGCTCGCCGCTCTTCGGCGACGACATCAAGAAGCTCTGGCCGATCTCCTACGACGGCCAGTCGGATACCGCCTGCTTCGACAATGCGCTCGAATTTCTGGTACGCGGCGGCTATTCGCTGACGCACGCGATGATGATGCTCATTCCGGAGGCTTGGTCCGGCAATCCGCTGATGGACGAGGGCCGCCGCGCCTTCTACGAATATCACGCGGCCCTGATGGAGCCGTGGGATGGCCCGGCGGCGGTCGCCTTCACCGATGGCCGCCAGATCGGCGCGACGCTCGACCGCAACGGCCTGCGTCCGGCGCGCTATGTCGTCACCGACGACGGTTTCGTTGTCATGGCCTCGGAAGTCGGCGTGCTGCCGATTCCGGAAGAGAAGATCGTCACCAAGTGGCGGCTTCAGCCGGGCAAGATGCTGCTCGTCGATCTTGAGCAGGGCCGCATCATCTCCGACGCGGAGATCAAGGCGGAAATATCGAAGCAGTCGCC